>JBBRGO010000022.1:0-22420 GCA_038224055.1 Actinomycetales bacterium
AGGGGTCTTCGTGACCTTCCGGGTGGCCTCGACCCCGTACCACCGGACGCCCGATGGGAAGTTCGTCGACCACGAGACGACCTTCCTCGACGTCATCTCCTTCGACGCCCTGGCGGCCAACGCGGCCAGCTCGCTGCACAAGGGCCAGCCCGTCACCATCGAGGGCACCTTCTCCTCCCGTCGCTGGGTCGAGGCCGACGGCCACAAGCGCGAGTCCCCCCAGGTCGAGGCGTCCCACATCGGCCACGACCTGCGGCGGGGGCGGGCCTCCTTCGAGCGGGTGAGCAAGGCCGCCGCCCTCGGGCAGGACCGCGGCTCTGACCCGGAGGTGCTCGAGGCCGTCGCGGCGATGCACGACTCAGCAGACTCGGCGGACTCACGGCCGTCCTGGGTCGACGCCAACGGCGAGGTCGACGAGGACCACCCCGGGGAAGAGCCCACCAGCGGGTCGGGGCCGTCCGAGCCGTCCGAGCCGTCCGAGCCGTCCGAGCCGTCCGAGCCGTCCGGGTCATCTGCGCTCGGCGACCCGGAGACCGACCCCTACCGGGTGGCCGACGAGCCGGCCGCCTGACAATCGCCCGCACGCGCCCGGGCCGCTCCGGCCGATTCGGTGCGGTGCGGTCCGCCCGATAGCCTCGGGGCATGGCCGAGTACATCTACACCATGACCCGCGCACGCAAGGCGCACAACGAGAAGGTCATCCTCGATGACGTCTCGATGTCCTTCTACCCGGGTGCGAAGATCGGGATGGTCGGGCCCAACGGCGCCGGCAAGTCCACGATCCTCAAGATCATGGCCGGCCTGGACCAGCCGTCCAACGGCGAGGCCCGCATCGCGCCGGGCGCGAGCGTCGGCATCCTGCTCCAGGAGCCGCCCCTCAACGAGGACAAGACCGTCCTCGGCAACGTCGAGGAGGGTGCCGGCGTCATCAAGGGCAAGGTCGACCGCTACAACGCGATCAGCGCCGAGATGGCCGAGCCGGACGCCGACTACGACGCGCTCCTCGCCGAGATGGGCACCCTCCAGGAGGAGATCGACCACGCCGACGCGTGGGACCTCGACAGCCAGCTCGAGCAGGCGATGGACGCCCTGCGCTGCCCGCCGCCGGACTCCCCGGTCACGAACCTCTCCGGTGGGGAGCGCCGCCGGGTCGCCCTGTGCAAGCTGCTGCTCCAGAAGCCGGACCTGCTCCTGCTCGACGAGCCGACCAACCACCTCGACGCCGAGTCGGTGCTCTGGCTCGAGCAGCACCTCGAGTCCTACCCCGGTGCCGTCATCGCCGTGACCCACGACCGCTACTTCCTCGACAACGTCGCGAAGTGGATCGCGGAGGTGGACCGCGGCCGGCTCTACCCCTACGAGGGCAACTACTCGACCTACCTCGAGAAGAAGTCCGAGCGCCTCACCATCGCGGGCAAGAAGGATGCGAAGCTCGCGAAGCGGCTCAAGACCGAGCTCGAGTGGGTGCGCAGCAACGCCAAGGGCCGTCAGGTCAAGAGCAAGGCGCGCCTGGCCCGCTACGAGGAGATGGCGGCCGAGGCCGACCGCACCCGCAAGCTCGACTTCGAGGAGCTCCAGATCCCGCCAGGCCCGCGCCTCGGCTCGACGGTCATCGAGGTCAAGAACCTCAAGAAGGGCTTCGGCGACCGCGTCCTCATCGACAACCTGTCGTTCTCGCTCCCACGCAACGGCATCGTCGGTGTCATCGGCCCCAACGGGGTCGGCAAGTCGACGCTGTTCAAGACGATCGTCGGCTTCGAGGAGGCCGACGCCGGTGAGGTCAAGATCGGTGAGACGGTCAAGATCTCCTACGTCGACCAGGGCCGTGAGGGCCTCGACCCGAAGAAGAACCTCTGGCAGATCGTCTCCGACGGCCTCGACCACATGAAGGTCGGCAACGTCGAGATCCCCTCCCGCGCCTACGTCTCGCAGTTCGGCTTCAAGGGTCCCGACCAGCAGAAGATGGCCGGGGTGCTCTCCGGTGGTGAGCGAAACCGGCTCAACCTCGCGCTCACCCTCAAGCAGGGCGGCAACCTGCTCCTGCTCGACGAGCCGACCAACGACCTCGACGTCGAGACGCTCGGCTCCCTCGAGAACGCCCTGCTCGACTTCCCGGGCTGCGCCGTCGTCATCACCCACGACCGGTGGTTCCTCGACCGGGTCGCGACGCACATCCTCGCCTACGAGGGGACCGAGGAGAGCCCGTCGAAGTGGTACTGGTTCGAGGGCAACTTCGATTCCTACGAGGCCAACAAGGTCGAGCGGCTCGGGGCCGACGCTGCTCGCCCGCACCGGGTGACCTACCGCAAGCTCACCCGCGACTGACCCGCTTCGTCCCGTTCGGCGGGAAGAAAGTGCCCACTCGTCCATCCGGTCGAGTGGGCACTTTCTTCCCCTCGAGTGGGCTGGCACTTTCTTCCGCATCGGGGCGGGCGAAAGTGCCCACTCGACTTGGGGGTCAGGCGATGAGGGGGGTCTCGGCGGGGGCCGCAGCCGGGTGACCGAGGGCGCGCCGCCAGGCGACCGCGAGGCGGCGACCGACCTCGTCGGCCTCGTCGGGGGCGACGCAGAACGGCACTCGGACGAAGCGGGCCATCCCGCCGTCGGCGCCGAACTGCCCGCCCCGGGCCAGCCTGATGCCGGCGCCCTCGGCGGCCCGGGCCAGCTCGTCCCCCCGGTCGAGGGGCAGCTCGCACCACAGGTTGAGTCCGCCGGGGGGCACCGTGAAGGACCAGTCGGGCACGTGCCGGCGCAGCGCGACGACGAGCGCGTCCCGGCGTCGGCGCGCGTCGTCCCGGCGCTCGTCGAGCAGTCCCGACCCCTGGCCGAGCAGGTCCGCGAGGACGAGCTGCTCGAGCACCGCCGTGCCGAGGTCGAGGCTGTGCCGTGCCTCGACGACGTCGGCCACCCGGGCGATCGGGGCCCGCACCCAGCCGACGCGCAGCCCGCCCCACCACGCCTTGGCTGCGCTGCCGAGGGTCACCGCGTCGGACGAGGACGTCGCGAAGGGGGCGGGCGCCGTCGCGTCGAGGCCGAGCTCGACGAAGGTCTCGTCGACGACGGCCCGCGCGCCGGTCCGGTGCAGGACGCCTGCCATCTCGGCGCGGACGTCGGCGGGCATGAGCAGGCCGGTCGGGTTCTGGAAGTCGGGGATCACGTAGGCCAGACGGGCCCCGCCACGCCGCAGCGCGACCTCGAAGGACTCGGGGTCCCAGCCGGTCGGGGTGAGCGGCACGGGCACGACCCGGTAAGCCGCGCGCCGGGCCCCCACGAGTGCGTTGGGGTAGGTGGGGTTCTCCACCGCGATGCGGTCGCCGGTCTCGAGCAGGGCCCGCAGCACGCTGGAGAGGGCGGCGTGGGCACCCGACGTCACGACGACCTGGTCCGGGTCGGTGGGCAGGCCGCGCCCGTCGAACCACCGGGCCAGGGCCTCCCGCGCCTCGGGCACCCCGTGCGGGTGGTAGCCGGGCGTCGCCAGGTGGCGGGGCAGCTCGTGCAGCGCGCGCTCGTATGCGGCGATGATCCCGGCCGCCGCGGGGAGAGCGGCATACGTGAGGTCGATGACGTCCGGGGGCAGGGGGCTCGGGATGAGCCCGGCGTTCGAGAGCGTGATCGCGCCCGAGCGGGCCGGGAGCGCGACGACGCTGCCCGACCCGCGGCGGGTCAGGACGTAGCCCTCGTCACGGAGCGCGTCGAGGGCGGCGCCGACGGTCGTCCGGCTCAGGCCGAGCTCGGTCGTCAGGGCGCGCTCGCTCGGCAACCGGGTCCCGACGAGCAGCCGACCGTCGCAGACGAGGCGCCGCACGGCGTCGGCGAGACCGCGGTAGGCGGGTCGGGGCAGCGGCGACGGGCCGAGGAGGGCGCCGAGCGAGCGGGCGGACACGGTGCGCATGAGTCCACCCTCGCACGATTGGTCATGGAAACAAGGGCCAATCACCACCACGCTGGACCCATGCGCCGCCACGTCCCCCTCCTCTCCCTGACCACCCGCGAGCAGCTGCGCGCCGGGCGGATGCCGCTCCGGCTGACCCAGCTGCTCGTCGGGCTCGTCCTCTACGGCGGGTCGATGGCGATGCTGATCCGCAGCACCCTCGGCCTCGACCCGTGGGACGTCTTCCACGCGGGCATCGCCACGCACGTGCCGCTCACCTTCGGCCAGGTGACGATCATCGTCGGGGCGCTCGTGCTGCTGCTGTGGCTTCCGCTGCGCCAGTGGCCCGGTCTCGGGACGGTGGCCAACGTCGTCGTCATCGGGCTCGCTGCCGACGCGGCCCTCGCGCTCATCCCGGCGCCCGAGGCGCTCGCGGCCCGGGTGCCGATGCTGCTGCTCGGCATCGGCATCAACGGGGTCGCCGGTGGCCTCTACATCGGCAGCCAGCTCGGGCCGGGCCCCCGGGACGGGCTGATGACGGGCTTCGCGCGCCGCACCGGCCTCAGCATCCGCCTCGTGCGCACGTCGATCGAGGTGCTCGTCCTCGCGGTCGGGTGGCTGCTCGGTGGGCCTGTCGGCCTCGGGACGGTGCTGTATGCCGTGTCCATCGGCCCGCTCGTCCAGTTCTTCCTGCCCCGACTCACCGTCGAGCTGACCCCGCCGGTCCGCGACCGTCCCGGGCGGGAGCCCTCGACAATCACCTGACACGGGCTGATGATCAGGGAATGCGACTCGGACTGCAGGTCTCCAACTTCAGCTGGCCGGACGCGCCGGCCTCGATCGGCACCACCTTCGGGCGGATCGCCCGCGACGCCGAGCAGGCGGGGATGGCGAGCCTCTGGGTGATGGACCACTTCTTCCAGATCAGCATGATCGGTCCGCCCGAGCAGGAGATGCTCGAGGGCTACACGGCGCTCGCCTTCGCCGCCGGGCAGACCTCGACGATCGAGCTCGGCACGCTCGTCACGGGGGTCACCTACCGCCACCCTGGCATCCTCGCCAAGACGGTGACCACCCTCGACGTGCTGTCCGGCGGTCGGGCCTGGCTCGGCATCGGCGCCGCGTGGAACGAGGAGGAGCACCGCGGGCTCGGCGTCCCCTACCCCTCGACATCGGAGCGGTTCGAGCGGCTGGAGGAGACGCTCCAGATCGTCCTCCAGATGTGGTCCGGCGACGAGAGCCCGTATGCCGGGCAGCACTACTCGCTCGAGCGCCTCCTCAACAGCCCTCCCGCCATCCGTCGTCCACATCCGCCGATCCTCATCGGCGGCATGGGGGAGAAGAAGACGATGCGGCTCATCGCGACCTACGGCGACGCGTGCAACTTCTTCGACGTCGGACCGGACAAGCTGCGCGCGGCCTGCGACGTGCTGCGGCAGCGCTGCGCCGAGGCGGACCGCGACTACGCCGACATCACGAAGACGGTCCTGACCCGGATGTCCCTGTCGCAGTCTGGGGATCCCGCTCCCTCGGGGGAGTCGACGGTCTCGGTCGCCGAGGCGGTCGACCGGCTCGGGGTGCTGGCCGGGGCCGGGATGGACGACGTCATGCTCGGCATGGCCAACCAGACCGACCCGGCCGTCTACGAGCTCGTCGCCGACGTCGTCCGCCAGGTCGGCGAGCTCAGGTCAGCCGGCCGCTGAGTTCTCGGGAAGAAGTGGCGTCGAGTCGGCCTGCAGCACCACAGCCCCCATCCGCTGGGGTCAGCCCTTGAGCTCTGACTCCGGGTCGCCCGTCATGGCCTCACCGCGGCCGACCTTGCTGTGTCGGTAGCCGTAGAGACCGTAGACGACCGCGCCGATCAGGAACCATGTCACAAAGCGAACCCAGGTCTCCCACATCAGCTGGGTCGTCAGCCAGAGCGAGAACGCGATTCCGAGGATGGGGACGATCGGCATGAACGGCAGGCGGAACGTACGTGGCAGGTCTGGAGAGCGATAGCGCAGCACGATGACGGCCGCGCAGACGACGACGAAGGCGAGCAGGATCCCGATATTCGTGAGCTCCGCGGCGGTGCCGATGGGCACGACGCCGGCGATGCCGGCCGAGACGATGCCGACGATCCACACCGGACGCGTCGGTGAGTGGAACTTGTTGGTCTTGGCGAACCAAGACGGCAGGAGGCCGTCGCGGCTGATGGCGTAGAAGACGCGGGAGGCGCCGAGGGTGAAGGAGAAGAGCACCGTGATGATGCCGACGATGGCCCCGACCGCGACGATCTTGGCGAACTCGGGGCGGCCGACCACGGTGAACGCCTCGGCAAAGGCGGCGCTCTCCGACAGGTCGGTGTACTTGATCATGCCGGTCAGCACCGTGGCCGCGAGCAGGTAGAGCACCATAGCGATGGCCAGCGAGAGCAGGATCGCCTTGGGCAGGTTGCGCTCGGCCTCCTTGGACTCCTCGGCCGCGGTGCTCATCGCGTCGTAGCCGAACACGGCGAAGAACACGGTCGCCGCACCGGTCGCGGCGCCACTGAAGCCGTACGGGAAGTAGGGGCTGAGGTTGTCGGACTTGATGTAGAAGACCCCGACCCCGATCACGGCGAGGACGATGGCGATCTTGACGAAGACGAGCCAGGTCTCAACCTTGGCGCTGCTCTTGATCCCCCGGTTGAGCAGCCAGGCCACCCCGAGACACAGCAGGATCGCGAACAGGTCGACGCGGTGGCCCTCCCCGGTGCCCGGCGCACCCAGCATCCACACCGGCAGGTCGACTCCGAGCGAACTGAGCAGAAAGGAGACGTACTGGGAGACGCCGATGGCAACGACACCGACGATGGCCGTGTACTCGAGCAACAGGTCCCAGCCGATGAACCAACCGACCACTTCGCCGAGCACGACGTAACCGTAGGTGTAGGCCGAACCGGCTTGCGGGATCAGGCCGCCGAACTCGGCGTACGACAGGGCTGCACAGGCGCTGGCGAACCCCGCGATGAGGAACGACACGGACACTGCGGGGCCGGCGATGGTCTTCGCCACCGGGCCGGCGAGAGCGAAGATCCCGGCACCGATGATCGCGCCAAGGCCGATCGCCGTGAGCTGCCACAGGCCGATGCTTCGCTCGAGGGTTCCATCGTCGCCCCCGCCAATCTGCTTCCGGCGGAACATCCCTGACCGACCAGCGCTACCCTCGGACATGCACATCATCGTCCACCCGTCGGAACCCCCCCGCAAGGGGACGACGAGACCCGTTCCGGGGGGTGAGCTCGGCGCCGGCCAGGAAGCAGCGCATGCGCGCGCTGGCCGAGATGAACGTGGGGCAGCGGCGCCCCACGTCGATGACGATGACGGTGATGCGGTCGGCGCGTGGCATGGCCAGCTCGACCGCGACGTGCTCTGCAGGCGACGGGATCAGCCGGTGGACATCGAGCCCAGCACCCGCAACCGCCACACCTGAGCCATCTCGACGCGCGTCCTGATCGTCGCAGGGCCACAGGCGAACCGGGGGTGGGCGCACGGCGCCAGATCGCGGACTGCCGGGCGTCGAGGCGACGAGACGTCATGGAGTGCTCCGACACCGCGACCCGTGGCGACGTCGGAGACGACCCGGTGAAGGGCGAGAAGAGCGGCAGCTGCGGCAACGCCGGAGCCAACGACCAGGTCGAGATGCTGTGTTCGGCGTTGCTGCGCCGCGGCTCCTCACGCATCCGGCGCAGCGACTCGACGTCACGGGCCCCGGCATGCCGGGCGCAGGTCGCGGAGCTGAGGCCCGGGCCCGGGCATTACTGGCTCGAACTCCGTGAACGGTGAGCGGCAGCAGGAGAGTGCGCACGACTACGACGAGCAGGACGATGGCGAGCAGCCACGCGCTTGGAGACCGCTCGCGAGGCCGACCACGCACCAGTACGGGGTGGGGGCCTCGACACGGGCGCTCGCACCCGCGGCGGGACGGCGGACCGTGCGCACAACCCACGCAGACCGTGCCGCAGTCGTGGCGACGACCACGGCGGTCAGGGTGAGGACAGCAAGCAGGGCCACCCCTGAGACGGGGTCCAGACGCTCGGGCTCCCCGAGGAGGGCGCCCGAGAGGACCCCGATGGCCCACCACATGCAGACCACGGCGGAGGCGACGCGCTGGATCGGCACGGGGCACTCCTTCCACGACCGACGACACGCCCAGCATGTCCGGGTGGTGCACCCTGCGGGCCGGGACGGTCAGGACAGGGGCCAGGACCGGAGCACCCGGAGCGCCCCGGGCGTGTAGTGGACGAGGTCGAGTCGCTCGGCGCGGCAGCGGGCCGGTACGAGGTCGCGGAGCAGCTGCGCCGTCGACCCCACCGACACCTCGTCCGAGCGGGCGTCGAGCGTGAGGTGCGGCCGGACGTCGGCGAACTCACCGGCATACGGCGGACACTGGGGGAAGGCCGACACCAACGCCTCGGTCAGCCGCCGGAACGGGCCCTCCGGCTCGGGGAGGAGGTGGATGATCCCGTTGGGGAACACGTCGATCACTGTGAGGGTGAAGTCGAATGCCGCTGTGCCCTTGACGATCTCGGCGATCGCCTCGCAGGCGACGTCGTCCACCAGATCGACCGGCAGGAAGGGTCCGAGCGCGGTGATGTGGGCGTGGACGTGTGTCGGGTCGGGTGCGAGCCACTCGGAGTCGTAGTGCCAGGTGCGCGCGCGGACGAAGGGCTCGAGCGCCGGGACGGGGACCTGAAGGACGGTGTGGCCGGCGCCCGGCACGTCAGTGTCGCGGCGCAGCGCCGACGAGGCGCAGGGCCAGCGCGGCGTTCGTCTCACCGATCTCGCTCGGGGAGCGGTGGATCGTCGGTGAGTACCAGCGGGCGACGTCGACGACGATCGACAGCAGGGCCAGCGCGGTGTCCCCGAGGTCGTCGATGGTGAAGTGACCTGCGGCGACTCCTCGGTCGAGCACGTCCCGCACGACCGAGTCGATCTGCTTGCGCAGGGTGAGCACCTCGGTGCGGTGCTCGGCGGTGAGGTGCTGGTGCTCGTACTGCACGACGCGGGCGACCTGGTACTGGTCGACGTGCCACTCGGTGAACCGGGCCATGACGGCGGCCAGCTGGGCGGCAGGGTGCTCGGCCGAGGCGACGGCCTGCTCCACGAGGCGGACCGCGGACTCGTGACCGCTGCGGCTCAGCTGGAAGAGCAGCTCCTCCTTGGACCCGAAGTGGACGTAGACACCGGCCGGGCTGAGACCGGCCCCCGAGGCGATGTCGCGGGTCGTCGTCGCGTGGAAGCCCTTGTCGGCAAAGGCGTGGGCGGCCGCGTCCATGAGACGCGAGACCGTGGAGGAGTCCGGCGCCGCGGCGAACGGCGGGGACGGCGGCGCGGGGCGCGTGGGGGAGGACTGCGGCACGTTGACAGCATGCCGCAGCGGCGCGACACTAAGCAAGCGCTTAGTTACCCGCGAGTCACCTCGGTCGAGTCGCCCGATCCACCCGGAGGAACCATGCCCCGCCACATCTACGACGAGGACCATGAGTCGCTGCGCGCGTCGGCCCGCGAGTTCGTCGAGCGGACCCTCGTGCCCCGCGCCGAGGAGATGATCTCGGCGAAGTCGATCGACCGGAGCATCTGGCGGGAGGCCGGCAAGCAGGGCTTCTTCGGCCTCGACATCCCCGAGGAGTTCGGTGGCGCCGGCGTCGCCGACTACCGCTTCAACGCGATCGTGGCCGAGGAGATGTCGCGCTTCAACGCCGCGACGAGCTCCTGCTTCGGGATCCACTCCGACGTCTGCCCGCCCTACATCGTCGACCTCGGCACCGAGGCGCAGAAGCAGCGCTGGCTGCCCGGGATGGCGAGCGGAGACCTCATCTGCGCCATCGCGATGACCGAGCCGTCCGGCGGCTCCGACCTCGCCGCGCTCAAGACGAATGCCGTCCGCGACGGCGACGGCTGGCTGCTCAACGGCTCGAAGACCTTCATCACCAACGGCTACCAGGCCGACCTCGTCATCGTGGCCGCACGGACCGATGCGTCCAAGGGTGCCAAGGGCATCACGCTGTTCATGGTTGAGCGCGGCATGCCGGGCTTCGTCAACGGCCGCAAGCTCGACAAGGTCGGCATGGAGGAGTCCGACACCGCCGAGCTGTTCTTCGAGGACGTCCGGGTGCCGGACGAGAACCGGCTCGGGCAGGAGGGGATGGGTTTCATCGCGATGATGCAGCGACTGCCCCAGGAGCGCGTCGGCGCGGCCGTCTCCAACGTCGCCCACGCCAAGGCGATCCTCGAGGAGACCATCCAGTACGCCAAGGACCGCAAGGCGTTCGGTCAGTCGATCGGCAACTTCCAGCACAACAAGTTCCTCCTCGCCGAGCTCGTGACGAAGATCGAGGTCGCCGAGGCCTACGTCGACGACTGCGTCATCGCCCACGCCGACGGCAAGCTCTCGGCCATCGACGCGGCCAAGGCGAAGTGGTGGAGCTCGCAGGTGCAGAACGAGGTGCTCGACCACTGCGTCCAGCTCCACGGCGGCTACGGCTTCATGAACGAGTACCGCGTCGCCCGGGCCTGGCGTGATGCCCGCGTCACGAAGATCTGGGCTGGGAGCAACGAGATCATGAAGGAGCTCATCGGCCGGGACCTGGGTCTCTGATGGGGGTCCACGAGGGCGCTGTCGCGATCGTCACCGGGGCGAGCCGCGGCATCGGGCTGGGCATCGCGCAGCGGCTCGTCGACGAGGGCGCCAAGGTCGTCATCACTGCGCGCAAGCCCGAGGCGCTCTCCGACGCCGTCGCGCGGCTCGGCGGCCCGGGGCACGCGCTCGGCATCGCCGGCAACGCCGCCGACGAGGCCCACCAGGACGAGGTCGTCGCGGCGGCTCGGTCGACGTTCGGCGGCCTGCACCTGCTCGTCAACAACACCGGGATCAACCCCGCCTACGGCCCGATGCTCGACAACGACGTGGAGATCGCCCGCAAGGTCCTCGACGTCAACGTCGTGGCAGCCTTCTCCTGGATCAAGAAGTGCGTCGCTGCGGGCCTCGGTGACGCCGAGCACCCCGGTGCCGTCGTCAACGTCGCCTCGGTCGCGGGTCAGGGCGCCTCGGGCGTCATCGGCTGGTACGGCGTCTCCAAGGCGGCCCTGATCCACCTCACGACCGAGCTCGGCCACCAGCTCGGCCCGGACGTGCGCGTCAACGCCGTCGCCCCGGCCGTCGTCAAGACGAAGTTCGCCGAGGCGCTCTACGAGGGACGTGAGGACGCGGTCGCGCGGGCCTACCCGATGAAGCGGCTCGGCACCCCCGAGGACGTCGCGGGCGCGGTGAGCTTCCTGCTCAGCAGCGACTCCTCGTGGGTCACCGGACAGACCCTGACGATCGACGGCGGGGTCACCCTCGGCGGCAGCCTCTGACCGTCGGGCACGGGGTATGCCGTGACTCCGGTCGCGGAGCCGCGCGAGCGGGTATGCAGAGCCTCGGATGCCGAGCGGGCGGCTCGGGGGAGCCCGCTTGGCGGCATACCCCGTGCCCACCCACGGCACGCAGTTGCACGCCACGCCGAGAAACAGGCGAGAATGGGCCGCTGCGGCCACTGGCGTCCGCCCCGCCGTCGCGCACCAGCGCGGCGCCGTGGTCCTCGTGACCGCGTGAATGATGACGGAAGAAGGTCCATGGAGATCTGGCCCGGTAAGCCCTACCCCCTCGGAGCCACCTACGACGGGACCGGCGTGAACTTCGCCGTGTTCTCGGAGGTCGCGGAGAGGATCGAGCTCTGCCTCATCGACGACGACCTCGTCGAGACCAAGGTCGACCTGCCGGAGACGGACGGCTTCGTGTGGCACGGCTACGTGCCCTACATCCAGCCCGGCCAGCGCTACGGCTTCCGGGTGCACGGGCCCTACGACCCCTCCCAGGGCCATCGCTGCAACCCGAGCAAGCTGCTGCTCGACCCCTACGCCAAGGCGATCGAGGGCCAGGCCGGGAGCGACCAGTCGCTCTTCAGCTACACGTTCGGCGACGACGACGCCGCGAAGACGACGAAGATCAACATGGACGACAGCCTCCCGCACACGATGCTGTCCGTCGTCATCAACCCGTTCTTCGACTGGGGCGACGACCGTCCCCCACGCCACGAGTACCACGACACCGTCATCTACGAGGCGCACGTCCGGGGCCTCACCGAGCTCCACCCGGAGATCCCCGACGAGATCCGCGGGACGTATGCCGGGATCGCGCACCCCGCGATGATCTCCCACCTGCAGGAGCTCGGCATCACCGCCATCGAGCTGATGCCGGTGCACCAGTACGTCCAGGACAGCCACCTCATCGACCGCGGCCTGTCCAACTACTGGGGCTACAACACGATCGGCTTCCTCGCGCCGCACAACGGCTATGCGGCCGGCGGCCAGCGCGGACAGCAGGTGCTCGAGTTCAAGGGCATGGTCCGGGCGCTGCACGAGGCGAACATCGAGGTCATCCTCGACGTGGTCTACAACCACACCGCCGAGGGCAACCACATGGGCCCGACCCTCGCCTTCCGCGGCCTCGACAACAACAGCTACTACCGGCTCGTGGGCGAGGACCTGTCGCACTACTACGACACGACCGGCACGGGGAACTCGCTGCTCATGCGCAGCCCCCACGTGCTGCAGCTGATCATGGACTCGCTGCGCTACTGGGTCACCGAGATGCACGTCGACGGCTTCCGTTTCGACCTCGCCGCGACGTTGGCGCGCCAGTTCCACGAGGTCGACAAGCTGTCGGTCTTCTTCGACCTCATCCAGCAGGACCCGGTGGTCAGCCAGGTCAAGCTCATCGCCGAGCCCTGGGACGTCGGTGACGGCGGCTACCAGGTCGGCAACTTCCCGTCCCTGTGGACGGAGTGGAACGGCCAGTACCGCGACACGGTGCGCGACTACTGGCGTGGCGAGGGTGGCGCGCTCGGTGAGTTTGCCTCCCGCTTCACCGGCTCGAGCGACCTCTACGAGCACTCCGGGCGCAAGCCGATCGCCTCGATCAACTTCATCACGGCCCACGACGGCTTCACACTGCGCGACCTCGTCTCCTACGACCACAAGCACAACGACGCCAACGGCGAGGGTGGCAACGACGGCGACGACCACAACCGCTCGTGGAACTGCGGTGCCGAGGGCCCGACGAGCGATGAGGAGGTCCTTGCCATGCGCGCCCAGCAGCAGCGCAACTTCATCACCACGCTCCTGTTGTCGCAGGGCGTGCCCATGCTGAGCCACGGTGACGAGCTCGGGCGCACGCAGGACGGCAACAACAACGCGTACTGCCAGGACAACGAGATCTCCTGGGTCGACTGGGACCTCGACGAGGGCCAGCAGCAGCTGCTCGCGTTCACCCGCGCGGTCGTCCACCTGCGCAAGGAGCACCCCGTCTTCCGGCGGCGCCGCTTCTTCGCCGGCAGCGCCGACCACGGCGGCGAGAGCGAGCTCGGTGACATCGCCTGGTTCACCCCGGGGGGCGAGCACATGGACGAGGGTGACTGGGACAACGGTCATGCCAAGACGCTCATGGTCTTCCTCAACGGCTCGGCCATCCCGGCTCCCGACCGGCGCGGTCTCACCGTCCTGGACGACTCCTTTCTCGTGATGTTCAACGCGCACCACGAGCCGGTGAACTTCACGCTCCCCGACGAGGAGTACGGCGCCTCGTGGATCCCCGAGATCAACACCGGGGACCAGGACGTCGAGCCCGAGGAGTTCGAGCCGGGCTGGCAGGTCCAGGTCAGCCCGCGCAGCATCGTCGTCCTCCGCTGCCCGCGGTTGGCCACGACCATGACACCGGGTGTCTCGGAGGGTGCGAGCGCGTGAGCTACCGCCGGGTCCCCGTCTCCACGCACCGGCTCCAGCTCGAGCCGGACTTCACCCTCGACGACGCTCGGGAGCAGGTCGACCACCTGTCGGCGCTGGGGGTCTCGCACCTCTACCTCTCCCCGGTCCTGCAGGCGACCCCCGGGTCGCTGCACGGCTACGACGTCACCGACCACACGAAGGTGTCCGAGGGACTCGGCGGCAACGCCGCCCTCGACCGTCTCGCCGTGGCCGCCCGGGCCGCGGGGCTCGGGATCGTCCTCGACGTGGTGCCCAACCACATGACGACCCCGACGCCGCTGACGCTCAACGCCCCGCTGTGGGCGGTGCTGCGCGAGGGTCGTGAGTCGCAGTACGCCTCGTGGTTCGACGTCGACTGGGACGCACAGGACGGGCGGATCCTCATGCCCGTGCTGGGCTCCGACCTCGAGGACGTGCTCGCCGCCGGTGAGATCAGCCTCGGGCACGAGGACGGTGAGCCGGTCGTGCGCTACTACGACCACGTCTTCCCCGTCGCCGACGGCACGGGCGGTATGCCGCTCGCCGCGCTCCTCGGCGCCCAGCACTACCGTCTCGCGTCGTGGAAGGTCGGGGCCACCGACCTCAACTACCGGCGCTTCTTCGACGTCACGTCGCTCATCGCGGTCCGGGTCGAGCTGCAGGAGGTCTTCGACGCCACGCATGCCCGGATCGTCGAGCTGATCCGCTCCGGTGACGCGGACGGTCTGCGGATCGACCACCCGGACGGCCTGGCCGACCCTCGTGGCTACCTCACGATGCTCGCACGGGCGACCGATGACGCGTGGGTCGTCGTGGAGAAGATCCTCGAGGGCGACGAGCAGCTGCCCACCGACTGGGTCTGCGCCGGCACGACCGGCTACGACGCGATGCTCCGGATCGGCGGTCTCTTCGTCGACCCCGACGGGGCCGCGCCGCTCACTTCACTGTCCGACGACCTGCTCGGCCGGACGCAGGACCTCGACGCGATCGTCGTCGAGGCCAAGCACTTCGTCGCGGAGCAGCTCGAGGGCGCCGAGGTGAACCGGTTGCTCCGGGTGCTCACGCAGGTCCTCCCCGACGAGGACCCCGACCGGCTGCGGCGGGTCGTCGTCGCCCTCCTCGTCGGGATGGAGCGCTACCGCGCCTACGTCGTCCCCGGCGAGGCCATGTCGCAGGACTCCCTCCACGCCCTCGGTGAGGCCCGGGCGCACGCCCGGGACACGCTCGACGCCGACGACTCGGGGGCGCTCGCGCTCGTCGCGGACCTCGTGACGGGCGACGCGCTCCGGACCGACCGGGGCGACCGGACCGACCGGACGGGCGGGTCGGCGCAGGACGGGTCGGCGCCGGACGGGTCGGCGCAGGACGGGCTCGTCCGGGACGCCCCGACGAGGGCTGCTGCCGCCGACTTCGTCGTGCGCTTCCAGCAGACCTGTGGGCCCGTCATGGCGAAGTCGATCGAGGACACCGCCTACTACCGCTACGTCCGCCTCACCGGCCTCAACGAGGTCGGCGGTGACCCGCGGCGGGTCGGTATCACCACCGACGAGTTCCACGGTTTCGCCCAGGGACTCGCCGCCGACTGGCCGCACACGATGACGACCCTCTCGACGCACGACACGAAGCGGGCCGAGGACGTGCGGGCCCGTCTCTTCGTCCTCTCCGAGCGACCCGCCCTCTGGCAGGAGTGGGTCGGCACGGCGCGGGAGCTCGCCTCGGCGCACCGCGCCGACCGTCTCGACGCGCTCACCGAGTACTTCCTCTGGCAGACAGTCGTCGGGGCGTGGCCGATCGATGCCGAGCGCCTCGGCGGGTATGCCCTCAAGGCCATCCGGGAGTCCAAGCTCTTCACGATGTGGAGCGAGCCGGACGAGGACTACGAGGCGGCCGTGGCCACGTTCGTCGACGGGGTCGTCAGCGACCCCGCCGTGACGGCGCACCTCGACGCGTGGCACGTCGCCACCGCGGCGGAGACCCGCGCCAACGTGCTGGGCCAGAAGATCGTCCAGCTGATGATGCCCGGCATCCCCGACGTCTACCAGGGGACCGACGTCGTCGACCTGTCGCTCGTCGACCCCGACAACCGCAGGCTCGTCGACTACACGGCACGGCGCGACCGCCTTGCTCGCCTCGACCGGGGCGAGGCGCCGGCCGACCTCGACGACGAGAAGCTGCTCGTCACCTCACGCGCGCTGCGCGTCCGGTCCGACCACGCGGAGGCCGTCATCGGGGCGGGGACGAGCCACCTGCCCCTCGCGTCCGACACCGACCACCTCGTCGCCTTTGCGCGAGGCTTGGCGACCGCGCCGGAGGTCGTCGTCCTCGCGACCCGCCTCGCGGGGAAGGTGGCCGACGCCGGTGGGTGGGGTGACGCGAGCGTGACGCTGCCCGAGGGCCGTTGGCGCAACGTCCTCGCCACCACCACCGCTCCGACGACGTTCGACGGAGGCCGGATCGGCGTCGCGGACGTGCTTGGGTCGCTACCGGTCGCCCTCCTCGTCCGGGACGGAGCCACCGCGTGAGCCGCGCCCCGATCGAGGTCTGGGTCCCCGCCGCCTCGGCCGTCGACGTCGTCGTCTTCGAGGGGTCCGGTGCCGCGGCGGTGGACCGACACCCGATGTCCTCGACCGCGGGCGGCTGGTGGTCCTGGACACCGGAGGCCGACGGCCCGCTCGACTACGCCTTCAGCATCGACGGGGGAGACCCCCGGCCCGACCCCCGCAGCGCGTGGCAGCCGCACGGCGTGCACGGGCCGAGCCGCACCTTCGACGCCGCCGCGCACGCGTGGGCGGACGGCACGTGGTCCGGTCCCCGCTCCGGCGCGGGCACCATCGGTGGTGTCGTCTACGAGCTGCACATCGGCACCTTCACCGCCGAGGGCACCTTCGACGCCGCGATCGCCCACCTCGACCACCTCGTCACCCTCGGGGTCGACACGGTGGAGGTGATGCCGGTGTCCGCCTTCGGGGGGACGCGCGGCTGGGGCTACGACGGCGTCGCGCCGTATGCCGTCCAGGACGCCTACGGCGGACCGGGCGCCTTCCAGCGCTTCGTCGACGCCTGCCACGGCCACGGGCTGGGTGTCTGCCTCGACGTCGTCTACAACCACCTCGGCCCGACCGGCAACTACCTCGCGGAGTTCGGCCCCTACTTCACCGACGAGCACTCGACCCCGTGGGGCGCCGCGGTCAACCTCGACGCCGACGGCAGCGAGGTCGTGCGTCGCTGGGTGGTCGACAACGCGCTGCGCTGGTTGCGTGACTTCCACGTCGACGCACTCCGGCTCGACGCCGTGCACGAGCTGCGCGACGAGTCGAGCCCGCACATCCTCGCCCAGCTCTCGGACGAGGTGGCGTCTCTCGCAACCGAGCTGGGACGTCCACTCGACCTCATCGCCGAGAGCGACCTCAACGACCCCGTCATGGTGACGCCGACGGGTGAGGGTGGCCGCGGCATGACGGGTCAGTGGGACGACGACCTCCACCACGCCCTCCACGTGGCCCTGACCGGCGAGATCCAGGGCTACTACGCCGACTTCGCCGGGCACGACGCGGCGTGGCCGGACGGTGGCGCCCTGTCGGTGCTCGCCAAGACGCTCACCGACGTGTTCCTGCACGACGGCCGGACGTCCTCCTTCCGCGGGAAGACGTGGGGTGCTCCGGTGGACCGCGCGACGACGTCGGGCCACGCCTTCGTCGGCTACCTCCAGACCCACGACCAGGTCGGCAACCGCGCCACCGGCGACCGGGTCGGTGCGACGATCACGCCCGGCCAGCAGGCCATCGGTGCCGCCCTCTACCTGCTCTCGCCCTACACCGCGATGGTGTTCATGGGGGAGGAGTGGCGGGCCAGCACCCCCTTCGCCTTCTTCACCTCGTTCGAGGAGGACTGGCTGGCCGACGCCGTGCGCACCGGTCGCCGGAGCGAGTTCGCCGCCCACGGCTGGGACGAGGCACAGGTGCCCGACCCGCAGGACCCGGCCACCCGCGACGCGAGCGTGCTGCTCTGGGGCGAGGTCGGCGACCCCGGCCACGCCGAGACCTACGCCTTCTACCGCCGCCTCATCGCGCTCCGTCGTGGCGAGCCCGACATCGCGAGCGGTGACCTCACCGAGGTCTCGGTCGAGGTCGACGAGGACGCGCGGTGGCTCGTGCTGCGCCGCGGCGACGTGCTCGTCGTCGCCAACCTCGCCCCGACACCGCAGAACGTGCCGCTCCCCGGTCGGGTCAGCGAGGTCCTGCTCTCGTGGTCGGCGGGCACTCTCACCGAGACCGGTGGCCTGCGCCTCGACGGCCACGACGTGGCGGCGGTGCGGCTCGAGTCCTGACGGACGAAAGTGCCCACTCGTCGGATCTCTCCCCTCGAGTGGGCAGTTTCACCCGAGCGTCGGGCCTCAGGACTCCTTGACGCGGACCATGCCCTCTTGGGCCGTCGTCGCGACGAGGCGGCCGTCGCGGCTGAACATCTCCCCGATGCCGAGGCCCCGACCGCTCGTCGCGGACGGGGAGTGCTGGGCGTAGAGGATCCAGTCGCGCATGTCGACCGGGCGGTGGAACCACATCGAGTGGTCCAGGCTCGCGGCCCGCAGCCGGGGGTCGGTCCAGACGAGGCCGTGGCGCCGGAGGATCGGCTCGAGCAGGGAGTAGTCGCTGGCGTAGGCGAGCACGGCGGCGTGGAGCAGCGGGTCGTCCGGCAGGGAGCCGATCGCCCGCATCCAGACGTGCTGGTCGGCCCGGCGTTCGGGCGCCGGGGCAACGAAGAGGTTGCCCTCGACATGGCGCAGCTCGATCGGGCGGGCGTGCACGATGTGCCGCGCACCGGGGTCGTCGATGCCGCGGAAGGACTCGGCGAGCGAGTCGAGGCCGTCGGGTCCGGCGACCTCGGGCATCTCGTCCTGGTGGTCGAGCCCGCCCGCCGGACGCTGGAAGGAGCACGTCATCGACATGATCGGCGCGTCCTTCTGCACCGCGTGCACCCGCCTGGTCGAGAACGACGAGCCGTCGCGCATCTCCTCGACGGCGAAGCGGATCGGCAGGGTGTCGTCACCGGGCCGCATGAAGTACCCGTGCAGGGAGTGGATCGGGCGGGGGCCGAGCTCGGCCTCGAGGTCCCGCACGGTGAGGCCGGCAGCCATGACGCACTGCGCGAGGACCTGCCCACCGAAGACCCGCCCGTGCGGCATCCGCTGGCTCTGGCCCTCGAAGACCCGGGCGGACGTGGCGCCGATGCTCGACGCAGCGTTCTGCCCCTCCAGGCCGGTCACCGAGATGTGGGCGGTGCCGAGCTCTTCGAGCGTCAGCACCTCGATGAGGTGGGCGAGGGCGGGAAGCCGCGCGGAGTCGTCGGTCACGCGTCGACCCTACCGAGCCACCGGGTCACCCCTCCACGGCGAGGGTCAGGGGCAGGACGGCCGGTGCCCCGGCTTCTCGGAGCAGCCCTGCACACACGGTGAGGGTCCAGCGGGAGTCTGCGACGTCGTCGAGCAGGAGCACCGGTCCCGGTATGCCGCTGAGCCGCTCCCGCAGGTCGGCGCCGACCTCGAGCCGCCCCCAGACGTTGGCGAGCCGGAAGGCGCTGTTGCCGCCCGGCTCACCCACGGGACCGCCGTCGACGAGGTCGAGGGTCCCGAGGTGGGGGAGGCGGCCGAGCTCGCCGATACCGGTGGCGAGGGACTCGACGAGGACGGGGTGACGCCGTGAGGCGACCGAGACGATGGCGGCGGGTCGCTGCGCCCAGCCCCAGCCGGCGAGCACCTCCACGCAGGCCCGGAGCAGCTCCGGCGGCACGGCCCGGTCCTCTCCGCGCAGCAGCTCGCGCAGGCGCTGGCCCCAGCCGAGGTCGCTGAGCCGGGCGACGGCCCGCCCCTCGCCCATCGCGACGTGCGGCGCGATCTTGCCCTTGAGCGGGACCCCGAGCCGCTCCATCCCGGTCGGCCACTGGGCGCGCGGGTCGATGACGACACCGGGACGGTCGAGGCGCGAGCGTGCGGCCCCGATCGCGGCGTCGGGGATCGTCGCGTCGAACCAGGTCCCGGTGCACCCGTCGCACCGGCCGCACGGCGTGGCCGTGTCGTCGTCGAGGCAGCGCTGGAGGAAGGCCATCCGGCACTCCGTCGTGCGTTCGTAGTCGACCATGAGCTGCTGCTCGCGCTCTCGCGCCTCGGTCACCCGGCCGTAGCGCTCGGCGTCGTAGGTCCACGGCTGCCCGGTCGCCGTCCAACCGCCGGGCACGCGCCGCACCGCGCCGTCGACGTCGAGGACCTTGAGCAGCAGCTCGAGCCGGGTCCGGCGCACGTCGACGATCGACTCGAGCGCCACCGTCGAGAGGGGACGCCCCGACTCGGTGAGGGCCCGGACGACGGCGTCGGCCTGGTCCTGCTTGGGCATCGAGGCCGAGGCGAAGTAGCGCCAGATGTCCTTGTCCTCGGGGCCGGGCATCAGGAGCACGTCGGCACGCTCGGTCGCGCGTCCGGCACGACCGACCTGCTGGTAGTAGGCGACGGGGGAGGAGGGGGCTCCGAGGTGGATGACGAAGCCGAGGTCCGGCTTGTCGAAACCCATCCCCAGCGCGCTCGTCGCGACGAGCGCCTTGATCTCGTTGTCGCGAAGGGCCTGCTCGAGCCGGATCCGCTCGGACGGCTCCGTGCGGCCGGTGTAGGACGCGACCTCGTGGCCGGCCTCGCGGAGCGAGACGGCGACGTCCTCCGCGGCCGCCACGGTGAGGGCGTAGACGATGCCGGACCCGGGCAGCTCCTCGAGGTGGGCGATGAGCCAGGCGAGGCGCTGCTCGGGGGCAGCGAGCGGGAGCACCCCGAGGCGGAGCGAGGCCCGGGCGAGCGGTCCGCGCAGGGTGAGGACGTCGCGACCACCGGCGCCGAGCTGCTCCACGACGTCGGTGACGACCCGCTCGTTGGCCGTGGCCGTCGTCGCGAGCACCGGGGTGCGCTCGGGCAGGGTCGTCAGCAGGTCGCGGATGCGCCGGTAGTCGGGCCGGAAGTCGTGGCCCCAGTCGCTGATGCAGTGGGCCTCGTCGACCACGAGCAGGCCGCACGACGCGGCCAGTGCCGGGAGCTGCTCGTCGCGGAAGCGCGGGTTGTTGAGCCGCTCCGGGCTGACGAGCAGCACGTCGACCTCACCCCCGGCGAGGGCGCCGGACACCGATCCCCACTCGTCGGCGTTGGTGGAGTTGAGCGTGACAGCCCGGATCCCGGCCCGCTCGGCCGCCGCGATCTGGTCGCGCATCAGGGCGAGCAGGGGACTGACGATGACCGTCGGGCCGGATCCCTCGGCACGACGCAGCGAGGTCGCGACGAAGTAGACGGCCGACTTCCCCCACCCGGTGCGCTGCACGACGAGCACCCGCCGTCGGCCCTCCACGAGCTCACTGATCGCGTCGAGCTGCCCGTCGCGGAAGTCGACGTCGTCGCGGCCGACGAGCCGACGCAGCGCGAGGGTGGCGCGCTCGCGCAGGTCGGTGGCGGGAGGGGCGGTGGGGGAGCTCGACATGCCACCCAACCTACGGGGCGCCGGTGACGCGGCCCTGCGGCATACCGCCCGGGTGTGGACGGCGCGGACACCGCAGCGGGGCTGTGGACGGGGCTGGGAGGATGCTGCCATGACGGACGAGATGGAGAGCACGAAGCCGTATGCCGCACACGTGTCCCTGCGCTGGTCGGACATGGACGCCTACGCCCACATCAACAACGTGCAGTTCCTCCGGCTGCTCGAGGACGCCCGCGTCATCGCGTTCCGCGACTGGTTCGGGCAGGACCGCTCGCTCGTCGACGAGGGGGTGCTCGTCTCCCGCCACGAGATCGAGTACCGCAAGCCGCTCGGTTTCCGCCACGAGCCGGTCGAGATCCGGCTCTGGGTCTCGCGGATCGGCGGGGCAGGCTTCGACATCGCCTACATCGTCACCGACCCCGAGGGCGTCGGCGAGACCGTCTACGCCGTCGCGGAGACCGAGCTCGCGCTCTACGACTTCACGACGGCCGCACCCCGACGGATGCGGGACTGGGAGCGCGAGTCGATGGGCGTCCACGTCGGCGGGCCCGCGCCCTTCCGGCGCCGGAAGCGCTGACCCGGATGGCTCGGATCGACTTCGGTGACCCGCGTGGCCACGCCGACCTCGCGACCTTCGTGGGGCGGGCGCGGACCGCGAGCCCGGACGGTGCCATCCGCCTCCAGGTGATCGGCTCGACCCTGCTCAGCACGGTCGCCGTCCTCGAGGGCTCCGGCCTGATGGGGGACGGCACGGTGCTGGGGCTGCGGATCTCGCCGTTGCCGGCGCAGGGGGAGGCGGACGAGCGCACCGACGCGACGGTCTCCTTCGCCTCGCTGGCCGACCGCTTCGCCCGCAGCGACTCCTCGACCAGCGTCCTCGACGTGCCGACCGCGACGGTACGCGTCCCGTGGGCGGCCCTCACCCCGCCGCGAGACGGGTGGGAGAGGGTCGGCACGATCGACGGTGCGACCTTGGACCGTCTTGCACTGCAAGGGATCTCGAACGTAGCGACCGGTGCGCCGACGGGATCGGGCGCTCAGGCCGTGCACCAGCTGCGACTGCGCATCTGGGGCGCGATGAGCGAGACCGTCCCGCCGCTGCCCGCGGGGCTCGCCTTCGCCGCGCACGTGCTCGGCTTCACCACGCCGGACGAGGCGGCGACCCTGTCCGCCAACAGTCGGTGGACCCGGCTGAGCACGAGCCGAGGCCACGCGCTCGTCCGCTGAGGGCCGCCGGC
>JBBRGO010000023.1:0-22275 GCA_038224055.1 Actinomycetales bacterium
CGCGCGCATCGCCGCCGACGGTCACCCCTCCGCGCTCGCGATCAGTCATGGGGCCGCGATGCGGGTCTGGTGCTCTGCCTCGCTCGGCCTCCCTGCCGACTTCTTCGACGGCCGCCGTCTCGACAACACGCACGTCGCCACGATGGAGGGCGATCCCGCCACCGGCTGGACCCTGCTCGCGTGGGGTGACGAGCCGGTGACCCGTGGCTGACCCGTCACCCCGCCACGTGGGGTCCGTCGGGGTGTGGCGGTTCGCCGGGCTGGCGGCCTCGCTCGTGCTGGCTGGAGCCTCGTGGGGCGCGGGGTCGCGTCCCACCCTCAACACCGGCGTCGTCTGGCCCGGGCCGCAGTGGTGGTCGGAGACGGGCGGCTCGCCGTTGCTCGCGGCGGTGGCCGTGGTGGCGATGGCCGGGCTGGTCCTGGCCTGGTGGCAGTTGCGCGACGCCGCCGTGTCCGTCCGGTGGTGGTGGACGACGGTGACGCTGTGGTTCGTCCCGCTCGTGGCGTCGGTGCCGCTCTACAGCCGGGACCTCTACTCGTATGCCGCTCAAGGTGCTCTCTGGGCCCAGGGCGAGAACCCCTACGAGACGGGCGTGCGTGACCTCGCCTCGTCGTGGCGGGACTCGACCGCGCCGACCTGGCTCGACACCCCGACCCCCTACGGGCCCGTCTTCCTGCTGCTCTCCCGCGGAGTGGCCGCGGTCGCGGGCGACCACCTGTGGGTCGCGCTGCTCCTGCTGCGCCTCGTGGCGGTGGTCGGGGTCGTCGTCATCGCGTGGGCGGTGGCCGACCTCGCCAGGACCCTGCGCGTCGACGCTGCGCGCGCGACGTGGCTCGCCGTCGCCTGCCCGCTCGTCGGGGCCCACTTCGTCAGCGGCGGCCACAACGACGCGGTCATGGTGGCCGGCGTGCTGTCCGGGGTGGCGGTGGCCCTGCGCGGTCGCTTCGTCGCCGCCTGCCTCGTCATCGCGCTGGCGGCCATGGTCAAGGTGACGGCGGTGGTCGCACTGCCCTTCGTCGCGCTCCTCTGGGCCCACGCCGCGGCCCGCTCGTCCGCGAGCGCTGCCCTGCACGACGCCCCGGACGCCGGCACGGCGAGGGCCGCGATCGTGCCCGGTTGGCCCGGGGTCGTGCGGGCCGTCGCGGTCACCGTGGTCACCGCCGCCGTCCCGGTCGTGCTGCTCACCCTCGTCACCGGGCTCGGGCTCAGGTGGCTCAACCCCGGGGCGACCCCGGGGAGGAACGAGCAGTGGACGTCGCTGCCGACGAGCCTCGGCATGGCCTGGGGAGCGGTCGGGCACCTGCTGGGTCACGAGGCGTGGCGCGCCCAGGGCATCACCCTGGCCCGCACGATCGCCCTCGTCGTCATGGCCGTCGTCCTCGTCCTGCTGTGGCTGGCGACGGCCAAGCCCGGTCCCGACCGGTCAGCACGGGACGCCGGGCGTCGCCGGGTCGTCGCCGGGAACGGATGGGCGATGGTCGTGGTCGTCGCTCTCGCGCCGGCCTTCCTCGGGTGGTACTTCCTGTGGGCGCTCCCGCTGCTCGCGGTCTCGGCGGCGGGCACCTCGAGGCGGGCCGGGTCGGTCCTCGCCGGGCTCGCCACGGCCCTGTGCTTCGCGCAGCTCCCCGACGGCTACAGCCTCGGGCTGACGACGACGGCGGTCGGGGTCCCGCTCATGCTCGTCGTCACGGTCGTGCTCCTCCGACGGGCGGTCCGTTGGCTGCGGGGGGTCGATGGCCGGCACCTGCGCGACCTGTCTCGGCCCATGCTGTCGGGCCCGGTGCGACACTGACCCGGTGAGCGAGTTCGGCTTCGTCGACGAGGCCCCGCGCGACGGTCCGGCCGGAGCCTCGGGGGGTGATCGCCCTCGGCGGTCGCCGACGCGGACGGTCTCCCGGTCGCTCGTGCGGGGGCTCTTCGCCGGCCTCGTCCTCGGGCTGCTCGCCTTCGCCGGCTGGGCCTGGAGCGGGCGGTTGGCAGCCGATGACCTCGCGGCCTGGGACACGCTCCACCACGAGTTCGTCCTCGTCGACCGGTCGCTGCCGCCCCTCGGCCACGGTGACCTCCCGCCGTGCCACAGCGGCACCGAGGGCACGGTCACCCGTGACTACCCGTCGACCGGCCCTCTCGTCACCGAACTCGTCGACGTGCTGGTGGGCCGTGGCTGGGAGGAGCGGACCCCGACGCCGCCGGCGGTGGCCCGGCTCGTCCTGCCGGCCGGTGACCGCGAGCTCACGGTCGACGTCACCGCCGCTTCACGCGAGCAGCTCGTCCAGGGTCTCGTCGCCCGCAGCCCCGCCTCGGCGTTCGCCTGCCTCGGGCGCTGACGTCCCGCCGCCGGGACGGGTCGCCGGCGGGTCGTCGGCGGGTCGTCGAGGGGTCGTCGAAGGGTCGTCGAGGGGTTGCGGCCCCGGGCTGCTCGTCAGCCCCGGACGTAGGCGGCGAGGTGCTCGCCGGTGAGGGTGGCGCGGGTGGCGACGAGGTCGGCGGGCGTGCCCTCGAAGACGACCCGGCCGCCGTCGTGGCCGGCGCCGGGGCCGAGGTCGATGATCCAGTCGGCATGCGCCATGACCGCCTGGTGGTGCTCGATGACGATGACCGACTTGCCGGAGTCGACGAGGCGGTCGAGCAGGCCGAGCAGCTGCTCGACATCGGCGAGGTGCAGCCCCGTGGTCGGCTCGTCGAGGACGTAGATGCCGCCCTTGTCGGCCAGGTGCGTGGCGAGCTTGAGCCGCTGCCCCTCGCCCCCGGACAGGGTGGGCAGCGGCTGCCCGATCGTCAGGTAGCCGAGACCCACGTCGACGAGCCGCTGGAGGACCCGGTGCGCGGCAGGGAGGTGCGCCTCACCGGCGCCGAAGAACGCCTCCGCCTCGACGACCGACATCGCGAGCACCTCGCTGATGTCGCGGCCGCCGAGGCGGTGGTCGAGCACCTCGGGCTGGAATCGCTTGCCGTCGCAGTCCTCACAGGGTGTCGCGACCCCCGCCATCATCGCGAGGTCGGTGTAGATGACGCCGGCGCCGTTGCAGGTGGGGCAGGCGCCGTCGGAGTTGGCGCTGAAGAGCCCGGGCTTGACGCCGTTGGCCTTGGCGAAGGCCTTGCGGATCGGGTCGAGCAGGCCGGTGTAGGTCGCCGGGTTGCTGCGCCTCGAGCCGTGGATCTCGGACTGGTCGACCGACACGACCCCGTCCCGCCCGGCGACGGAGCCGTGGATGAGCGAGCTCTTCCCGGAGCCCGCGACGCCGGTGACGACGACGAGCGCGCCGAGCGGGATGTCGACGTCGACGTCCTCGAGGTTGTTGGCGCTCGCACCGCGCACCCCCAGCACCCCGGACGGTGCCCGCACGGCCGGCTTGAGGCGGGCCCGGTCGTCGAGGTGCCGGCCGGTCACCGTCCCGCTCGCGCGCAGGCCCTCGACGGTCCCCTCGAAGACCACCTCACCGCCCTCGGAGCCGGCGAGCGGGCCGAGGTCGACGACGTGGTCCGCGATGGCGATGGCTTCGGGCTTGTGCTCGACGACGAGGACCGTGTTGCCCTTGTCGCGCAGGCGCAGCAGCAGGTCGTTCATCCGCTGGATGTCGTGGGGGTGCAGCCCGATGGTCGGCTCGTCGAAGACGTACGTGACGTCGGTGAGCGCAGAGCCGAGGTGGCGGATCATCTTGGTGCGCTGGGCCTCCCCGCCGGAGAGGGTGCCTGACCGCCTGTCCAGGCTGTGGTAGCCGAGCCCGATCTCGACGAACGAGTCGAGGGTCTCGCGCAGGGTGGTCAGCAGCGGAGCCACCGATGGCTCCTCGAGGCTGCGGACCCAGACGGCGAGGTCGCTGATCTGCATCCGGCAGGCGTCGGCGATGGAGGTGCCCTCGATCGTCGACGAGCGCGCGGCCTCGCTGAGCCGGGTCCCGCGGCAGTCGGGACACTCGGCGAAGGTGACGGCCCGGTCCACGAAGGCCCGGATGTGCGGCTGGAGCGACTCCCGGTCCTTCGACAGGAAGGACTTCTGCATCTTCGGGATGAGGCCCTCGTAGGTGAGGTTGATGCTGTCGACCTTGATCTTCGTGGGCTCCTTGTGGAGCAGGTCCCGCAGCTCCCGCTTCGTGAAGGTGCGGATCGGCGCGTCCGGGTCGAAGAAGCCGCAGCCCCGGAAGATCCGCCCGTACCACCCGTCGACGCTGTAGCCAGGGACCTTCAGTGCCCCCTCGTTGAGTGAGAGGTCCTCGTCGTAGAGGGCGGTGAGGTCGATGTCGGTGACGGAGCCGAGGCCCTCGCAGCGCGGGCACATCCCCCCGGTGACGGTGAAGCTGCGGTGCTCGCGGACGGTCTGGCCTCCCCGCTCTATCGTCACCGCACCGGCGCCACTGGCCGAGGCGATGTTGAAGGAGAACGCCTTCGGGGAGCCGAGGTGCGGCTGTCCGAGCCGGCTGAAGAGGATCCGCAGCATCGCGTTCGCGTCCGTGGCCGTGCCGACGGTGGAGCGGACGTCACCGCCCATCCGCTGCTGGTCGACGAGGATCGCGGTCGTGAGGCCCTCGAGCACGTCGACCTCGGGGCGCGCCAGGCTGGGCATGAACCCCTGCACGAAGGTGCTGTAGGTCTCGTTGATCATCCGCTGCGACTCGGCGGCGATCGTGCCGAAGACGAGCGAGCTCTTGCCCGAGCCGGACACGCCGGTGAACACCGTGAGCCGGCGCTTGGGGATCTCGACGCTCACGTCCTTGAGGTTGTTGACCCGCGCGCCGTGGACCCGGATGAGGTCGTGCCGATCGGCGAGGTGGGCCGGCGGGGCGCCGGGCGGCGGGGGTGGCTCGGGCGGGACGGTCGCGTCGGTGCTCACCCTCGCGATGGTGCCACGGCCCTGCCTACCGGTGCTCGGAGAATCGCTCGACGGCCTCGTTGCGGCCGGCGACGACGAGGGTGTCACCGGCCTCGACGCACGTCTCGGCCTCGGCGTGGGTGAAGGCCCCGCCGGCCGGACGGACCGCGACCACGGTGACCCCGTGCTCGCGGCGCAGCCCCGACCCGCCGAGCGTCCGTCCGACGAGCGAGGCCGGCGCCTCCATCGTGACGAAGGCGTAGTCGTCGTCGATGGTCAGGAAGTCCTGCATGCTGCCGGCGACGACGTGCGAGAGCCGCTCGCCGGCCTCCTGCTCGGGGAGCACGATGTGGTCGGCGCCCATCCGCCGCAGGATCCGGGCGTGCTGGACGCCGGTGGCCTTGGCCCAGATCTCCTTGACCCCGAGCTCCGCGACGAGGGACGTCGCGAGGATGCTCGCCTCGAGGCCCTCGCCGATGGCGATGACCGCGCGGTGCATCTCGTGCACGTCGAGCTGGAGCAGGGACTCCCGGTCGGTGGCGTCGGCCTGCACGACGTGGGGCAGGGCTGCGGACAGGCCCTGGACGACGGCGGCATCGCTGTCGACGGCGAGCACGCGCAGACCCCGCCGGGTCAGTCCCGTCGCCAGCGCGGACCCCATCCTGCCGAGCCCGATGACGACGACAGTCTCGTGTCGGGGCCTAGCCAACGATCGGCCGTTCGGGCGGGTACTCGAACCGCTGCGGCCGCGACCGAAGCGCCAGGGCGGCGCCGAGGGTGAGCGGCCCGAGGCGACCGATGAACATCAGTGCGGTCAACACGAGCTGACCTCCTACGGGGAGCTGCCCGGTGATCCCCGTGGAGAGACCGACCGTGGCAAAGGCGGATATGACCTCGAACATGACGGCGCCGAACGGGAGGCCGGTGAGGAGCAGCAGCAGCCACGTCGCCCCGACGACGGTGGCGACGCTCAAGAGTGCCACGGTGAGGGCCTGCCGCTGCACGTCGGAGGGCAGTCTGCGTCGCCCGGCACTGACCCGGCGCTCGCCGCGCAGCTCGGCCCAGAGGACGTAGCCGAGCACGAGGAACGTGGTGACCTTGATACCGCCGGCGGTCCCACCGCTGCCGCCGCCGATGAACATGAGCACGTCGCTCGAGAGCAGCGTCTCCGGGTGGAGGCCGCCGACCGGGAGGCTGTTGAAGCCGGCGGTGCGGGTGTTGACCGAGTGGAAGAAGCCGGCGAGCAGCTTCCCGGGCGTCGACAGGGGCGCGAGGGTGTCCTCGTTGTCCCACTCGCCGGCGGTGATGGCGATCGTGCCGAGAACGAGCAGGGCGAGGCTGAACCAGACCGTCATCTTCGTGTGCAGCGACCACGACCGGGGGCCACGCCAGCGTCGCCGCAGCTCCATCAGCACGGGGAAGCCCAGCCCGCCGGTGATGACGGCGAAGGCGATGGGCAGGCAGACCCAGGGGTCGGCCTCGAAGCGTTCGAGGCTGTCGGGCCACAGGGCGAAGCCCGCGTTGTTGAACGCGGACACCGCGTGGAAGACCCCGTGGTATGCCGCCGTCCCCCAGCCCTCCCGGTAGCCCAGGGCGAAGCGCAGGGTGAGGAGCACGGCGACGGCGGCCTCGAAGAGCAGGCTCGTGCGCACGATGCCCCGCACGACCCGCGCCGCGCCGGCGACGTCGCCACCGCCGCGCCGGGACTCGGCCTCCGTGAGCATGCTGGCCCGCACCCCGAGCCGGTTGCCGATGAGCAGGGCGAGCAGCGAGGCGAGGGTCATCACGCCGAGGCCACCGACCTGGATCAGGAACAGGATCACGCCCTCGCCGAAGCCCGACCAGTGGGTCGCCGTGTCGACCACGACGAGCCCGGTCACGCAGACCGCCGACGTGGCGGTGAACAGGGCCGTCACGAAGCCCGTGTGCGCCGACGACTCGGTCGCCACGGGAGTCATCAGCAGCGCGGTGCCGACGACGACGGCAGCGAGGAAGCCTGCGACGACGAGTCGCACCGGGTGGGAGAGGGCCTGCGCCACCCGAGGTCCGGCCCCGGCCGGGTCGCCGAACGTGAGCATGGTCGCGAACGTACCGCACGGGGGTCACCCGATCGTGCGGCCACATGCCGAGAATCGCGCGGCGTGCGGCATACCCGGGTGAGACGGTGGGGCCATGCGCGCGGTCTCCCAGTCCTCCAAGCTCAAGTCGGTCTGTTACGAGATTCGTGGACCCGTCCTCGCCGAGGCCAAGCGGCTCGAGGACGAGGGCCACCGCATCCTCAAGCTCAACATCGGCAATCCCGCCCCGTTCGGCTTCGAGGCCCCGGAGGACATCCTCGTCGACGTCATTCAGGAGCTGCCGACGGCACAGGGCTACAGCGACAGCAAGGGCATCCTCTCGGCCCGCCGGGCGATCTCCCAGCACTACGAGGTCCGCAACTTCCCGAGGGTCGACGTCGAGGACATCTACCTCGGCAACGGCGTCAGCGAGCTCATCGTCATGGCGATGCAGGGCCTGCTCGACGACGGGGACGAGGTGCTCATCCCCGCGCCCGACTACCCCCTGTGGACCGCGGCAGCGAGCCTCGCCGGGGGGACGCCCGTGCACTACGTCTGTGACGAGCAGGCTGGCTGGGCGCCGGACCTCGACGACATGGCCAGCAAGATCACCGACCGCACCAAGGCGATCGTCGTGATCAACCCCAACAACCCGACCGGTGCCGTCTACCCCGAGGACGTGCTCATCGGCATCGCCGACCTCGCGCGGCGGCACCAGCTCATCGTCATGTCCGACGAGATCTACGACAAGATCCTCTACGGCGACGCGACGCACACGTCCATCGCCGCCCTCGCGCCCGACCTCTTCTGCCTGACCTTCAACGGCCTGTCCAAGGCCTACCGGGTCGCGGGGTTCCGCTCCGGGTGGCTCGCGCTGTCCGGGCCGAAGGAGCACGCCCGCAACTACATCGAGGGGCTCGACGTCCTCGCCAACATGCGGCTGTGCGCGAACGTCCCCGCCCAGCACGCCATCCAGGTCGCGCTGGGCGGCTACCAGTCGATCACCGAGCTCATCCTGCCGGGGGGCCGGCTCCTCGAGCAGCGCGACGCCGCCTGGGAGGGTCTCAACGCGATCCCCGGGGTCTCGTGCACCAAGCCCGACGGCGCGCTCTACCTCTTCCCGCGGCTCGACCCGAAGGTCTACGACATCCGCGACGACGAGCGCTTCGCCCTCGACCTGCTGCGCGAGCAGAAGCTCCTCGTCGTGCACGGGACCGGCTTCAACTGGGGGACACCCGACCACTTCCGCATCGTCTTCCTCCCGCGCGTGGAGGAGCTCGAGGACGCCGTGGGCCGGATCGAGAAGTTCCTCGCCACCTACTCCCAGTAGCCCTTCGGCGAGCCCTCGCCCCCCGGCGGTCAGGCCCGGGTGGAGGCCCACCACCGCACGAGCAGCGCGAGCGCGACCCCCCACCCGACGGTGAGCGCGAGGCTGATCGCGACGGCGAGCCACGCCACCGACCGACCGGCCCGCTCCCGCCGGGCGAGGCTCAGTCCGGCGAGCGCGAGGCCGATCAGCTGGGGGACGAAGGTGAAGCCGGCCACGACCCCGAGCATCGCGGCGATGACCGCGCCCCGGGCCAGCGGTGCCTCCGCGAGCAGCCCGAGACGGGAAGCGACGTCGCCGGTCGGCTCGTGGGGACGATCGGGCTCGGTCACGCGATCAGGGTAGCGAGGACGCAGCTGATGGCGGTCGGGGTCCTGCAGCGCTTACGGGTGGCCGGTCTGGGAGGCTGGAACCATGAGAGACGAGAAGAACCTGCGCCGCGTGACCCTCAGCCGTGACGATCTCGGCCGGTACACCGCGACCAACGACCGGGGTGGCTCGATCACCACCAGCTCCGGCACGGACGAGCTGTCGCCGGTCGAGCTGCTGCTCGCCGGGATCGCGGCGTGCACTGCCGTCGACGTCGACATGGTGACCGCGCGACGGGCCGCGCCGGAGAAGTTCGAGATCGTGGTCACGGCCGACAAGGTCAAGGACGAGCACGGCAGCCACCTCCAGGACATCGAGGTGAGCTTCCGGGTGCGCTTCCCGGAGGGCGACGCCGGTGACAAGGCCCGCGAGATGCTGCCCAAGCTGGTGAAGCGCTCGCACGACGAGTGGTGCACCGTGAGTCGCACGGTCGAGATGGGCCAGCCGGTGACGACCACCGTCGACTAGGTGTGCTGACCACGGAGGATGGGCCGGCCGGTGGCCGGCCCACGTGGGCTGCTGCGACCTGAGCGGGAGCGCGGCGGGCTGGCCGGCCCGGGCGGGGAGCGGGACTCGATGGCGGGCCTCGGCCACCGCCTGGTCGGCGAACCACCGCGCGCCCATCGGCGCACCCGGCCGGAGGACGCCTGCTCAGTGGCTGGGCAGCGGCCGGACGGTGAGGATCTGCTCCGCCCGTCCGACCGGTCCCAACTCGTCGTGAAGCGTGGTCGACGTGAGCCCGACCCCGGACCCGCCGAACGTCACCCGGGTGTCGAAGCCGACCCAGCCGCGCACCGGCTCGCGGAAGAGATGGATCGACAGGTCGACGTTGGGAAACATCCACTCCCGCGGCGAGGCCCGGACGGCGATGCCGTTGGCCGTGTCGGCGAGCCGGACGAGGTCAGCCGTCGGGGAGCAGGTCTCGCCGTCGATGAGGGCGTTCGGGGTGCGCAGCCACGTGCGAGTGCGACCGGCTCGGCGGTCGGGGTCGGCCCGGAACTCGAGGCCCTTGATGTAGCCCCCGTCCCACGTCGAGGCGCCGTGCCACGCCGGAAAGGCCGCCGGCCCCGGCATCGGCTCGAGCTCGAGGCCGGCCACCGTGCTGGTGTCCTGGGTGCCGAGGCGCCAGGCGTGCGCACGGACCGCGACCCGGTCATCGACGCTCAGGGTCGCCTCGACGAGCTCGATGGTCCGTCCGGGCCGCGTGGTGCGGACCGAGACGTGGCTCGCGCGGGCGGGGATCATGCCGAGGATGTCGTAGGAGATCCGCGACAGCTGCATCCCCGGGCGAGGCTCGTGCAGGTCGACGGCGTGCGCGATGAGCCCGCTCACCGGCCCCATGTGCTGCTCGTCGGGACGCCACGCGCCCTGGCTGAGCACCGTCGGCAGGAACACGTCCGGCCCGAGGCGGCGGTAGAAGGCCGGGGTCCGGGTGTCGAGACCCCCGCTCGGGTCCGGCTCGGGATCGGTCACGTCGGTCACGCCCGTCACTCTAGGACGAGGGAGCGGAGTCGGGTTCGACCACCCCGAGCCCGAGGTCGACCATCGCGACGAGGCGGGGGACGAGGCCGTCGACGACGGGGGGCGGCAGGTCGCGAAGGGGGCCCTCGAGCGTCAGCATCGCCAGCCCGTGCACGGCCGACCAGGCCAGGAACTCCGCTCCCGGCCGCTGGGCCGGGGGGAGGGCGCCGGCCGCAAGCATCTCGTCGAGCATGTCCGAGAGGAGCTGGTACGGGGTGCGGCCGGACGAGCCGGCCGCCTCCGGTGCTCCCGAGCGACGCAGGTCGGTCGGCACGGCGAAGGCGGTCCTGAAGAGCCCCGGCTCGTCCACCGCGAAACTGAGATAGCCCACCCCGACCGCCCGGAACCGGGCCCGGGCCCGGACCGCGTCGTCCTCGTCGGCGGCCAGCCCGGACGTCGTGGCCGCGATCGAGGCAGCGATGACGTCGGCGGCCGCTGCCTGCGCGAGCGAGACCACCTCGTCGAGGAGGGCGTCGCGGTCCGCGAAGTGCCGGTATGCCGCGTTCGCCGAGACCCCCACCCGTCGGGTGGCGCCCCGCAGCACGACGGCATCGGGTCCACCCTCGCGGGCCAGGGCGAGCCCCGCCTCGAGCAGCGCGCGCCTCAGGTCCCCGTGGTGGTAGGTGGAGCGGCCGGTGACACCGGCATCGGATCCGGCATCGTCACGGCTCGTGGGGTCAGGCGTCGCCACGCTCGGCAGCACGTTTGATCGCCGCCAGGCTGGCGGGGATGGACGTGTGCGCGGCCGTCGTTCGCTCGTCGATCTCGGCCTGCGCCTGCTCGCCGTACTTGTCGTGGAACATCGCGATGCCTGCAGGGAGGAAGCGCCACGCCTCGGTGAGGCGCGTGCCGCCGTCGACGAGCTCGCACCGGTAGCTCCAGCGCACGAAGCCCTGGCCGACCTCGAACGCGAACTCCGTCGCCGGCTCGGCCACGATGACCCGGGACCGGGTCTCCCAGGTGCGCGTGGACGTCTCGTTGCGGCCGGTGAACCAGGCACCGACCCGGGGGCCGTCCCCCTCGTCCCACGCGCACTCGCGACAGATGGGGCTCCACTCACCGGTGCGGGTCACGTCGGAGACGAGGTCGTAGACGCGCTGGGGCGTGGCCGCGACGTCGATCGAGTCCGAGAAGGTCAGCTCAGTCGTCAACTCACTCATGGGCCCACCCTGCCAGATGGCGTCGTCACTTCTTCTGCCGGCGGCTACCACCGTGCCAGTCCTCCTGGACGCCGACCTCGTCCGTGGCCACGCCGAGGGCGGGCAGCTGGGGGGTCTCGCGCAGGCTGCGCTTCAGCTCGGCGAAGCCGGGGAAGCGGGCCAGGCCGAGGACGTGGTCCCAGAGCAGGGCGGCGTCCGCCTCGCTCGGGAGCCTGCTGATGACCGGCCCGAAGAAGGCGACGCCGATGGGCGGCTCGAAGTGGATGATCGGGGTGCCGACGTCCTTCCCCGTGAGGCCGAGCGCCTCGTCGGTCTCGGCCTGGATCTCGGCGTCGAGGCCGTCGTCGTCCAGTGCGTCGGCGAGGGACTCCGGAAGGCCGGCCTCGAGGAGGATCGGTCGCACGAACTCCGGGGTGCCGCGTCGTTCACGCCCCGCCAGGTCGTCGCCGGCGCCCGCGTCCTCGAAGATGTGGCGCCCGAAGGCCTCGTAGAGCGGTCCGACCGCCTCCGGTCCGTGCTCGGACCGGGCTCGTGCCGCCACGCGCAGCAGACGCAGGCCTGCGGTGTGGCCGGCCTCGTACTCCGGGGGGAAGTGGGCGTCGTAGTCGACGTCCTTGTTGACCAGCCGAAGCGAGATGAACCGCCACTCGACGGCGTAGTCGCGCTGGTCCGCGACCATCCGCACCCACTTGCTCGTCATCCACGCGAACGGGCACACCGGGTCGAAGTAGAAGTCGATGTCCGAAGTCGTCATGTCCCCAGCCTAGGCGCGACCGTCCGGGGGACGGGGAGCCGTCAGAGGCCGAAGCGGCGTGCGGTCGCGCGGACGGCGTCGGCGGAGGCGCGCAGCCCCGCGAGCTCCGCGGCGGTCATCGGCACTTCGATGCGCTCGCCGACGCCGTCCGCGTGGACGAGGGCGGGCACGGAGAGGCAGACGTCGCTGATGCCGTAGTAGTCGGTGAGCAGGGACGAGACGGGCAGCAGGCGGCGCTCGTCGTACACGACGGCCTCGATGATCCGTGAACCGGCGAGGCCGATGGCGTAGTTCGTCGCACCCTTGCCCTCGATGACTCGGTAGGCCGACTCGATGACCTCCCGGGCGATGCGCTCGCGGTCCTCGGTGTCGAGCCTGCCCTGCCCGCCGACACCCGGCCACTGGAGCAGCGGCACCGACGCGATGCTCGCCGAGCTCCACAGCGGGATCTCCGAGTCCCCGTGCTCGCCGGCGACGTAGGCGTGGACGTTCTGCACCGCGACCCCGGTGTGCTCCGCGATGAGGAAGCGCAACCGCGACGAGTCGAGGACCGTGCCGGAGCCGAAGACCTGGTTCGATGGCAGGCCCGACGCCTTGAGCGCGGCATACGTCACGACGTCGACCGGGTTGGTCACGAGGACGTGGATCGCGTCGGGTGCCACCTCGACGAGCTGGGGCATGATCGAGCGGACGAGCGAGATCGTCGTCTCGGCGAGGTCGAGCCGGGACTGGCCGGGCTTCTGCTTCGCGCCTGCGGTGAAGACGATGACGTCGCAGTCCGCGAGCACGGCGATGTCGTCGGAGCCGACGACCCGCGCCATCGGCACGAACTGGATGCCGTGGCTGAGGTCGAGGGCCTCGGCGTGGACCTTTGCCGCGTTGACGTCGTAGAGGGCGATCGTCTGGGCGACGCCGCGCATGAGGACGGCGTAGGCGAGCGTGGCTCCCACGGCGCCGGCGCCGACGATGCCGAGCTTGGTGCGCCGGCGGCGAAGGGAGGGGCCGGTTGGGGACCGGTCGCTGTCGGGATCGAGCTCGTCGGTCATGGGGCCTGCCTCCACGCGTCGGTCGGATGCCGTTCCACGCCAAGGATAGTGGGAACGCGGCTCAGGGCGTCGCGAACAGCTCGGTGAGGCAGGCGGCGAACATCTCGGTGTGCGCGTCCACGTCTGCCCGCGTCGTGTCGGGGCACATCAGGGCCATGTTGTGGAACGGCGTGAGCAGGATGCCCCGGTTGAGGGCGTAGAGGTGGAGGTACTGCTGGAGGTCGAAGTCGTCGGCGTCATGGGCCTGCTGACCATCGCGTGAGGGGCGCTCGGAGAAGTTGTACTCGGCGCGCGCGCCGAGCCGCGTCACGTGCCACGGGGCGCCGACCGCGTCGATGCCGCCCTGGACCCCGTCGGCCCAGGCGTCGGCCAGGGGGACCATGTGGTCGAACGACTCGGCCGTCATCACCTCCTCGAGCGTGGCGCGCATCGCCGCCGTCGACAGGCCGTTGCCGGCGAGCGTCCCACCGATCCCACCGACGTCGATGTCCTCGAGGTCGACCGAGCGGGCGATGCGGTCGGCGACCTCCTGGGTGAATCCGAAGGTGCCGCAAGGGATCCCGCCACCAATCGACTTGCCGATGACGAGCAGGTCGGGACGGAGGGAATCGCGACCGGTGATGCCACCGGGGCCGGCACAGATGGTGTGGGTCTCGTCGTTGATGAGCAGCGCCCCATGGCGGGTCGCGAGCTCGCGCAGGCCCTCGTTGTAGCCGGCATGGGGCAACACGATGCCGATGTTGGTGAGCGCCGGCTCGACGAGCACGGCCGCGACGTCACCGTGTGCGAGGGCCCGCTCCATCGCCTCGAGGTCATTGAACTCCACGACACGCGTGGTCTCCGACGTGTCGACGGGCGCCCCGATGTTGTTGCGGCGGTTGACGGTCCGGCCGTCGGCGTCCAAGGTCGCAAACGTCTCGTCAACCGACCCGTGGTAGCAGTAGTTGTGAACGACGATCTTGCTTCGGCCGGTGAGGTGGCGGGCGTAGCGGATCGCGTGCCGGTTGGCGTCGGTCGCCGTCAGCGTGAACTGCCAGAAGGGCAGACCGAAGCGGTCCGCGAGGTCGGTGGACACGGCGATCGCGTCCTCCGTCGGTAGCATCGTCGTGATGCCCCGGGAGAGCTGCCGGACCACGGCCTGCATCGTCCGGGACGGCGAGTGGCCCATCATGGCGCCGGTGTCACCGAGGCAGAGGTCGACGTGGTCGATGCCGTCGACGCAGGTGAAGTGGGCGCCGGCCGCGCGATCGACGAAGACCGGGAAATCGCCGGGCCACTTGACCATCCAGCTCATCGGCACGCCGCCGGGAAGGTGGGCCCGCGCCCGCTCGGCGAGGGCAGCCGAGCAGGGGCGATCGGCCCGGAACGCCCGCCTCTCGCGCTCGTGCAGGTCACGGAGGCGGGAGCGGTCCACGGTCGTCATGCGGTCCATGGTGCTCCATCGGACCCCGGTGCGGAAGGGGTGGTCAGGATCCGGCCGGACAACGGATTCCGTAGAACAAAGGGGTCTTGGCCGGCGAAATGCGTGACGGCGGACTGTCGGCGGCTCCGGCTTCACGGCATACTGCCGACATGCTCCCCAGCGACTATCGCGGACTCAGCCTGTGGCACGAGACGGCCGACGACGACCTCGTGCCCCGGCCGGCGCTGGGCGGGGACCTCGACGTCGACGTCGTCGTGGTCGGGGCCGGCTACACGGGCCTGTGGACCGCCTACCACCTCGCCGTCGCCGACCCGAGCATCCGGGTGGCCGTCGTCGAGCAGGAGATCGCCGGCTTCGGGGCCTCGGGCCGCAACGGCGGGTGGTGCTCCGCCCTCTTCCCCACGTCGTTGGGGCGGATGGCCCGTGAACGTGGCCGCGATGCCGCGGTGCGGATGCAGCGCCGACTGCACCAGGTCGTGCCCGAGGTGGGGCGGATCGCCGAGGAGGAGGGGATCGACTGCCACTTCGAGCAGGGCGGCTCCCTCTCGGTGGCGCGCAACCCCGCCCAGCTCGAGCGGGTCCGCGACGAGGTCGCCGGCTATGCCGCGTGGGGCTTCGGCGAGGACGACCACCGGCTGCTGACCGCCGATGAGGTGGATGCCGTCGCCCGGGTGTCCGGGGCCCTCGGCGGCGTGTTCACCCCGCACTGCGCCGTCATCCACCCGGCGCGGCTCGTCCGGGGTCTCGCCCGAGCGGTCGAGCGCCGGGGGGTCGTGGTCTACGAGCGAACGCCAGCCGTCGACGTGGGGAGCCATCGCGTCGTCACCCCCCACGGCACCGTGCGGGCCCAGCATGTCGTCCTCGCGACCGAGGGGTACACCCCCACCGTGAGGGGCCGACGCCGTGCGATCGCGCCGGTGTACTCGCTGATGACCGCGACCGAACCCCTGAGCGACGCGGTCTGGGACGCCATCGGACTCGACGGACGGGCCACCATCGCCGACAACCGGCACCTCGTCGTCTACGGCCAACGCACGAAGGACGGGCGGATCGCCTTCGGAGGCAGAGGCGCTCCCTACCGCTACGGCTCCAGGATCTCTCCGTCCACCGAGCGCCACGCTCGGGTCCAGGCGATGCTGCGCCGGATCGTCGTCGAGCTCTTCCCTGTACTCGAGGGGGTTCGCTTCACCCACGCCTGGGGAGGCAACCTCGGGGTCCCTCGCGACTGGTTCCCGTCGGTCCGCCACGACCGGCACACCGGGCTGGCCTTCGCCGGTGGCTACGTCGGCGACGGTGTCGCGACCTCGGCCCTCGCGGGGCGCACGCTCGCGGCGATGATCCGGGACGACGACCCCGAGGGCCTCACGGAGCTGCCGTGGGCCGGCCGGACCTCCCGGGCCTGGGAGCCGGAGCCCCTGCGCTGGCTGGGGGTCAACGCGGTCACCGGCCTGATGACCTCCGCCGACTGGTCCGAGCGCCGCACGGGCCGGCCCTCCCGCGCGGCGTCAGCCTTCTGGAGCGCCATCGGGCAGTGACGACGCGCGCGCCGGCGCTGGTGCGGCCCCTGCCTGGTCCCGGAAGGCCCCGTCGTGCAGGACCGGGACGACGGGGCTGGAGTCGAGCTCACCGGCGACGGAAACGTCGTCGGCCCAGCCCTTCTCGATCAGCTCGCGACCGCTCGCGCAGCCGGCCAGGCGGTCTGCGAGAGAGTCCGCGACGGCCCGCCAGGAGGACAGTGCGACCTCGGCCTCGGGACTGAGCAGCTGCGGCCCGGCCCGGTGGTCCAGCAGGCCGACGAGGGCGTCGACCACGGCTCCGGCGCCCCACAGGTCCTCGACGGCCGGCCGCAGGGTGTCGCCGGGCCAGCGCTCCCCGGACGGCACGAGCAGGACCACGACGTCCTCCCGCGGCGAGGCGTCGAGCTGGGCGGCGACCCATGCCGCCACGGCTGTCCTGTTTCGGAGCGACGCCGCGACGACGGTGGCACCCTCGCCGGCGAGCAGGCCACTCGTCGTCGAACCGTTCGGTGAGGGCAGCACGAGTCGCTCGACCCCGCTGGCGTGCCGGATCGAGCTGGGGGACAGTGTGATCGACGGCGCCACCCCGGCAATGGCCCTGCCCGGCGGCGCGGTCGTGGCGAGGTTCCTGGCCGCGGCCAGCACCGCGTCCTGCTCGGCAGCGAAGGCGCCGGCCCGGCCGTCGCGCCACGGGAACGGGAGCACCACGATCCCCCGGTCGGCGGCCACCGACACGCACGTGGTGAAGCTGAGCACGTCGACCACCACGGCGAACACCCGGCTCCCGCGGCCAGCGGCATACCGGCTGAGGGAGCTCGCGCCGACCGGTCCCCACTCGAGGCGCACGACGTGACGGTCCTGGCTGTGCCACGCCTCCACGTCCGTCGGGCCCGCCACGCCCGTCACGCCCGTCCTGACCCGGGGTCCAGGGCCGCGACGAGCCGGGCCGGGGCGGTCCGTCGGAAGGAGGCGTCGACGAGCTCGGCGACCTCGGCCCAGTCGACCTGGCCATCGTCGAGGTCGATCGCGAGCCACCCGTACGGGCCGAGGTAGGCGGGCACGAAGAAGCGACCGTCGGCGGCCAGCGCGGTGCGGTCGGCCTCGTCGGGCAGGAAGAGCAGGGCGCGCCCGTGCTGCGTGGATGAGTGCGCACCCTTGACGGAGCCGCCGTAGATCGCGAAGACCTTTGTCGTGAAGAAGCTCGGTCGCCCGTGGGAGATCTTCTCGTCCGCGCCGGGGAGCGCGAGACACACGGCACGAAGTCGGGCGAGGAGGGGGTCCTCGGGCTCGAACATCGGAGGGTGGGCCATCACCCGAGGGTAGGGCGTGAGGACCTCAGCAGGCACCGCCGCAGCCGCCGGCTGCGCAGGCCCCGCCGCACCCGGCGCCGGCCGCGACCGGCTCGGGGCGCTCGTGCCGCGTCGACCAGGCGGTCTCGAGGGCCTGGGCGAAGACCTGCGGGGGCTGGGCGCCGGAGACGCCGTACTTGCGGTCGAGGACGAAGAAGGGCACCGACTCGATGCCGAGCATCTTGGCCGTCGCCTCGTCGCTGCGGACGTGGTTGCCGAAGTCGTCGGAGTCGAGCACCGCGCGGACCGTCGTCGCGTCGAGGCCGATCTCCGTGGCGAGCTCGACGAGCGTCTCGCGGTCGCCGACGGCCTTGCCCTCGGTGAAGTACGCGCGCATGAGGCGCTCGTGGGCGCGGTCGGCCAGGCCCTGCTCGGCGGCGAGGTGGACGACGCGGTGGGCGTCGAACGTGTTGCCGTAGCGGGCGTCCTGCCAGTTGAACTCGAGCCCCAGCTCCTGCGCCGCCGCGGCCATCGACTCGTGCTGGGCGATGGCCTGGTCGCGGTCGGTGCCGTACTTGGCTGCCACGAGGTCGACGAGGGACCCGTCGGCCACGGTCGGGGCGCCACGGTCGAGCTCGAAGCTGTGCCACTGGATCTCGACCTCGTCACGGTGCTCGAAGTCGACGAGGGCGGCCTCGAGCCGCCGCTTCCCGAGGTAGCAGAACGGGCACACGATGTCTGACCAGATGTCGATCTTCACGAGGGTGCAACCTACCGACGGTCCGGCTTCTTCCCGACGTGGGCCGGGAGACCGCGGTGATACGCACGCGACCGAGGTATCACCGCTCCCGGTCCGGACCTCTCCACCCCAGATCGGGTGCATGAGCCGCCCGGCCAAGGGGAAGGACCACGGACATGGTCACGAACGCAGTCAGGGGAGCTCGGTCGAGCATCGCGACGTTGGGGGTCGGCGTCATCGCCGCCGCCAGCCTCACGATGGGCGGGGCGGTCGTCACCGCGCAGGGAGCGGTGGCGAAGGGATCGGCCAACTCCTCGAGCGAGGTGCCGATCACCAGCGCGGCGAAGGTCGCGGGCAAGGCCAAGTTCGGGGTGGCGCCGACCGACCAGCAGGCCCTCGACGCCTACTGGACGCCGGCCCGCATGCGCGCGGCGATCCCGGTGCAGCAGTCGAGCACCTTCGCCAGCCAGGCGGACACCTACGTGAAGATCCAGAAGGCGCGGATCAGGGCCGGCCAGAAGCCGGTCACGAACGACGGGCCCGTCCGCAGCGCCGAGGGCGCGGCGAGCAAGGTCTTCGGACCGGCCGCGAAGGCGGCAGGAGTGCTTGCGGCCTACAACCCGAACCTGCCCTACTACACCCCGACGGCCTACACGGCGGGCAAGGTCTTCTTCACGCAGAACGGGCTCAACTACGTCTGCTCCGGGACGATCATCAACAGCGAGGGCAAGGACTCGGTCTGGACGGCGGGCCACTGCGTCCACGGCGGCCAGGGCGGCACGTGGCACAGCAACTGGACGTTCGTCCCGGCCTACGACGACGACCTCGCCAACCCACGGCCCTACGGCACCTGGTCGGCCGCCTACCTCTCCTCGCGCAACGCGTGGACCGGCAGCTCCGACTTCTCCCAGGACATCGGCGTCGCGACGATGAACACCAACTTCGGTGGCTGGCACATCGCCGACTACTTCGGCGGCCAGGGGATCACGGTCAACAAGGGCAAGAACGCCTACGAGTACGCCTTCGGCTACCCCGCGGAGGCCCCGTTCGACGGCGGGAACCTGATGCGCTGCCAGGGCACGACGTCCCCGGAGTGGGACGCGTTCTTCGTCTGGTCCCAGACGGTCAAGATCGGCTGCGACATGACGCGGGGCAGCAGCGGCGGCGGGTGGCTCAACGGCTACAACGGCAACTGGGGCTACCTCAACGGGGTCAACAGCCGGATCGACCGCATCGTCGGCCCGACGATCATGTTGTCGCCCTACTTCGACGACGACGCCTGGAGCCTCTACGGATTCACCCGCTACAACTGATCCGGGTGGCTCCACCACCGGCGCGGGGTCCCCCCACGGGGCCCCGCGCCCTCCCGTCTCGCCGCCGGTATGCCGCTCAGCCGGCTGAGCGGACCCGGTCGACGATCGCGGTCGCACACTCCTCGGGCCTCGTCTCGGGGAGCCAGTGGTTCGCGGCGAGCTCGACGAAGACGTAGTCGCCCGTCACGTGCTCCCGGGTCAGCTCGGCGGCGGTGCGTCCGAGAGCGGGGTCAGCGGATCCCCAGACGTAGGTCGTGGGGACCGTCACGCGGTGAGCCCGCACCGAGGAGGTCCCGGCCGCCCGATACCAGTTGACCGGGCCGGTGAGCGCCTCCGGGCGGGCCAGCCGAGCGGCATACCGCGCCATCTCGTCGAGCGGGAGACCCATCCGGGCCATGACGAGGTGGAAGCGGGCCGCGAGGAAGCGCTCCGGGAGGGAGGGGACCTGGAAGGCTGCCATGTACCACGAGCGGCGACGCTGGTCGGCCGTGCGCAGTGCCCGGGAGAGCGCGCCCGGGTGCGGCGTCGAGAGCACGGTCACCGAGGCCACCCGGTCGGAGTGGTTGCCGGCCAGCAGCCAGGCGATGGCTCCGCCCCAGTCGTGACCGACGACGTGGAAACGCTCGACCCCCGCGGCGTCCGCCAGCGCGAGCACGTCGGCGACGAGCTCCTCGAGGCGGTAGGCCGCCACCTCGGTCGGGGCGGCACGCGGGGAGTAGCCGCGTTGGTCGGGGGCGAGCGTCCGCAGACCAGCCGCGTGCAGGAGCGTCTCGACCCGGCGCCACCCGCTCCGGTCCGCGGGAAAACCGTGCAGGAGGACGACGACCGCCCCGTCCAGCGGCCCCCCGTCGGTGACGTCGAAGGTCAGGCCGTCCCGCTCGTAGGTGGTGACCCGGTCGGCGGTGCTCGTCGTCATGGGGACATCATCTCCCCGGGACGGGCTGAGCGGGCGGGCCCGGCGCACCTACGCTGGGCCCATGGTCGACGTGTCGGTGGTGCCGCGCGCGGGGCGGCGCGGGTGGCACCTCTCGCGGCTCGGCCTCGTCCTCGGCGCGGCCTACGTGCTCATCTCGATGTCGCCGAGCCTGCTGCCCCGGACCTGGTACTACCAGGGCCTCATCACCGGCCTCTGCGCCGCCGCCGGCTACGGGCTCGGCGTCGTGCTGGCCTGGGTCGGGCGGCACGTCTCGCGCCTCGCCTCCCTCCACGTCACGATCAGCAGCGAGGCGGCGCACTGGTTCCGGGTCGCCCTCCCGCTCGTCACGGCGGCCGCGGTCGTCGGGATCACCGTGAGCAACGTGCGGTCGCAGGCGCGGACGGCGGCCGTCGTCCGCCTCACCCCGCTCGAGCCCCTCGACTGGCTGGGCGCGATGACCACTGCGCTGCTCGTCGCCGTGCTGCTGGTCGGCGCCGTCCGGGGGCTGGGGCGTGCCACCCGCGGCCTCGCGGAGGCGGCGGGCCACGTCCTGCCGAAGACCATCGCCTCGGTCCTCGCCGTCGTCGTCGTCGTGCTCGCGACCGCCTGGGTCTCGGACAACGTGCTGTTCCACCGCGCCATGCAGGCGATGGGCGCAGCTGCCGCGGCGGGCAACCAGAGCGCTCCGGAGGGCAGGGTGGCGCCGACGTCCCCGCTCCGGTCCGGTGGCCCGGGCTCGAGCGAGCCCTGGGACAGCCTCGGCTTCCAGGGCCAGCTGTTCGTCACGAGTGCGCCGAGCCCTGCCCAGATCTCCGCGGCGACCGGGCGCTCGGCGATCGAGCCGATCCGTGTCTACGCGGGCGGCTCCGACCAGCGCAGCGTCGAGGAGATCGCCGCGGCCGTCGTGAGCGAGCTGGAGCGGACCGGGGCCTTCGACCGCCGGGTGCTCGCCGTCGTCACGACGACCGGCACCGGCTGGGTCGACGACTGGACGGTCCAGTCGATCGAGTACCTCAGTGACGGGGACAGTGCGGTCGCGGCCATGCAGTACTCCTACCTGCCGAGCGCGATGTCGATGATGACCGACCGGGAGACGCCGAGGGCGGCGGGCAAGGCGCTCTTCGACCAGGTGTATGCCGCGTGGTCCGCGCGCCCGGCCGCGGCACGTCCCCGGCTCGTCGTCGGAGGGGAGTCACTCGGTTCCTACGGCGGGCAGGCCGCGTTCGCCGATGCCGCGGACATGATGCGGCGGGCCCAGGGTGGGGTCTGGGTCGGGACCCCCAGCTTCACCGACATCCACGCGGCCCTCACGGCGGGGCGCAACCCCGGCTCGCCGGAGATCGACCCCGTCGTCGACGACGGCCGCCACGTCCGCTTCGCCACGCGAGCGTCGGAGCTCACGAAGGACTACTACGGGCGGCCCTACGGCCAGTGGGAGTTCCCTCGCTTCGTCTACGTCCAGCATGCCTCGGACCCCGTCGTCTGGTGGAACCCCGCCCTGCTCGGGGCCGAGCCGGACTGGTTGCGCGAGCCGCGCGGTCGCGACGTCAACCCCGACGTCACCTGGATCCCCTTCGTCACCTTCTGGCAGCTGACGACCGACATGGCCGTCGGCCACGACCCACCGGACGGTTACGGGCACCGCTACGGCGGCGAGCTCGTCCCGGCGTGGTCGGCCGTGCTCGGTGGTGACCCGTCGGCGGACTACTCCGCCATCATCGCCGGCATCGACGCCACCGTCACCCGGGTCGAGTGACGCCGGACCGGGCGGGCTGCGGGCTGCGGGTTGCGTGGTGAGTCCCCGTCGTCCTGGCAGCGTCAACCCTCCACGGGCCGCCAGGCGGCCTCGCCGCCGAACCGGACGACGAGGTGCCAGAGGCGCTTCAGGTCCCGGGGATGGTGGTCGCCGGCCCGCGCCGCGTCGCCGATCTCCTTGGCGGTGAGGACGTCGTCGACCGCGAGACGCGCGCCCAGCAGGACGGTCTCGCGGCCGCGGTAGCCGGGGTGGCGCCGCAGCTCGGACACCTCGATCC
>JBBRGO010000024.1:0-21595 GCA_038224055.1 Actinomycetales bacterium
GGCGGTGGGAGTGCCCCCCCTTCCGTCGTCCCCCCCTCCCACCACGAGCCTCTTGCCCTGCACGATCTCGCGCAGGGGGTTGAGCTTGAGCCGGATGCCGAGCTGGCGCAGCGTCTGCGAAGGCTGGATGAAGGTGCGCCCGACGTAGGCGTTCTTGACGAAGCCCTGGCCGAAGGGGATCCCCGACTCCTGCGAGTAGCCCACGGCCGCAGGCACGCCCGACTCGGGCACCCCGATGACGAGGTCGGCCTCGCCGGGGTGCTCGCGCGCCAGCGCACGACCCATGTCGACCCTGGCTTCGTGGACGACGCGGCCACGGATGACGGCGTCGGGCCGGGCGAGGTAGACGTACTCGAAGACGCACCCCTTCGGCTGCGGCTCGGCGAACTTGTGCGAGCGCAGGCCGTCCTCGTCGATGACGATGAGCTCACCGGGCTCGACCTCGCGGATGACCGAGGCGCCGATCGTCTGCAGGGCCGCGGTCTCGGAGGCGACGACCCAGCCGCGCTCGAGGCGGCCGAGCGCGAGCGGACGGACGCCCCACGGGTCGCGGGCGGCATAGAGGGTGTGCTCATCCATGAAGACGAAGCAGAAGGCACCCTTGAGCTTGGGCAGCAGCTCGAGCGCGGCGACCTCGGGGGTCTTGTCCGGGTCGGCCGTGAGCAGGGTCGTCACGAGCGCCGTGTCGGAGGTGTTTCCTCGGGCGAGCTCACCGGTGATCCGGCCGCCCCCGAAGTGCTCGTCGACGAGGGCGCGCAGCTCGACGGTGTTGATGAGGTTGCCGTTGTGCGCAAGCGCGAGGGTCTGGTGCTCGGAGCCGCCGAGGGTGGGCTGCGCGTTCTCCCACGTCGAGCCACCGGTCGTGGAGTAGCGGGTGTGCCCGATCGCGATGTGACCGCGGAGCGAGTTGAGTGCGGCCTCGTCGAACACCTGGGAGACGAGCCCCATGTCCTTGTAGACGAGGATCTTCTCCCCGTCGCCGGTGGCGATGCCCGCCGACTCCTGCCCGCGGTGCTGCAACGCGTAGAGCCCGAAGTAGGTCAGCTTCGCGACGTCCTCGCCGGGGGCCCACACTCCGAACACCCCGCAGGCGTCCTGGGGGCCTTTCTCGCCGGGAAGGAGGTCATGGGTCAGAAGACCGTCGCCGCGTGCCACGCCGCCAGTCTCGCACACGGATCGGGGCGTCCCCACCGTCCGTCGGTGGCTCAGCCCGGCGCGAGCGGGAGGGTCGCAACCGTCGCGTAGCGGGGCCGTCTCCCCCGCCCCTCGCCGAGGTGGGACTCGACGAGGGTGAGCTCGTCGAGTCCCACGAGGGGCCCGCCAGGTGGTCGAGCACGCGGAGCCAGCGCGTCGCCGGGGTGGGCCTCGCGAACCGCCCGAGCGTGACGTGCGGGTGGAAGCGGGTGCCGTCGGGGGTGGCCCCCATGGAGTTCGAGCCCGCGCGTATGCCGCTCGCCACCTCGGCAAGGTCGCCGCGCTGCTGCGCGACCCCCGCCCAGAGCACCTTGGCCGCGGCCGGGTCGGGGAAGGTCCCCGCGCCGGCCAGGCGCAGCTCGAGCGGGTCTCGTCGGGCGGCCGAGGCCGTGAGCACCTCGACGAGGTCGTCGAGGCGGCGCTCCGGGACAGCGGCGAGGAACGCGAGCGTCACGTGCCACTGGTGCGGGTCGGTCCAGCGGATGCCGGGACCGGCCTCGCGGCGGGGCGCGGTGAACTCCTCGAGGTGCTCGATGACCTCCTCCGGTGGGACGACCGCGACGAAAAGGCGCATCAGGGGGCGCCGTCGGTCTGGCTGGCCTGGACGGCCGCCCCCGAGGCGATGAGGCCGTCGACGTCCTCGATCCCCCAGTCGACCAGGGCCGAGCGGGTGTCGGCCCCGGCCACCGGGGGTGGGGTCGTCAGGGCGCCGGGCGTCCGGGAGAAGCGCGGAGCCGGAGCGGGCTGGACGATCCCGTGCGCCGTGACCCAGGTCCCCCGCTCGCGCAGGTGCGGGTGGTCCGGCGACTCGCGATAGGTGAGCACCGGGGCGACGCACGCGTCCGAGCCGTCGAAGACCGCGACCCACTCCTGCCGACTCCTGGTCGTGAAGACGTCGGCGAGCACGGACCGCAACCGCGGCCACTGTCTCGGGTCGCGACGGTCGGGCAGCGGCTGCGCCCCCGGCCCCACGAGCCCGAGACGGCCGACGAGCTCGTCCCAGAAGCGCTCCTCGAGCGGCCCGACGGCCATCCACTGGCCGTCGCTCGTCGCGTAGACGTCGTAGAAGGGGGCGCCGCCGTCGAGCAGGTTGGCGCCGCGGGTCTCCGACCAGAGGCCGCCGTCGAGGAGACCGACGAGGAAGGTGGACAGGTGAGCCGTCCCGTCGACGATCGCCGCGTCGACCACCTGTCCACGGCCGCTCGACCGAGCCTCGAGCAGCGCCGCGAGCACGCCGACCACGAGGTAGAGCGCGCCGCCGCCGAAGTCGCCGAGGAGGTTGGCCGGCGGGCGTGGTGGGCCGTCGGCAGCGCCGACGGCGGCGAGGGCACCGGTCACGGCGAGGTAGGTGAGGTCGTGACCGGCGGTCCCCGACAACGGGCCCTCCTGCCCCCAGCCGGTCATCCGGGCGTAGACGAGGCGCGGGTTGCTCCCGAGGCACACGTCGGGGCCGAGGCCCAGCCGCTCGGCCACCCGGGGCCGGAAGCCCTCGATGAGCACATCGGCCCGGTCCGCGAGGGTGCGCACCACCGCGACCGCCTCAGGCTGCTTGAGATCGAGCGCGACGGAGGGCCGGCCACGGCGCAACAGGTCGTCCTCGGGCGGCACCGGGACCGGGAGCCCGCTGGGTCCGGTCCGGTCGACCCGGATCACGTCGGCCCCGAGGTCGGCGAGGAGCATCGCGGCGAAGGGCGCCGGTCCGATCCCCGCGAGCTCGACGACCCGCACCCCGGTCAGCGGGCCGGAGCGTCCGCGCGACGGCGGGCCGGCCGGCAGGACCACGCGGTCAGGAGCCGCTGCGGCCGGAGCGGTCGAGCAGGATGCCGAGCAGGCCGGCGAGTCCCGCGCCCAAGCCGGCGCCGAGCGCGCCGAGGTACATCGACGCGGTCGACTCCGAGTAGCCCTGGACCTCGTCCCCGAGGTAGGAGACGACGACGCCCACGACGAGGCCGAGGATCGCGCCCGTGATGAGCAGGCGCTTGAAGTTGGGTATCCGGACAGGTTGGTTGCTCACCCCTCCAGCGTAAGCGAATCGAGCGGCAGAAGTCCGTCCAGGTGAGCCCGCTGGCCGCTCGCCCGCACCGACGCACCGTCGAGGGCATCGGCCCAGCCGAGCTCACCCGTCACGAGCCGCAACCACGTGGCGGCGTCGGTCTCGATGACGTTCGGCGGTGTCCCTCGGGTGTGGACCGGCCCGGCGATGCACTGGACGGCCCCGTGGGGTGGCACGCGCACCTCGACCGTGCGGCCCGGCGCCGTCGTCGCGAGCTCCTCGAGGGTGAACCGGACCGCAGTCGCCGTCGTCCGGCGGTCCGCCTCCCACCCCGCGTCCCGGCAGGCCGCGAGCGCGGCCCGCCCGTCGGCGACCGGGGTGCGTCTGCGTGGTGGCATGGTCCGCAGGCTAGCGCCACCGGGGCAGCACGTTGGAGACGACCGCCTCGAGCGTCGCCCGCTCACCGGCATACGGCCCCTCGGGTCGGGGCCAGTGGGCGATGACGTCGGTGAAACCGAGCGCCGCGGCGCGGCCGACGGCGTCCTCGAAGGCTGCGGCGCTCGTCAAGGAGAACGTCGGGGCCGAGTCGAGGTTGAGGTAGCGCGCGAACGAGGTGGCCTCCGGTCCGGTGTGCCGTCGCGCCCGGTCGTGCTCGATGGCCCCGTCGACCCGCGCACTCGCCTCGGAGACGACCTGCCACCATCCCTCGTCGGTGTCGGCGGCGCCGCCGTAGGTGAGCCACCCGTCGCCACGCGACACGGCGAGGCGGATCGACTTCGGGCCGTTGGCCGCGACGAGCAGCGGGACCCGGCCGTCGGATCCCGGGCCGCGGACGGGGCCCGGGATCGTGCGCGCGTCGCGCGTGGAGTAGAAGTGGCCGTCGACCGTGACGTGGTCGCCGGTGAGGAGGCGGTCGAGCACGTCGGTGAACTCGTGGAAGCGGGCGACGCGTTCCTTGAGGGTCAGCGACTCCCCCACGATCCGCGAGTCGAGGTCACCGCCCGTGCCGATGCCGAGCAGGAAGCGCCCTCCCGAGATGTCGTCGAGGGCGAGGACCTCGCGGGAGAACTGGACCGGGTGGTGGGTGTTCGGCGAGGCCACGAAGGTGCCCAGACCGATCCGCTCGGTCACCACGGCGGCGGCCGTCAGGGTGGGCATCGCCGCGAACCACGGCGACTCCGGCAGCCCCGCCCACACGACGTGGTCGTAGGTCCACGCGTGGTCGAAGCCCATCTGCTCGGCCTCGCGCCAGAGCGGGGCCGCCTGCGTCCACGGCAGTTCGGGCAGGATCGTGATACCGAAGCGCATGGTGTGAAGGTAACGGACGGGCCGAACGGCGCGGTGACGAGAGGGATCGGGCGATGACGACGTGGGACAGCGGGGCGGCACCGACGGGGCCGACGGGGCCGGAGCCGGAATGACCGACCACGTCCGGCTCGACCGCGACGAGCGCGGCGGGGTCACCGTCGTCATGGACGGCTCACCGCAGTCGCACGTGCAGCCGGACGACCCGACGCTGCTCGTCTTCGAGTACGTCCAGCACCTCGCCCTCGCGCTCGATGCCCTGCCGCCCGGGCCGCTGGCCGTGACGCACGTCGGTGGGGCGGGGCTGACGCTCCCCCGCTACGTCGAGGCCACCCGGCCGGGGTCGCCGCAGATCGTGCTCGAGCCGGATGCCGCGCTCACCGAGCTGGTGCGGCGCGAGATCCCCCTGCCGCGCCGGCACCGCATCAGGGTCCGACCGGTCGATGGCCTGAGCGGGGTGCAGGCACTGGCCGACCACTCCGCCGACGTCGTCGTGACGGACGCGTATGCCGGGGGGTGCGTCCCCGCGGAACTGGCCTCGGCGGTATACGTCCGGCAGGTGGCGAGGGTGCTGCGCGGCGACGGCCTGGCGTTGTGGAACCTCGCCGACGAGCCCGGGATGCGTTGGGTGGCAAGGGTCCTCGCAACGGTGGCCCTGGACCTGCCGCACATCGTCCTGGTGGCGACGCACGAGGTGCTCAAGGGCAAGCGCTTCGGCAACTCGGTCGTCGTCGCCTCGCCGGGACCGCTCCCGCTGGAGCGGCTGCGGCGGGACGTCGCGCGCGCGAGCCTGCCGACCGGGCTGCGGGAGGGGAGGGCGCTGGCCCGGCTCGTCGCGGGATCCAAACCCTTCCGCGACGACGCGCAGCCGAGCCCGCCGCCGCCCGAGGCGGGCCGGTGGCGTGCCCGCTGAACGCCGACCAGTCGAGTGCGCGCTCCGTCACACCCAGGAGCCGCGGCCCCCGAACCAGTCGCGGTAGGTGGCGCCGGGCGCCGAGGTGCTGCGGTCCCCGAGATAGCTGCCGACGACAGCGGCGCCGAGGTCGTCGAGCTCCGGTGCGACGACCCGGCCGTCCACCCGGCGGGCGAGCTGGTCGATGAACCGCGCCAGCCCGGCATCGTCGCCGAGGCGGAAGAAGGTGACGCGCGCTCCCAGCCGACCGGACGCGTCGAGCTCGCGCACCGTGTTGGCGATGGTGAGCGGGTGGGGCGGGTAGGAGAACCAGGTCTGGCCGTCGGGCTCGAGGTGCGACGTCGGCTCGCCGTCGGTGACGATGAGCAGGACCGGCTGGGCGTTCGGGTGCTTGCGGAAGTGCCGGTTGGCCAGCAGCAGGGCGTGGTGCAGGTTGGTGCCCTTGTCCCACTGGGCGTCGAGACCGGTGAGCTCCTCGATGTCCATCACCTCCGCGTGCCGGCCGAAGCCGATGAGCTGGAGGTCGTCGCCGCGGAAGCGAGACTGGACGAGGTGGTGCAGGGCGAGCGCGGTCCGCTTCATCGGCACCCAGCGGCCGTCCATCGCCATCGAGAAGGAGGTGTCGGCGAGCAGCGCAACGGCGGCCTGGGTCCGGGTCTCGGCCTCGGTCACCTCGACGTCGCGGATGTCGAGGCGCACGCCCCGGCTCGCGTCGCGGCCCTCGCTGACGGTGCGCATCACGGCATTGGTCACCGTCCGGGTGACGTCCCACGGCTCGGTGTCGCCGAAGGCCCACTCACGGGTCGCTCCGCTGCGCTCGCCCCCCGCACCGGCCTGCCGCTGGTCGCGCTGGCCCTGCCGGCTGGAGATCCGGTCGACGACGTCGCGAAGCAGGGCCTGGCCGAGCTGACGCATCGCCTTGGGAGAGAGGCGCAGCTTTCCGTCGGAGCTGCGCTTGAGGTAACCGCTCTGGCGCAGGGCCTGCTCGAGCTCGGCCAGGGTCCGGGCATCCACGGCCGCGTCGTCACCGAGCTGGCTCGCGAGCGCCTCGAGGTCGATGTCGTCCATGCGGGAGCCCTCGTAGCCCTGGGAGAGCTGCTCGGCGAGCGCGTCGAGCTGGGCGAGGTCCTGGAGGACCCCGGTCCCGTCGCCGAGGCCGAGCCCCTCCTCGCCGTCGAAGGACTCCGACGAGCCCCAGTCCTCCCCCGGCCGCAACGCCCGGAGGTTGTCGTCGAGACCGGCGAGCGACTCCATCAGCTCCGGCGACCCGAAGGCCTGCTGGGCGAGCGCATCGAGCTCGTCCCGCTGCTCCTGGGTCATCGAGTTGCGCATCCGCTGGGCCGCCGCCGCACGGGCTGCGAGGGCGTCGATGAGCTCCTCGACGGTCTCGGGCCGCTCGGGGAAGAAGTCGCCGTGCTGGTCCATGAAGTCACGGAACTGCTCGTCGGTGTCGGCTCCGCTCCGGTGCGCCTCGAGGAGCCGGTTGAGGTCCTGGACCATCTCGTTGACCGCGGCCCGGTCCTGCTCCGTCGCGTTCTCGAGGGCCTGCTTCATCCCGGCGAAGCGCTGGTCGAGCATCTCTCGACCGAGCAGGTCCTTGATCCTCTCGAAGTCCTCCCGGGCCTGGGACGAGCGCCACGGGTAGTCCCCGAGCTCGCTCACCGCGGCGGCCGTCGAGGGCGGCAGGTTGCCCAGCCGCATCTCGTCGAACCGCGCCTCGTCGTCGAGGTCCCTCGCGAGCTGCTTGCGCTCCTCGAGGACCGCCCGGTCGAGCAGCTCCTTGACCTCCCGCAGGGTGCCGTCGAGGTCGTGCTTCTGGAGCAGGTCCTGGCGCCGCTCGGCCACCCGGCGGGCGAGGTCGTCGAGGCCACGCTGGTTGTCACCGCCGCGCCGGAGGAACTCACGCATGGCCCGCTCAGGGGACGTGCCGGCCATGACCTCCTCGCCGATCGCGTCGAGCGCCTCGGCGAGGTCGACCGGAGGTGCCAGCGGGTCCGGTCCGCCGTCATAGCGGCGGTAGCGGGTCCTCATCCGTAGACCGTCTCGCCGCCCGCGGTCTCCTTGCTCACCTTGCGGGCGAGGTAGAGGCCCTCAAGGGCCAGCTCGATGGCGCTGGCCCGCGCACCGTCGTTCGTCGCGCCGAGCCGGTCGCACACCTCGTCGTAGAGCTCGGACTCACCGAGGACCGGCAGCCCCGAGAGGAAGTCGATGGCCGACACCTGCTCACCCGTCGCGACCATCACGCCGCCCTCGATCGCCTCGACGAGGAGCGTGAAGTCGATGCCCCGGAAGTGGGTGCGGACCGTCTCGGCGACCGCGGTGCGCAGCAGGTGGGTCAAGACCTCCTTCTCCCGGCCCTCCTCGCCCGTCTCGAACTCGACCTTGCCACCGAGCACCTCGACGGCCGTCTCGAGGTCGACGACCCGGGCCACCGCGTGGTCCTCGCCCTGCCGCGTCGCCCGGTGCAGGGCGGCGGCGGCGAAGGTCTCGGCGCCGGCGATCGCGAAGCGCGCGCTGACACCCGATCGCTGGTCGACGGCATTCGACTCGCGCAGCTGGCGGGTGAACCGCGCGAGGATCTCGACGAGCGCGTCGGGGACCTCGGCGACGAGGTGCGCCTCCTGGCGGATCACGGCCACCTCGTCCTCCAGGGCCACCGGGTAGTGGGTGCGGATCTCGGCGCCGAAGCGGTCCTTGAGCGGGGTGATGATCCGGCCGCGGTTCGTGTAGTCCTCTGGGTTGGCGCTCGCGACGACGAGCACGTCGAGGTCGAGGCGCAGCACGTAGCCGCGGATCTGGATGTCGCGCTCCTCCATCACGTTGAGCATGGCGACCTGGATCCGCTCGGCGAGGTCGGGCAGCTCGTTGATGGCGACGATGCCGCGGTGCGAGCGCGGGATGAGCCCGAAGTGGATCGTCTCCGGGTCGCCGAGCGAGCGGCCCTCGGCCACCTTCATCGGGTCGACGTCACCGATGAGGTCGGCGACGCTCGTGTCGGGGGTCGCGAGCTTCTCGGCATACCGCTCGCTCCGGTGCCGCCACGCGACGGGCAGGTCGTCGCCCAGCTGCTCGGCCCGGCGCCGGCTCGCCGGGGTGATCGGGTCGAACGGGTGCTCGCCGAGCTCGCTGCCCTCGATGACGGGGGTCCACTCGTCGAGCAGGCCGACGAGGGTGCGCAGCAGGCGGGTCTTGCCCTGCCCGCGCTCGCCGAGCAGGACGACGTCGTGGCCGGCGATGATCGCCCGCTCGAGCTGCGGGATGACGGTGTCGTCGAGACCGTGCAGCCCGGGCCACGGGTCCCGCCCCTCGCGCAGGTGGTCGAGCAGGTTGTCCCGAAGCTCCTGCTTGAGGTGCTTCTGCTGGTGGCCGGCGGCACGCAGCGCGCCGACCGTCGTGTTCGTGGGGGCGTCAGTCACCCCTTCACGCTAACCCGACGGGTCAAGGGTTCGCGCGGGTGCCACCGTCCACGGAGCCGGCCCCGTGCCCCCGACGACTCAGAGCAGCCGCGGGGGCTTGGGTACGACGATGACGACGGCTCCCCCGAGGTCGAGCACCGGGCCGTCCTCGGCGCGGGCGACCGCCCTGGCACACTCCGCCGGGCGGCACCACCGGCTGACGACGTGGCCGGAGTCGTAGAGCATCATCTGGAGCGTGCCGACGGTGATCCGGCCGCGGGACGTCGCGCGCTGTGACGGGTCCTGGTAGAACGCCACCGGCCGGCCCCCCTCGCCCCCCGAGCGCCGGAGCGCCTCGGTGACGATGGCGTCGTAGCTGCGCCTCGTCTCCTGGTGGGTCCCGACATCCCCGCGCCATGCGTGCAGCCCGAGGACGCAGAGCACGGCGAGGCACGCGGCGCCGGCCCGGCGCGACCACGACGAGCCCGCCGACAGCAGCGCCGCGGGGAGCACGAGGGCCAACCAGGCCCAGAGGGAGCCCCGCTCGGCCGTCGTGACGCCAGTCACGATCGTCTGGGTGCACTCGATGCCCGCGACGACCGCGAAACCCGCGGCGAGCCGCAGGGCGGCCGGCCGCACCCGCCGGTCGACGAGCGCCACCACCCAGGCGAGCACCCCGACGGCGGCTGAGACCCCGAGGTCGGAGACGAGGGTCACGAGCTGACGCGCATAGCGCCCACCGTTGACCCGTAGGTCGTGGAGGCTGCGCAGCGGGTTGGGGTGGCGCCAAGCGGCGATCTCGGGCCCGACCTCGCGGAAGGCCAGCCAGTTGATGACGTAGATCGCCGCGACACCCAGGGCGAATCCCACCAGGAACCCACCCAGCAGCACCAGGACTGCACGCCAAGGACGTTCGCGCATCGCGAACACTGCGGCGAGGAGGAGCAGCGCCCCGAGAGGTGGATAGCTGGGCACCGAGAGCGCCGTGAAGAGCACGACCCATCCGACTGTCGTCCCGCGGCTGCGCAGGGCGGACGGGAGCAGCCAGATCCCGGCCGCCGCGACGACGACGCCGACGCTGAGGGTGCCGGGCCAGTAGAGCAGCTTGACGAAGAGGGGGGAGACGGCCAGGGCCAGGCCCAGCAGCGTGGATGCGACCCAGCCGCGGGGTCGCACCACCCGCCAGAGCCCCACGACGAGGAGCAGGTATGCCGCACCGAACGTCAGCGCGGCCGCCATCGGGGTGCTGTGCTGGCCCACCGCCCACCACCACGCGTAGTTGAGCCAGCGGCCCTCCTCGCGGACCTTGAGCAGCACGTCTGCCGCGCCGGGAGTGTGGGCCGGGAGCAGGTATGGCCAGTCGTCCCGTCGGACGAAGGGAGCCAGCGTCTGCTCCCAGAGGCCCGACAACGCCAACGCGAGCGGGAGGAAGAGAGCGACCGGTCCCCAGCGCTCCCACCGGGACCGCGCCGGGCGGGGGTGCTCGTCGGCCGCGCGGGCGTGGCGGTCGGGGCTCTCGTCAGCCGACATGCTTCGATCCTTCGTGAAGTCGGCGACGGTGATGGGTTCCCTCTGGACGCTACGTCAGCGCTCCCCGCGCTGTCGAGGGGCCGGCGGCTCAGCCGCCGAAGACCGCGGGGAGGGTGGCCCGGTGCACGGCCCGCATCTCCGCGACGGAGACGGTGAAGTGCCCCCGGACGTCGAGGTCGCGACCGCCGACCGTCCCGATGCGCACGCACGGCACCTCGCCGACGAGCGCGAGGAAATCCTCGGCGTTCTCGGCCGTGACCGCGACGACGACCCGGGCGACCGACTCGGAGAAGAGGGCGGCGACCGGGTCGAGGCCCTCGCCCACGGGGTCGAGCCCGTCGATCGTCACGCCGATGCCGTGGCGCAGGCACGCCTCGGCGAGTGCGATACCGAGACCACCGTCGGACAGGTCGTGGGCGGCCTCGACCAACCGGGCGCCGGACGCCGCGACGAGGGCGGCGGCGAGCTGCTGCTCCGCCACGAGGTCCACCTGCGGCGGGAGGCCGCCGAGATGCCTGTGCACGACGTTGGCCCACTCCGAGCCCCCGAGCTCTTCGCGCGTGGTGCCGAGCAGGTAGACGTGCGAGCCCTGCTCGCGGAACCCGGAGCCCGTGCGCGTCGACACGTCCTCCATCACCCCGAGCACACCGATGACGGGTGTCGGGTGGATCGCGTCGTCACCGGTCTGGTTGTAGAAGCTGACGTTGCCGCCGGTGACGGGGACTCCGAGGACCTTGCACCCCTCGGCGATGCCCCGGACGGCCTCGCGGAACTGCCACATGACACCCGGGTCCTCGGGCGAGCCGAAGTTGAGGCAGTCGGTCACGGCGAGCGGCGCGGCGCCGGCCGTGGCGACGTTGCGGTAGGCCTCCGACAGCGCGAGCTGCGCCCCGGCATACGGGTCAAGCTTCGCGAAGCGGCTGTTGCAGTCGGTGGCGACCGCGACACCGCGTCCGGTCTCCTCGTCGACGCGCACGACACCGGCGTCGTCGGGCTGGGCCAGCGTCGTGTTGCCCAGGACGTAGCGGTCGAACTGGTCGGTGACCCACGACTTGTCACAGAGGTTCGGCGAGCCGAGCAGCCGCAGCAGCTGGCTGCGGATCTCCTCCCCGCTCTCGGGCCGAGGCAGCTGCTCGGCGCGGTCGGCCTGGAGTCCGTCGAGGTAGGCGGGGCGCGCGAGCGGCCGGTTGTAGACGGGTCCGTCGTGCGCGACGGAGCGCGGCGGCACGTCGACGATGACCTCGCCGTGCCACGTGATGACGAGGTGCTCGCCATCGGTGACCTCGCCGATGACGGTCGCCTCGACGTCCCACTTCTCGGTGATCGCGAGGAACTCCTCGAGCCGACCGGGCTCGACGACGGCCATCATCCGCTCCTGCGACTCCGACATGAGGATCTCCTCGGGCCGGAGACTCGCGTCGCGCAGCGGGACGAGGTCGAGCTCGACACTCATCCCACCGTCCCCGTTGGACGCGAGCTCGCTCGTGGCGCAGGAGAGCCCGGCCCCACCGAGGTCCTGGATACCGTCGACGACGCCGGCGGCATACAGGTCGAGGCAGCACTCGATGAGCACCTTCTCCGCGAAGGGGTCGCCGACCTGCACGGCGGGCCGCTTGGTCGGGCCACCGGCGTCGAACGTCTCGGAGGCGAGCACGGACACCCCGCCGATGCCGTCGCCGCCGGTCCGGGCCCCGAAGAGGATGACCTTGTTGCCGGTGCCGGAGGCCTTGGCGAGGTGGATGTCCTCGATGCGCATCGCGCCGACGCAGAGGGCGTTGACGAGCGGGTTGCCCTGGTAGCAGTCGTCGAAGACGACCTCGCCACCGATGTTGGGCAGACCGATGCAGTTGCCGTAGCCACCGACCCCGGCGACGACCCCGGGAAGCACGCGCTGCGTGTCGGGATGGTAGAGGTTGCCGAAGCGGAGCGGGTCCATCACGGCGATCGGGCGGGCGCCCATCGACATGATGTCGCGGATGATCCCGCCGACCCCGGTAGCGGCTCCCTGGTAGGGCTCGACGTAGGACGGGTGGTTGTGCGACTCGACCTTGAAGGTCACCGCCCAGCCGTCACCGATGTCGACGACGCCGGCGTTCTCACCGATGCCGACGAGGAGCTTCTCGCGCATCTCGTCGGTGGTGTTCTCACCCCAGAGGGAGAAGTGGATCTTGCTCGACTTGTAGGAGCAGTGCTCGCTCCACATGACGGAGTACATCGCGAGCTCGGCGATGGTGGGGCGACGGCCGATGATCTCGCGGATGTTGGCGTACTCGTCGTCCTTGAGGCCGAGCTCGGCCCACGGCTGCTCGACGTCCGGGGTGGTGCAGGCGTGCTCGACGGTGTCGAGGCCCACGGGGGGCGTCGCCCCCCGTGCACCCCCCGAACGCGTGGCTGCGTCTGTCTCTTGGGTCATGCGGTGGCTGCGCTCTCGAGGGTCTGGGTGAGGATCGAGGTGAAGAAGCCGCGTCCGTCGAGGCCCGGGCCGTAGCCCTCCTCGATCGCGTGCTCCGGGTGCGGCATGAGCCCGACGACGTTGCCGCGCTCGTTGGTGATGCCGGCGATGTGCCGGTAGGAGCCGTTGGGGTTGCGGCCGTACTCATCGGGGACGTAGCGCACGACGACCCGGCCCTCACCCTCGAGCTCGTCGAGGGTGTGCTCGTCGGCGACGTATCCGCCCTCGCCGTTCTTGAGGACGATGGTGACCTCCTGGCCGGTCTCGAAGTCTGAGGTCCAGGCCGTCGAGGCGTTCTCGACGACGAGGCGCTGGTCGACGCAGTTGAACGTGCGGTGGTCGTTGCGGATCAGCGCGCCGGGCAGCAGGTGGCTCTCGGTGAGCACCTGGAAGCCGTTGCAGATGCCGAGGACCGGCAGGCCACCCTGCGCTGCCGGGACGAGCCGGTCCATGACCGGGGCGAAGCGGGCGATCGCGCCGCACCGCAGGTAGTCGCCGTACGAGAACCCCCCGGGCAGGATCACCGCGTCGACGGAGTGGAGGTCGGCGTCGCCGTGCCAGAGGGCGACGGCCTCCCCGCCGCACTCGCGCACGGCTCGCGCAGCGTCACGGTCGTCGAGCGAGCCGGGGAAGGTGACGACACCGATCCTCACAGCGCGCCGCCGGCGTCGGTGGCGTCGGTGGCGTCGAGCACGTGGACCGAGACGACGTCCTCGATGACCGGGTTGCTGAGCAGCGTGCCGGCCGCCTCGCGGGCAGACTCGAGGTGCTTGTCGGTCACCTCGCCGTCGACGGTGAGGACGAACCGCTTGCCCTGCCGCACGTCGGTGAAGCCACCGAGTCCGAGGCGGGGCAGGGCGCCGGCGACGGCCTGGCCCTGCGGGTCGAGGATCTCGGGCTTGAGCATGACGTCCACGACGATGCTTCCCATGGGGCAGGTCTCCTGAGGTGGTGCGGGCGCGGCGCACCGAGTCTAACGGCCCCCAGCGGCCTCCCCGTCCCCGGTCCGCGGTGGCCACGAGCAGGCCCGGCGCCGACCTGAACGGCTATGGTCGGACCATCGCTAGTGGTGGAAAAGCCTTGCGGCAGAATGCTTTTGGGCGTAAACTAGCACACATGTTCGAGACATATCCCAGAGCGGTGCAGGCCGTCGCCTGCGCTGCCGTGGACGCAGCGGCCGCGCGGGTCGAGGAAGTGGCCCGCCTCACCGACGCCGAGCTGATCTCACGGATCGACGCCCTCGAGCGCACCAAGGCGGCTGCCGCCGCCGAGCAGGCGCGGCTGATCGCGCGGTTCGTCGACCGGCAGGCCGCGTCGGCGGCCCGGCTCCTCGAGGTCGCTCGGGCGTGCTCCGACGCCGGCGACTTCGACGGGTGGGTTGCCGCACGTGACGAGGCGCGGTCCCTCGAGCTCGAGCCCCTCGTCCGTGACCAGCCCGGCCGGTCGCGGTCGTCGCGCCGGTCCCGGTCGGACCGACGGGCGGCGCTCGGCCGGACCGGCGTGTCGGCCCAGGTCGGGCTCGCCCGGCGCGAGTCACCGTCACGGGGCGCCCGGCTCGCAAACGTGTCCGTGGCGCTCGTGCGTCACCTCCCGCACACCCTCGCCGCGCTGGGCGCCGGCATCCTCAACGAGCGACGAGCCGAGCTCGTCGTTCGCGGCACGAGCCACCTCGAGCCCGACCTGCGTTCCGTGGTCGACGCCGAGGTGGTGGGCGCGAACCTCGACCTCACCGACCCGAGCGCCCCGGGCGTGGGGTCGTGGGGCGACCGGGAGCTCGAGCGTCGGGTCCGGGCGTGCGCCGACCGGCTCGACGCCGCCGCCGCGGTCGAGCGGGCCCGCCTGGCCGAGGGCGAGCGGCGGGTCACGATCCGTCCCGTGGCGGACGCGATGGCGGTCGTCTCCGCGCTGCTGCCCGTGGCCCAGGCGGTCGCCGTCCACGCGGCCCTGACCCGAGCGGCCTTGTCCGCGAAGGCTTCCGGCGACCAGCGCGGCAAGGGTCAGCTGATGGCCGACACTCTCGTGGAGCGGGTGACCGGCCAGGCTGAGGCGCCCGACGTGCCGGTCGAGGTGCAGGTCGTCATCACGGACCGGGCCCTGCTGGCAGGCGACGAGATCCCCGCCCACGTGCCGGGCTACGGCCCGGTCCCGGCCGGATGGGCCCGCGATCTGCTCACCCGAATCTTCGAGTGCCCGGAGCGAGACGACGACGCACCCCAGGGCCCACCGGGCTCGGGTCGGGAGGGGTCGGGCTCACCGCCGGAGCGACACCCGGGAGGTGGAGGAACCGAGAGGGACGCGGCGAGGGTCTGGGTCCGGCGGCTGTTCACCCACCCGACCAGCGGCGCCCTCGTGGCGATGGAGAGCACTCGCCGGCTGTTTCCGGCAGGGCTGCGCCGCTTCGTGGTCGCCCGCGACGGCACCTGCCGCACACCCTGGTGCGACGCTCCCATCGCTCAGGCCGACCACGTCGTGCCCCACGCCGACGGGGGTCCGACCAGCGGGGTCAACGGTCAGGGCCTCTGCGTGCGCTGCAACCTCGTCAAGGAGGAGTCCGGGTGGGCCGCCGAGGTCATCGCCCCGGGAACCGATGCATCGCCCCACCGGGTACGGCTCACCACGCCGACCGGCCACAGGCACGATTCGGTAGCGCCCCCGCTCCTACCGGAGCCACCTGTCCTGTCGGAGACACCGGCTCAGCAGCCGAGGGACAACGAGCACGTGACGCCGACCGCAGTCGTCATCGCGATCGAGATCTATCGCCCGACGGTCGTCGACCTCGAGTGGACTGCCTGAGCCCGGGCCCCCCTCACGATCTCAGTGAGGTGACAGGCGCTCCGAAGGGGCGGAGATGGCAGCGGACGACCTACACCGACGTGGCCAAACGCGTGCGGATGACCGCGAACGCCAGGAAGACCGCCCAGCTGCGCCCGGTCGTCGGCGGTCAGACCGTCGCAGGCTGGATGGCTGACTTCGTCCCCGTCGTGGCAGCAGCGCGCACGCCCCGCCTCTTCACGCCCCGCCTCTTCACGCCCCGCCCCTTCACGCGCCGCCGCTCAGCCGGCCCAGTGCTGCGCGAGCACCTCGGAGGCCCGGAAGTCATCGTGTACGCGGTGGCCAGCGCCCTCGAGCGTCACGTGCTGCGCGCCCAGTGCGACGAGGGCCTCGGCGGTCTCCTCGTCCATGCGAATCCAACCGCCGGTGACCACCAGTGTCCTCGCAGGCAGGCCCTCCGTGCACGAACACCACATCCCTAGCACGCATGGTGCCGCACTCCCGGCGCACCCCGCGTCGTCCGGCCTAGAAGCGCTGGCCGGTGAGGCGCTCGTAGGCCTCGACGTACTTGGCCCGGGTGCCGGCGACCACCGCGTCGGGCAGGGCAGGCGGGGCCTCGCCGCTCGAGCGCGACCAGCCGGACTCGGCGGAGGTGAGCCAGTCGCGGACGAACTGCTTGTCGTAGGAGGGCTGGGTTCGCCCCGGCCGCCACTGGTCGGCCGGCCAGAACCGCGAGGAGTCGGGGGTGAGGACCTCGTCCGCAAGCACCAGCCCCCCGGTCCCGTCCGGGTCGCGACCGAACTCCACCTTCGTGTCGGCGATGAGGATGCCGCGCTCGGCCGCGATCTCGTTGCCGCGGGCGAGGATCGCGCGGGTCAGCGCTGCCACCTCTTGCGCGACCTCGGCACCCAGCTCGGCCTCCACCTCGGCCGGGCTCATCGGCAGGTCGTGCTCGCCGAAGGGAGCCTTCGTCGACGGGGTAAAGAGTGGCGCATCGAGACGGGACCCGTCGACGAGGCCGGCCGGCAGCGCGATGCCAGACACGGTGCCGGTCGCGCGGTACTCATCGAGACCCCCGCCGGTGAGGTAGGCCCGGGCGATCGCCTCGATCTTCAGCATCTCGAGCCGTCGGACGATGACGGCCCGGCCGGCCACGGCATCGGGAACGTCGGTCGACAGGACGTGGTTGGGGACGAGGTCCGCGAGCTGGTCGAACCACCAGAGCGACAGTCGGGTCAGCACGACCCCCTTGTCGGGGATCGGGGTGTCGAGGATCCAGTCGTAGGCGGAGATCCGATCGGAGGCGACGAGCATGATCCGGTCATCGGCGGGCGCGCCGTCGGCGTCCTGCGGGGCGTAGAGGTCGCGCACCTTGCCCGAGTAGACGTGGGTGAAGCCGGGAAGCACGAGCGGCCCCCCCTCGCCGGGCAGGGCACCCGTGTCCGACCTGTCGTTGGTGTCGTCCGTGCCAGCCATCTCAGCCACCCACCGTGATCTCGTCGTGCTGCGCCCTCAGGGCGATGTCGGTGCGGTGGTGGGAGCCGTCGAGGCCGATGAGGTCGACAGCGGCATACGCCCGCTCGCGTGCCTGGGCCAGCGTGCTGCCCACCGCGACCACGTCGAGGACCCGGCCACCGGACGAGACGAGCGTGCCGTCGTCGGCGCGGCGGGTCCCCGCGTGGAGCACGACGACCCCGTCGACCTCCGCGGCCGCGTCGAGACCCGTGATCGGATCCCCGGTGCGCGGGGCGGTGGGGTATCCCGCCGACGCCACCACGACGACCACGGCGTGGTCCGCCGACCAGCGCAGGCGCCCCGTGATGCCGAGGCTGCCGGTGGCGGCCGCGAGCATGAGCTGGGCCAGTGGCGTCTCGAGCCGCGCGAGGGACGCCTGGCCGTCGGGGTCGCCGAACCGGGCGTTGAACTCGATGACGCGCGGACCCCGGGCCGTCAGCGCGAGCCCGACGTAGAGCACCCCGACGAAGGGGGTCCCGCGACGGCCCATCTCGTCGATGGTGGGCTGGGCCACGCGACGCACGACGTCGTCGGCGAGGCCGGCCGGCGCCCACTCGAGCGGTGAGTAGGCGCCCATCCCACCGGTGTTGGGGCCGGCATCCTCGTCGGCGACGCGCTTGAAGTCCTGAGCCGGCGAGAGCGCGACGACGTCGACCCCGTCGGAGAGGCAGAAGACGGAGACCTCGGGCCCGTCGAGGAACTCCTCGATGACGAGCCGTCCGTCGGGCTTGGCGAGGCAGGCCCGACCGTGCGCGAGCGCCTCGTCGCGGGAGTCGGTCACGACGACACCCTTACCTGCCGCGAGGCCGTCGTCCTTGACGACGTGCGGCGCCCCGAGCGCATCGAGGGCGGCTTCGACCTGCTCCATCGACGTGCACACGTGGGCCAGGGCGGTCGGCACCTCCGCGGCGGCCATGACCTCCTTGGCGAAGGACTTGCTGCCCTCGAGCATCGCGGCGGCTGCGGACGGGCCGAAGACCGCGAGGCCGGCCGAGCGGCACACGTCCGCCACCCCCGCGACGAGCGGCGCCTCGGGGCCGATCACGACGAGGTCGACCTCGTGCTCTCGGGCGAGCGCAGCCACCGCAGCGCCGTCGAGGATGTCGACGGGGACGCAGAGGGCGGTCGCGTCGATCCCCGGGTTGCCGGGGGCCGCGATGACCGCGTCGACCTCCGGGTCGGCCGCGACGGCCTTGACGAGAGCGTGCTCACGAGCGCCTGAGCCGAGGACGAGGACCTTCACGGCGGACAGCCTATTGCGGGGTGAGCCGGGCCAGCAGCCCCGACCGGACCGTGGGCCAGTCCTCGACGAGGATCGAGTGGACGGCGGTGTCGCGCCACGTCCCGTCGGCGCGACGCACGTCGCGGCGCGTGACGCCTTCGAAGGTCGCCCCCAGACGGATGATCGCGGCGCGGGACCGCTCGTTGACGACGTCGGTCTGGATCCGTACCCGCCCGAAGCCGCACCGGTCGAAGGCGTGGCCGAGCAGGAGCAGCTTGGCCTCGGGGTTGACGTCGGTCCCCCACCAGCGCGACCCGTACAACGTCCAGCCGAGGTGGACGTGCTCCCGGGTCGTGTCCACGTCACCGAGCGAGCTCGTCCCCACGACCGTGCCGGCCGCACCGAGCGCGGAGTCCGCGACGAGGCGCACGGTGTATGCCGTCCGCCCCGCCTCCCGCGCGGCGACGTGGGAGGCGACCACGGCCTCCGTCTCGGACGGGTCTCGGTGCACCCGGCTCATCAGGTAGCCGTGCTCGTAGCAGCGCGGGTCGGCGAGGACCGCGTGAAGGCCGGGGGCGTCGTCGAGGCGCATGACGTCGAGGCGCACCACCGCTCCGACGAGCGGCTCGCCGTTGGGTGGGACACAGGAACCGGCGCACATGCGCTGACAGTAGACTCGTTGGTTCCCGCGTTGCTCCGACCCCCCCATTGGATGGCAGTGAGCTCTTCGAATTCCCCGACCGGCCAGGTGGCGGTCGACAACGCCTCCGGCGAGCGCCCCGCCCGGCCACACGGGCCCGATGCCGTGCGCCAGCAGATCGCCGTCGAGCAGGCGCACGTCGACCGTGTGCACGAGGAGCTGGAGAAGGCCGGCGTCCGCGCCGACGTCGTCCAGGCCGAGGGCCTCGCCCGCGGTCACATCCACAAGTCGGCCGAGGTCGGCATGGAGGAGGCTGCCGGGCTCTTCGAGCGCGACGCGTTGATGTTCCACGCCGCCAAGCGGCGCACCGCCCTCGACACGCAGTACGAGGGCCTCGTCTTCGGCCGCCTCGACATCGACCACGGCCCCGGGTCGGACCACGAGGGCGGGAGCTCGGATGCCCGGCGGCAGTCGCCGTCCGCCGCCGTGGACCGCGAGGTGCGCTACATCGGCCGGCTCGGGGTTCGCGACGACGACTACGAGCCACTCGTCATCGACTGGCGCGCACCTGCGGCCTCCGCGTTCTACCGCGCCACGCCGGCCCAGCCGATGGGCGTGCTGCGCCGGCGCGTCCTGCTGAGCAAGGGCCCGGTCGTCATCGGGGTCGAGGACGACCTCATGGTCCCCGAGGCCCCGGACGACCTCGTCGTCGTCGGTGACGGCGCGCTCATGGCGGCGCTGACCCGCAGTCGAGGGGCGCGGATGCGCGACATCGTCGCGACCATCCAGGCGCACCAGGACGAGGCGATCCGGGCCCCCGCGCGGGGCGTCACGGAGATCACCGGCGGTCCCGGCACGGGCAAGACCGTCGTCGCGCTGCACCGGGCGGCCTACCTGCTCTACTCCGACCGCCGGCGCTTCGAGACCGGCGGCATCCTCGTGCTCGGTCCCTCGGGCGCCTACACCGCCTACATCGAGCGGGTCCTGCCCTCCCTCGGTGAGGACAGTGTCGTGCTCCGCTCCCTCGGTGACGTCGTGGACGCGATGTACACCGAGCGGCTCGACAGCCCCGAGGTCGCGCGACTCAAGGGCTCGCCCCGGATCCGCACCCTGCTCGGCGCCGCCTCCCGAGGACGCGTCCCGGGCGCCCCCACCGAGTTCCGCGCCATGGTCGGAGGGCGACCCGTCCGCGTCGACGAGCGGGCCCTCGACCGCGTGCGCACCCAGGTCCTGCGCCAGCACCAGCGCAACCTCGCCGGGCCCGCGGCGCGGGCGGCCCTCAGCGAGGCGGCCTGGGCGACCCAGGGGATCAGCGGTGACCGCGAGGCCAAGGCGGACTTCCTCGACAAGTGGGAGGACCACCGCGACGTCGACGCCTTCATGCTCGCCTGGTGGCCCCAGGTGGACCCCCGCGAGGTCCTCCTCTGGCTCGCCGACCCCGAGATCGCCCGTCGGCACGCCCGAGGCGCCCTCGACCCGGCCGGCGCGGACCTGCTCGCCGAGTCCTACCAGCACGCGCTCGACACGGGCACGTGGTCGGTCGCCGACGTCGCCCTCGTCGACGACCTCTCCACCAAGGTCGGACCGCTCCAGGACGCTCCCGCCGAGGAGCGCGGCTTCTACGACATCGAGGAGCTCGACGACCTGAGCCAGTACGGCGTGACGGAGGTGCAGCCCGTCTCCGAGCCCCGCCGCGAGTCGACCGGCCACCTCCGGAGCGGGGACCCGCGCGACCGCCTGCTCCACGGTCGGGTCGGCCGACCCGACGAGTATGCCCACGTGCTCGTCGACGAGGCCCAGGACCTCTCCCCCATGCAGTGGCGGATGGTCGGCCGACGCGGGCGGCACGCCTCCTGGACCGTCGTCGGGGATGCCGCGCAGGCGTCATGGCCCGACCCGGACGAGGCCGCGGCCGCACGCGACGAGGCCTTCGGCAGCCAGCAGCGGCGCGGCTTCCACATGGCGACCAACTACCGCAACGCCCGGGAGATCTTCCGCTACGCCGAGGCGGTCGTCCGCCTCGAGGTGCCCGACGCCGACATCCCGGAGGCCGTCCGGGAGACCGGGGTCGAACCGGTCGACGCCCCCCTCGGCGGCGACGTGCTCGAGTCGGTGCGCGCCGCGGTCGAGCGCACCCTCGACGAGGTCGACGGTCCGGTCGCGGTCGTCACCCCCCGCCGGTATGCCGCCGCGCTCGCCCCGTTGGCGGGCTCGGCGTCCGGGCGGGTGCAGGTCCTCGACCCGATGTCGACGAAGGGCCTCGAGTGGGACGCGACCGTCGTCGTCGACCCGGACGAGATCACCCGCGAGTCCCCCGGTGGCATTCGGGTCCTCTACGTGGTCCTCACCCGGGCCGCCCACCGGATGACCGTGCTCGCCTGAGCGCGGTGGTCGCGGTCCGCCACGGCCGCCGCCGTCATCTGGCGGTCAGGACCGGGCGAAGATCCCACAATTTGACCCCCAAGGGTAAAGACTTGTCCAAGGAATCGCGGCTTCGACACCAGAGGTGGCACCGGGGCGCAACACTGGAGCCAACGTCAACGGGCGAGCGATCCCCCCCCCCCCGCGCGGGGGGTCCCCCCCCCACCCGTCCCCTGTGTTGGGGCGGGGGCCGGCCCGAGGGGGGGGGCGCCTAGGGGGGGGGGGGCGGGCGCCCCCCCCCCG
>JBBRGO010000025.1:0-21368 GCA_038224055.1 Actinomycetales bacterium
CGCGGAGGGTTCCGTCGGGTCGGCCGGCATACCCTCGCCGACGCGCTTCCAGAACGCTGAGTCAGCCAGCCCGCGCGCGGCGCGCTGGCGTGACTCGAGGTCGACCAGCCGGCTCCGGAGAAGGTCCAGCATCGTGGGCTCGGCTGCCATACAACGACTCTAGAGGCGACCACCGACAGTCCCCACGGGCACGGCGGGAGCCGTGAGAGCCGCGCTCAGCCGTCGGTGCCGAGCCGCTCGGACGACCAGCGGGACACGTCACGTCAAGCGCTGGCGCGCTGCCGACCGGCACCAACGGCGACGCGAAGACCCCGAATCTACGAAGGTGGCACGAGCCAGTCGCCAATGACGGCGTGCATGAGCTCGCTCCCTCGGGTGCGGTCGCGGTCGCGGTAGGCGCCGATCATCCGCTGGCAGATCCACCAGGTGGCCTCAACCCGCACCTGCTTCGGGACCGCGAACACGTCCCGCAGTCCGTCTCGCGCCACCGGGATCCGGCGCGACCCGCTCGACGCCCCAGGGAACGGCGTCAGCCCCCCAGGCGGACCTGGGGGGCTGACGGGCAAAACTACAATGGCAATACTGCGTCGTAGCGGGGGCAGGATTTGAACCTGCGACCTCCGGGTTATGAGCCCGGCGAGCTACCGAGCTGCTCCACCCCGCGTCGGTACTCCGTTAGGTTACACGGCCTCAGGGGCGAACGCCAAATCGTGGCCGTCGGTCTGTGGCAGCACGTGGATCCCGTGCTGCCACAGAACGATTCGCGTCACGGTGAGGCCGTGGGCGGAGCCGTGGCCGTGCCCTGGGGCGAGGCGCCGACGGCCCGGCTCAGCGCGGCCTTGAGCTTGGCCTGGGCCTCGCCGTAGGCCGCGAAGTCACCGGCCTTGAGGGCCGTCTGACCGGCGGCGTAGGCCGCCTCCGCGTCCTTGAGCGCTTGCGCGAGCGCGGCCGCGTCGGGGGCGGCGGTCGGGGCGGACGTCGACGGGGCCGGCGTCGTGGTGGCCCCGGGCGTCGGAATTCTCGTCGGGGTGCCCCCGGCCTCCGGGACCGCCGGCGTCGACGTGCCGGTGTCGCCGGCCTGCGCACCGGACGAGCCACCGAAGAGGTCGTTGAGCGCGTCGTCGAGCGACCCGGCCCAGGCGATCTTGTCACCGAAGGCGACCGCGACGGCCGACAGTCGGGGGTAGGAGCCGCCAGCCTTGGCCTGCACGAAGATCGGCTGGACGTAGAGCAGCCCGCCTCCCACCGGGAGGGTCAGCTGGTTGCCGAACGTCACGGTGGCGGCGCCCTGGCTCTGGGTCGTCGAGATGAACTGCGCCAGCGTCAGCGTCAGCTGCGGGTCCTTCGACGACACGGGCGAGGTGCGCATGTCGTTGTACACCTGGCCCGGCCCGTTGACGGTGCCACCGGTCGTCTCGAGCAGCCGCAGCGTGCCGTAGCCCGGGGAGCGCTTGCCGTCCTGGGTCCCTGCGTCCCCGTCGACCGCGAGGAAGCCGGACAGGACGTTGCGGTCACCGGTGGGCATGAACGTCGAGGTGAGGGAGAACGCCGGGGACTTCTGGCCGGGCATCGCGAGCGAGAGGTAGTAGGGCGGCTGGAGCAGGTTGCCCCCGGCGGTCTGGGTCGGGTCGTCCGGCACCTGCCAGAAGTTCTGGCCACCGTAGAAGGATGCGGCGTCCGTGTCGTGGTACTTGAGCAGCAGCTGGCGCTGGACCTTGAAGAGGTCCTCCGGGTAGCGCAGGTGGGCCATGAGCGAGCCCTTGATGTCGCTCATCGGCTTGACGGTGCCGGGGAAGATCGCCGACCACGCCTTCAGCACGGGGTCGGTCTCGTCCCACTGGTAGAGCGTCACGGTTCCGTCGTAGGCGTTGACCGTGGCCTTGACCGAGTTGCGGACGTAGTTGACCGAGCCGGCCTGGACGGCACGCACCGACGTCTTGGTGCTCGTCACCGAGTCCTCGGTCGCCGTGTCGAGAGTCGTCCGCTGGGAGTACGGGTAGTTGTTCGAGGTCGTGTAGCCGTCGAGGATCCAGAGCACCTGGCCGTCGATGACGGCGGGGTAGGCGTTGCCGTCGAGCGTGAGCCACGGCGCGACCCGCTGGACCCGCTCACGCGGGGTGCGGTGGTCGAGGATCCGCGAGTCGCTCGTCACGGCGTCGGAGAGCAGGAAGTTGATCTCCTTGTACTTGACGGCGTAGGCGAGGCGGCGCAACGGGTCGAGCGGTACCCCGCCGGAGCCCTCGTAGGTGTAGTTGACCTGGCCCGTGCCCTGGGGGTCCGGGTAGTCGAACTCCTTCTTCTGGGAGCCACCGGTGATGGAGTACTCCGGCGAGCTCTCGCCGAAGTAGATCCGCGGCTGGTAGGCGCCGAGGGCACCTTCCGTGCCGATCTGCGACTCGAAGAAGGTCGGTCGACCGTCCTCCTCGCGGGTGTTGCCCTTGGCCGCGACGACGCCGTAGCCGTGGGTGTAGACGGTGTGGTCGTTGAGCCAGTTGCGCTGGCCCTCGGGGACACCGGTGAGGTCGAGCTCGCGGGCCGCGATGACGGTGTCGGTCAGGGTGCCGTCGAGGTTGTAGCGGTCGACGTCGAGCACGTCGGCGAACTGGTAGTAGCCCTTCGACGCCTCGAGCTGCTTGAAGGTGGGGCTGATGATGTTGGGGTCCATGAGGCGGATGCCGGGGACGGTGGCCGCGTCGCCGCGCAGCTGTCCCGGGGCGGCGACGGTCTTGGTGTCGTATCCCTCGACCTTGATCTTGTCGAAGCCGTAGGCCGCCCGCGTGGCGTCGATGCCCTTCTGGATGTAGGGCACCTCGAGCGACTTCTCCGACGGCCCCACCTTGAGCGACTGGATGAGGGCCGGGTAGATGCCGCCGACGGCCACGACGATGACGGCGAGCACGGCGACTCCGACGAGCGGCAGGCGCCAGGACCGGGTCCAGATGGTCGTGAGGAACAGGACCGCGCACATGATCGCGGCGATCGCGAGGATTCCCTTGGTCGGGATGACGGCGTTGGCCTCGGTGTACTGGATGCCGGTGACCTTGCTCGCCTGCGCCGTGGCGAGGTTGTAGCGGTCGATCCAGAAGCCGACGGCCCGCACGAGCACGAGGGCCGCCGCGATGATCGCGAGGTGCACCCGGGCGCCGTGCGTCGTGCGGAAGCGCTGGGCGACGACGATGCCGCCGTAGAGGTAGTGGGTGAACGCGGCCGCGATGAGGGCGATGACGAGCACCATCGTGAGGAAGGCGACGACGAAGTTGATCCACGGCAGGTCGAAGACGAAGAAGCTGATGTCGAGACCGAACTCGGGATCGTTCGTCCCGAACCGGGTCCCGTTGCGCCAGAGCAGGAAGGTGTCCCACTGGGTCGAGGCGGACAACCCGGCGAAGAGCCCGACGGCGATCGGCGCGGCGATGGTGACGGTGCGACGGAGCGGCTCGACGAGCTCGCGGTAGTGCTCCATCACCTGGGTGTCCGGGGACGGGGCGTAGATCGGCCGGTTGCGGAAGGCGATGTGGATGCTCGACCAGACCGCCGCGGCGGTGATGGCCCCCGCGACGACCCCCAGCACGACCTTGGTGATGATCTGCGTGGTGAAGACACCCGAGTAGCCGACCGACTGGAACCACAGGATCTCGGTCCAGAACTGGGCCACCACGCCGATCACGAGCAGCAGGGCCCCTGCCACGACGAGGGTCGTGACGAGCGGGCTGCGCGCAGGCGGCAGGGTCTGGGCCTCGGGCCCCCGCGGGGGTCCCTGGTCGTCGTCGCCGGAGGTGCCCCTCGGGGGGCCGAAGTCGCTGTTGCTCACGTCGTATCGCCTTGCAGTTGAAACGGGGAGGGGTGACCACCGGGTGGCCACGTGCGGCAACCATAACCCGGCGGGTGCTCACGACCCCCCCTCGGTGACCGGACCGAGACCTACCGAGACCTACCGCGGACTCCCGATCGAGGGCCCGTATGCCGCTCACCGCGGAGCGTGCGCGAGAATGGGGCGCGTGAACTCGCAGCCGGTCATCGACCCCCTCGCCATCACCGCCCTCGACACCGAGCGGCACGTCGCCGCCGCCGGTTGGGACCAGCCCGCTCGGCTCTTCGCCCTGGTCCGGACCGCCGACCTGCTCGTGCGAGAGCCTCAGCTGCGCGACCAGATGGGCCCGTCCGACCTTGCCGAGGGCGCCCTCACCGCCGTCGAGCAGGAGGGGCTGCCCACGACGACGTCGCTCGAGACCCTCCTCGGTCGACTGGCCTGGCCGGCGGAGGTCGACGGCTGCGCCTTCGCGATCGAGCGGATGGTCGTGCCCCCGGAGGCGGAGCGGGAGCTGCCCGACCGCTCCCAGGAGGCCGTCGACGCGCTCGCCGCCCATCCCGACCGCCGGGACGTGCGGCTGCTCGTCGCCGTGCTCCGCGACGGATCCTCGATCTGCCTGCTGCGACAGCGCGACCACGACACCGACGATGCGGTGGCCACCGGCAAGGACATCGCGCCGGGTCTCGTCGCCGCGCTCCGGGCCAGCCTCAGCGACTGAGACCACCTGGGGCGACTGAGACCAGCTGGGGCGGGGCGGTCAGCAGCGCGGCAGCGCGCCGGTCTGCTTGAGCGCGATCGCCTCGACGGCGGCACGCGCCTCGGCGAAGGTGGCGATCTTGAAGACCTCGAGCCCGTCGGGGATGTGGCCGACGACCTCGTCGCAGTTAGAGGCGGGCGCGAGGAACCAACCGGCTCCCCCGGACCTCGCCCCGGCGAGCTTCTGCTTGATGCCCCCGATCGGGCCGACGGCGCCGGCGTCGTCGATGGTCCCCGTGCCGGCGACCTGCGCCCCGCCGGTGAGGTCACCGGGCGTCAGGGTGTCGTAGATCCCGAGCGAGAACATCAGCCCGGCCGACGGCCCGCCGACGTCCCCGGCGTTGATCTTCACGGTGGCGGGGAATTCGTGCTTCATCGCGAGCAGGACGCCGATGGCGGCCTGGCCGGAATCGGTCCGGATCGTGGTCACGCTGACGGTCAGCGGCTTCCCGGCGCGCTCGACCTCGATGGTCACCGGGTCACCGGGGCTGACCTTCTGGATCGCCGTCCGGATGCTCTGCCCGTCGGCGACGGTCGTCCCCCCGACCTTGACGAGGCGGTCCCCCTTCTCGAGCACCCCCTTCGCCTTGGAGCTCGCGACGATGTCGCTGACGACGATGTGGGTCGGGACCTGCTTGCCGATGGCGCGCAGCGCGACGGCCGTGGCCTCTTCCTGGGAGCTCGCCATCTGCACCGCGCTCTCCTGCTCGACCTGCTTCTCGGTCACGGTCGGGTCGAAGACGTCGTCGACGGGCAGGACGTCCTTGGTGGGGTCGATCCATGCGCCGACGACGTCCCAGGCGTCGACGGGGAACCCCGGGCCACCCTCGACCCGCACGGTCGTGAAGTCGAGCTGGCCCTTGGCCGGGTAGCTCGGCAGCCCATCGACCTCGATGAGCGGCTTGGCCCCGTCCCCGCTGCCCTGCGTGCCGAGCGTGTTGACGATCGGACCCGGGCTCATCACGGCATACGGCAGGTGGACGAGGGAGCCGGCCACGGCCGCGACGAGGACGAAGAAGAACATCGCCAGCACCAGCTTGTTGGCGCCGCTGAGGCGGTCGTCGTCACCCGGACTTCCGACGCGGTCGCCGGGCGGCGCGGGGTCGACGGGGGCGCTGGGCTCCCCCAGTCGTCGGATCGTCCTCACGGAAGGCCAACCCACTCGTCCCCGCCATCGGCGAACCGTTGGTGCTTCCAGATCGGGACCGTGGCCTTGAACTCGTCGATGAGGGCCCGGCACACCTCGAAGGCCTCGCCGCGGTGCTCGGCACTGACCCCGACGACGACCGCGAGGTCGCCGATCTCGAGGTGCCCGACGCGGTGCACGACGGCGATCCGCACGACGCGCCCCTCTGCGGCCAACCGCTCGGCGAGCGCGCGTGCCGTCTCGGCCGCCTGCGGGTGGCTGCTGTAGTCCAGGTGGGTGACGCCCTGGGCGTGGTCATGGTCGCGGACCGTGCCGACGAAGAGGCAGATCCCCCCGGCGCGGGGGTCGGAGACGCTGGTGAGCACCTCGTCGACCGACAAGGGTGTCTCACGGATCTCGACCAGGGTGACGCTCACCGCGACATCGTATGCCGCCCAGCCGGACGGACCGGCCGGGGCTCGGTCGGGCCGGTCCGGGCCGGTCAGGGCTCGTGTCGGCCAGGCTTGCCGAGAGGGAACCATCGCGCCCGATCCGTGGTTGTCTTAATAGACACTGCCGAGGCGGCTCGACACCGGCCCGGCGGGAGTGACCAGCACGCCTGACCAGCTAGGAGCACCGGCATGTCCGACCACCTCGAGCCCCGCGACGATGACGACGACGACGAGTTCGGCGCGTTCGGTGGCGCCGGTGGCGCCGGGGGCGGGCCCTTCGGGCTGCCCGCCGACTTCGACCTCGCCTCGATCAACCCGGGGGACCTCGCCGGAATGCTCGAGAAGGTGCTCGGGGAGGCGGCCGAGAACCCCGAGCTCGCCGAGGCCATGCGGGGCATGGGCGTCGACGTGACCGACCCGAGCACCCAGGCCGCGATGCGGGCCCAGCTCGGCACCTTCATGTCGGCGCAGCAGACTCCGACCGGGTCCCGGGACCTCGCGACCGACGTCGCCCGGAAGCACGTCACCGCGAGCGAGGGCAACGACCTGCACGACCCAGAGGCCTCCCGCGCCATCGTCGACGCGGTGGCCGTCGCGACGCTCTGGCTCGACGAGCAGACGGCACTCGCCGCACCGAACTGGCGGGCCACCGGTTTCAGCCGCGCGGAGTGGGTCGAGGCGACGATGCCGCGCTGGTTCGACCTCATCGAGCCGGTCTCCGACGGCGTCACCGCGGCGACGTCCGAGGCCCTGCGCAAGCAGATCGGCGAGCTGGGGCCCGAGGCGTTCGGCGATGCGATGCCCGGCGGGCTTCCGCCGGGCCTGGACCCGAGCGCGATGCTCGACCAGTGGGCCCCCATGCTCGGCAACCTCAGCCGACAGATGTTCTCCGCGCAGCTCGGCCAGGCCGTCGGCACGCTCGCCGCCGAGGTCGTCGGGGCGACCGAGGTCGGACTGCCTCTCACGGAGCCGGGGCTGGTCGCCCTGCTGCCCGGCAACGTCAGCACGCTGGCCGACTCGCTCGAGATCGACATCGCCCAGGTCCGGCTCTACCTCGCCGTGCGCGAGGCCGCCCGGGTCCGGCTCTTCTCGGCCGTGCCGTGGCTCGGCCCGCAGCTGCTCTCGGCCGTCTCGGACTACGCGCGCAACATCACCATCGACACCGACGCCATCGAGTCGGCGTTGACGACGGTGGACACGACCGACCCCGAGTCGCTTCGTTCCGCCCTCCAGGGCAACCTGTTCCAGCCGCAGCCGACAGCGGCCCAGCGCCAGGCCCTCGGCCGGCTCGAGACGCTCCTCGCCCTCGCCGAGGGGTGGGTCGACCACGTCACCGACCGCACGACCGCACAGCACCTCCCCCAGTCGTCGGCGCTCAGCGAGACCATTCGCCGCCGCCGCGTCGGCGGCGCCGCCCAGAAGACCTTTGCCGGCCTCGTCGGCCTCGACCTCCAGCCGCGACGGCTGCGCGACGCGGCCAACCTCTGGGCCGCCCTCGAGGACGCCGGAGGCCAGTCGCTGCGCGACGGGCGCTGGGCCCACCCCGACCTCGCCCCCACCGGCGCCGACCTCGACGACCCGATCGGCTTCGTCCAACGCGCGACCGGGGCTGGGGCCCCCGGCCTCGCCGCCGCGGGGAGCGAGGCCAGCGAGGGTGTCGGCGGCCCCGACGGCCCGCCTGCCTCGGGCCCGGCACCGGTCGAAGGCAGTGACCTCGGCAGTGACCTCGGCAGTGACCTCGACGCCGTCCTGCGTGGCATCCTCGAGGACGCCGACCGCGAGCGCGACGCCGGTGATGGCGCCGACGGCGACAGCGACCGGCCCGACGACACCCGGTGAGCGCGCCCCCCAGCCACGAGTGAGCCGCTGGCCCGTCCGCCGACGAGCGGGCGGCATACGACCGGCTCCGTGGGGACGCGCTCACCCGCCTACGGGCCTGGACTCCCCCCGACGAGCACCAGGGCGCGCTGCGCGAGCAGTTCCTCGACCACCTGACGGCGCACCCCGACGCGATGTCGCGGGGCGGCCCCTCGGCACACCTCACGGCGAGCGTCATCGTCCTCGACGCCGCTCGCGACTGCGCGCTGCTGACGCTCCACCGCCGGGCTCGGGAGTGGTTCCAGCTGGGTGGGCACTACGAGCCGGGGGACGCGTCGGTGTGGCACGCCGCGTCCCGGGAGGCCCGCGAGGAGTCGGGGATCGCCCGGCTCACGGTGCTGCCCGACATCGTGCAGCTCGACCGCCATGTGCTCGTCGGCGAGTTCGGTCGATGCCGTGAGCACCTCGACATCCGGTTCGCCGCGCTCGCACCCCCCGACGTCGACCCCCAGGTGAGCGACGAGTCCCTCGACGTGCGCTGGTGGCCGGTCGACGCGCTGCCCGAGGGGACGGCCGCCGAGCTGGCACCGCTCGTGGCCGCGGCCCGGCGGCTCACTCGTCGCTGAGGTCGATCCCGGCCGCTGCGGAGACCCCTTCGAGGTAGCCCCGAGCCCGCTCCAGTCGGGGGTAGGACGACAGGAGCTCCCAGAACTGCGGTCCGTGGCCCGGCACGAGCAGGTGGGTCAGCTCGTGGAGCAGGACGTAGTCCACGACCCAGGCCGGCATGCCCTCGAGCTTGTCGGAGAGCCGGATCGTCCCCTCGGACGGCGTGCAGGACCCCCACCGGGAGCTCTGGTTCGACACCCAGCGCACGCTCGTGGGCACGGCCCGACCATCGAGGTGGCGCGCGGACAGCTCGAGAGCCCGCACGACGAGGTCGGCGTCGCTGCGTCGGCGGCGCCGCTCCGACGCGGTGACCCGGGCGACCATCTTCCGGATCCACTCGCCCTCCTCGGCGCGGGACAACCGGGCCGGGACGAGGACGACGAGCCGGCCCTCCTGGCGGTAGGCGGAGACCGTCCGGCGGCGTCGCGCGCTCCGGCGCACCTCGACGGAGATCCCGTCGACAACCTGGTGCTCCACCGCCCGCGCCGTCGCCGCCATGACGGAAGGGTAGTCCCGCGCACCGGCGCGGCCCCGGCGCCGCGCCCGCGTCATAGCGCATCTGGCCGGGACGCGCCACGCGGGGATGAGCATGATTTCGTGCTCAGCGTGCTCTACGGTTGGGGTCTGCCGAGGCACCCGTCGGATGGGTGCCAGCAACAAGGAGAACACCACATGGCTGACGAGACCTACAAGGGCGAGTTCTACTGCGTCAAGTGCAAGGAGAAGCGCGAGGCCGAGGGCAAGGTTGTCGTTTCGGAGAACGGCCGCCGCATGGCCAAGGGACAGTGCCCCGTGTGCGGGACGAACCTGAACCGCATCCTGGGCAAGGCCTGACCAGGTCGTAGCGGCGCCCACACGCGCCGCGAGAGGGGGCGGGACCAGTCGGTCCCGCCCCTTCTGCATGCGCCGACCCAGTGCGCGCGAGGCTGTGGACGGCGAAGGAAGGCGGTGTCACCCTCCTGCCACGCTGGGAGGCACCGCCCCACCACTGCCGACCCGGAGGTTCCAATGGGCACCGTCCTGCCCGGCCCGCACCCGAGCATCCCGCCGTGGCTGCGTCCCATCGCCAGGCGTCGGGGCGAGGTGCAGTTCGGCGTCCTCGAGGGTGGGCCGATCATCACGGGAGTGTGTGCGACCGAAGTGGCCGCCCTCGCGCTGCTCGACGGGAGCCGGTCCGCGGCCGCGGTCCAGCGCTCGGCCAGCCGCGCCGGCGTCCCGGTGGCGCGGTGGCGCTCCCTCGTCGACCTGCTCCGGCAGCTCGAGATCCTCGACGACGGCAGCGCGAGCGGGCCGTCCCCCGGCAACGCGTCCCTGCCCGCGCAGGCCCGGCACGTCGTCGTCGACGGGCCCGGCACCCTGTCTGCGGACATCGCGGCCCTGCTGCGCCGCAGCGGGATCGGCCGGGTCAGCCACGGCCATCCGCTCGTCGACCTCGTCATGTCGGACCCGGGGGGCGAGAACCCCGCGCTCGTCGTCATCGTCTCCGGTTCGGCCATCGACCCGCAGCGTGGCGACCTCTGGCTCGAGCACGACGTCCCCCACCTGCCGGTCGTCGCCGCCGGCCACCGCACGACCGTCGGCCCCCTCGTGGACGGCGCCGACGGACCGTGCCTCTGGTGCCTCGACCTGCACCGCACCGACCGCGACGACGCGTGGCCCTCACTCTTGGCGCAGCTGTGCGGTCCCGGCCCGATCCTCGCCGCTCGGGCGGCGCCGCCCGAGCCGGAGCCGGCCCTCGCCCAGCTCGTCGCCGGCAGCGTCGTGCTGTTCGCGACCCGCCTGCTCCACGGTGACCGCGCGCCGCGCGGCGTCTCCGTCGAGGTCAGCCTGCCGTGGCCCCGGATGGACCACCGGCGCTGGAGCCCCCACCCGCGGTGCCGTCGGCACGAGCGCCCGGACGACGGCCCCGCTCGCCGGGCCGTGGCCTGAGCGCTGCCCTGGACGACCTCGGCCGAGCCCGGCGGTCCGTCAGGGTCTGCGCGTCTCGTCTACAGTCATGAGGTGAGCCCGACCAGCACGACGAGAGCAGCGGTGGCACCGTGACGGACCTGCCCCGCAAGGCAGTGGTGCGCTCGGCCAAGCTCGCCAGCGTGCCCCTCGGTTTCGCCGGCCGGACGGCGATCGGCTTCGGAAAGCGCCTCGGCGGACGACCGGCCGAGCTCGTCGCCGCCGAGCTGCAGCAGCGCACCGCGGAGCAGATGTTCCAGGTGCTCGGCGAGCTCAAGGGTGGGGCGATGAAGTTCGGCCAGGCGCTCTCGATCTTCGAGGCCGCCTTCCCCGAGGAGCTGGCCGTGCCCTACCGCGCCACGCTCACCAAGCTGCAGGACAGCGCCCCCCCGATGCCCACGACCTCGGTCCACCGGGTCCTTCGCGCGGAGCTCGGCACGCGATGGCGCTCCCGGTTCCAGTCCTTCCAGGACGCCCCGGTCGCCTCCGCCTCCATCGGCCAGGTGCACCGCGGCATCTGGGCGGACGGGCGCGAGGTCGCCGTCAAGATCCAGTACCCCGGGGCCGGCGCCGCGCTGATGGGAGACCTCAGACAGATCTCCCGGGTGGCCAAGCTGACGGCCGGCTGGATCCCCGGCATCGAGATCGGCCCGATCCTCGACGAGCTGCGCGACCGGATGGCCGAGGAGCTCGACTACCGCCTCGAGGCCGAGTCGCAGGCCGGCTTCGCGGACGCGTTCCGGGACGACGAGTGGTTCCGCATCCCCGAGGTCCTCGAGTCGACCGAGCACGTCATCGTCTCGGAGTGGCTCGACGGCATCCCGCTCTCGCGGATCATCGACAACGGCAGCCCGGCCCAGCGCGACGCCGCCTCCCAGCTGTACCTCGAGTTCCTGATGGCCGGCCCGGCACGGTCCGGCATGCTTCACGCGGACCCCCACCCCGGCAACTTCCGGATCACCCCCGAAGGCCGCCTCGGGGTCATCGACTTCGGTGCCGTCAACCACCTGCCCGGTGGTATGCCGCCCGAGATCGGCCGGCTGCTCACGAGCGGTCTCGAAGGCGGCGCCGAGGCGGTCCTCGACGGGCTGCGCGAGATCGGCTTCGTCAAGTCCTCGATCGACCTCGAGCCCGGTCGCCTGCTCGACTACCTCGAGCCGTTCCTCGCGCCCTTCCGCACCGACGAGTTCACCTTCAGTCGGGCCTGGCTCCGCGGGGTCTTCGCCCACATCAACGACCCCCGCCAGCCCAACTACTCGGTGGCCTACAAGCTCAACCTGCCCCCGGAGTACCTGCTGATCCACCGCGTGTGGGGCGGCGGCATCGGCGTGCTCAGCCAGCTCGGCGGCACCGTCCAGGGTCGGGCGGCCGTCGACGCGCTCCTCCCGGGCGCCGACCTGCCCCCGGTCGACGACGAACTCGCGGACGTGACGAACCGCGGGTGACGTCGGGGTCACCCGCGGCTCGGGTCCTGCATCCGGTACGGCTGTGCACGTGACGATCACGGCTCACCCGGCGTGATGGCGTCGCTGGGAACGGATCTCCTGCGCGATGAGCCTGGCACTGCGGCGGATGCCGCTGCGCCCCTCTCGGTGGCTGCGCTGGTGGATCCGCTCCCGAGCCAGCATCTCCAGCTGGTTCATGGTGTCCTCCTGATCTGCGGTCGGTCGGTCGGTCGTTCTCCTCACCGGGGTGTCGACCCCGTCATCTCGTGTCGCTCATGCCGCGACCGGGTGCTTGCGGGGACGTCCGCGGGGCCGCTTGCGAGCCACGACGGCGCCCTGGACGAGCAGCTGGCCGCCCCACACCCCCCACGGCTCCTGTCGCTCGAGGGCCCCGGCGAGGCACTGGACCCGCGCAGGACACATGCCGCAGAGGGTCTTCGCGAACTCGACGTCGTCGGGGCGCTCGGCGAACCAGAGCTCCGCGTCGTAGTCGCGGCAGGGGATGGTCTCCCCGACCTGTTGGACGTCGCCGGTGAGGTCGAGCAACTCGCTCAACTCCATCGTTCTCACCTCCGTCTCCAGCGCCTGCTGCTGCGGGCGCACCTGCTCACTGCTGTCGGTCCTGAGTCGACTGGCTGGTCGACCGGCCGGTCGACGTTCGGCCCGAAGGTCCGCACCACTGGTGCGGGTCTCGGTCCTGCTGCTCGGCATCCGGGGAGTCATGGTGGTCCCTGATCTGTGTGGCACCGGTGGTGACCGGTGACTGCGTGCTGGGTGTCGGGTGCCGCGGCCGGGCTTCTCGGGACACGAGAAAGGCCGCGGACCCGGTGGTGTCGGGTTCGCGGCCTGTCCGTGAGGCGTGAGGTCTGGGTCAGACCGGTGGCCTCCCGGGCAGGGAGCGAGCGACATCGAAGGTCGTGTACGTGCCGGCGGCGACACGGACGACTCCCCCGAACGGGGCATCGAGACCGAGGTGGCCGAGGGTGGGGGCGATGGACAGAGAGATCCCCTGAACCGTCTTCCGGACGTCTGCATTGAGGACCTGGCCGGCCGGGCGCGGACGCACGAACGCGACGCAGGAAACTGCGCTCTTCGTCATGGTGTCCATCAGGCCGACCTCCTCACTGCTCATCGCGGGCCCCGGCTGGCCGCCTAGGCGCCGGGCTTGACTTCGACAAGGGTACGCGCGCCCTCGGAGGGGCCACAACTGATTTACCGACGTTTTCCCAGAATTCTTTTCGGGCTATTGCTCAGTCAGTGAGTTCCATTGTCGCAGAACTGGATTGCATCACATCACCGGGATCGGAGCCGCCCAGGACGGCGAGGACTGCCGTGCCGTAGAGCTCGATCTTGCGTGCTCCGACCCCGCTGATGGCCGAGAGCCCCGCCACGTCGGAGGGCTCCCGCTCGGCGATCGCGGTGAGCGTGGCGTCGGTGAACACGACGTAGGCCGGCACGCTCGCCTCGCGGGCGACCGCGAGCCGCCACTCGCGCAGTCGCTCGAACAGCGCCTCGTCGTAGGTCGGCGGGCAGCTGTCGCAGCGTCCGGTCTTGCGCTGCGCCGCCGTCTCCAGCTCCACGCCGCAGCCACTGCAGGTGACGCGTCGGGCCGGCTTCGGCGCCGACCGTCGCGATCCGGATGCCCCCGGGCCCCGGGCCGACCGCGACTCCGATCGAGCCCCCTCGCCGAGGATGGCCGAGGCGGCGCCGAGGAAGCGCGAGACCCGCCTCGTCGACCGGGCACCCGGGGTGCGGGCCCCCGACCACGACAGCAGCAGCTGGCGCCGCGCCCGCGTGAGGCCGACGTAGAGGAGGCGGCGCTCCTCCTCGACCGCAGCCGCGCCCTCGGCCATCGAGATCGGGATGAGCCCGTCCGAGGCGCCGACGAGGAAGACGGTGTCCCATTCCAGCCCCTTGGCTGCGTGGAGGCTCGCAAGGGTGACTCCCTGCACCGCCGGAGCGTGCTGCTCGGATGCGCGGCGGTCGAGCTCGGAGACGAGATCAGGCAGCCGGGCCTCCGGGCTCGCGGCCGCGAGGTCATCGGCGAGGGTCGCCAGGGCGTTGAGCGACTCCCACCGTTCGCGGGTCGCGCCTCCGCTCGGTGGTTCGGGCGCGTAACCGGCCCCGGTGATGACGTCCCGCACGAGCGAGCCCAGCGTCTTTTCCCCGTCGTCGGCGCGGGCCGCCCCGCGGAGCAGCAGGATCGCGTCCCGGACCTCCTTGCGGGCGAAGAAGCGCTCGCCGCCGCGGACGAGGTAGGAGACGTCGGCATCCGTGAGGGCGGTCTCGAGGGACTGCGACTGTGCGTTGGTCCGGAAGAGGATCGCGATCTCGCTGGCCGGGTGGCCGGAGTCGACGAGCCCCCGGATCCGGGCTGCTACCCCGGCCGCTTCCGCCGGGTCGTCGGGGTACCCCGTGAGGACGGGCTCGGGCCCGCCCTCCCCCTGGGCCACGAGCCGGACGGCGCCGGACCGCGCGGCCTCGACCCCGGCCGACACCACGCTGTTGGCGAGGCCGACGATCTGCGGCGAGGACCGGTAGTTGCGCACGAGCCGGACGACCTTCGCGGTCGGGAAGCGCTGCGGGAAGCCGAGCAGGTGCTTCGGGCTGGCCCCGGTGAAGGAGTAGATCGTCTGGGCGGGGTCGCCGACGACGCACAGGTCGTCGCGCTCCCCGAGCCACAGGTCGAGCAGCCGCTGCTGGAGGGCGTTGACGTCCTGGTACTCGTCGACGACGAAGTGGCGGTACTGCCCGCGGACCGTGCGCGCGATGTCCTCGCGCTCGTCGAGGATCCCCACCGTGAGCAGCAGGACGTCCTCGAAGTCGATCTGTCCCCGACGGGTCTTGACGTCCTCGTAGGCCTCGAACAGTCGCGCCATGCCGGTGTGGTCGAGCCCGGGGGACTCACGACCCGCGGCACGCGCCGCCGCGGCGTAGGACGCGGGGGTGAGCAGGTTGACCTTGGCCCACTCGATCTCCCCGGCGAGGTCCCGGATCACCGTCCGGTCGAACTGCATCCTCAGCCGTCCCGCGGCCTCACCGACGGCCGGCGCCTTCCAGCTCATCACCTCCGGGGCCGCCCCACCGATGGCCTGCGGCCAGAAGTAGTGCAGCTGGCGCAGGGCCGCGGCGTGGAACGTCCGGGCCTGGACACCGGGCACGCCGAGACCGCGCAGCCGGGAACGCATCTCCCCCGCGGCCCGGGCCGTGAAGGTCACCGCCAGCACCCGCTGAGGCTGGATGAGACCGGCGTGGGCGGCATACGCGATGCGGTGCGTGATCGCGCGCGTCTTGCCCGTCCCGGCCCCGGCGAGCACGCAGAGCGGTCCGGGCGGGGCCGAGGCCACCTCCCGCTGCTCGGGGTCGAGGCCGGCGAGGATCGCGTCGGGGCTGACCGGCGGGGTGGTGACCGGGCTCAGGACCGCTCACCCTTGGCTGCGGCGAGGACGGCCGAGGCATGGTCGGGGACGTAGCTCTGCGTCTCCTGGGGCGGGCGGACGTAGCCGCGGGCCGGCGGCCGAGCCGGGACCGGCGGCACCTCGGGGAAGACCGGCTCGTGCGGGACGGAGGTGAGCAGGTGGTGGATCACGTTGAGCCGCGAGCGCCGCTTGTCCTCCGACTCGACGACCGACCACGGCGCCCAGGCCGTGTCGGTCGCCTGCATCATCCGGTCCTTGGCCTCGGAGTAGTCCTCCCACCGGGTGATCGACTCCAGGTCCATCGGCGAGAGCTTCCACTGGCGCATGGGGTCCTTGGCGCGCGAGCGGAAGCGGCGCTCCTGCTCGACGTCGGAGACGCTGAACCAGTACTTGCGCAGGATGATCCCGTCGTCGACGAGCATCTTCTCGAAGACGGGCGCCTGGGCCAGGAAGCGTTCGTACTGCTCGTCGGTGCAGAAGCCCATCACCCGCTCGACCCCGGCCCGGTTGTACCAGGAGCGGTCGAACAGGACCATTTCCCCGGCGGCCGGGAGGTGCTCGACGTAACGCTGGAAGTACCACTCGGTGCGGTTGCGCTCGCTCGGCGTCGGCAGTGCCGCGATCCGGGCGAAGCGGGGGTTGAGGTACTCGGTGATCCGCTTGATCGCCGAACCCTTGCCCGCCGCGTCCCGGCCCTCGAAGATGACGACGACCCGAGCGCCCGAGGCCCGCACCCACTCCTGCAGTCCGACGAGCTCCGCCTGGAGGAGCTTCAGCTCGCTCTCGTACAGAGCGAGGTCCATCCGTTTGGCCCGTTTACCACGACGCTTGCCCATTGGGTCATCCTTGCATCCGACGACGACACCCACCATCGAGGAGCCCCCATGGTCAGCGACCCCACCGACGCGAGCCCCGCCCCCCACGACCTCACCCCGCCGGCCGGCACCGTGACGATGCTCTCGACGGGCTGGTGCGGCTTCTGCGCGCGGCTGCGCAGCCAGCTCACCCGCGAGCAGGTCTCCTTCACCGAGATCGACATCGACGCGCACCCGGAGCACGTCGGGTTCGTCGAGCAGGTCAACCACGGCAACCGGACCGTCCCGACCGTCGTCTTCGCCGACGGGAGCACGGCCACGAACCCCTCGCTCGCCGAAGTGGTGGCGCGCCTCGAGGGCTGAGCCCCTCACCAGGCTGCCGGGCCCTCGTCCTCGACCGACCCGCCGAGCCAGCGCTCGATGATGCGGCGGGCGATGGAGATGCCGCTCGGCGTCTGCATCGTCCCCTCGCGCAGCAGCCGGCGGTAGTCCTCCCGGGAGACCCACCGCGCCTCCGCCATCTCCGCCGGGTCGAGCGTGAGGTCGACCGTGCGCGTCGTCGCCGCGAAGCCCACCATCAGGGAGGAGGGGAAGGGCCAGGGCTGGTTGCCGAGGTAGGTGACCTCGTCGACGGCGATCCCGACCTCCTCGGCAACCTCGCGGGCCACGGCGGCCTCGAGGGACTCCCCCGGCTCGACGAAGCCCGCCAGCACGGAGAACCGGCCCTCCGGCCAGCTGGCCCCGCGGCCGAGGAGGAGCCGGTCATCGCCGTCGACGACCGACATGATGACGGCCGGGTCGGTGCGGGGGTAGTGCTCGCTGCCGTCCACGGGGCAGCGTCGCACCCAGCCGGCCTGGACCGGCTCCGTCAGCGCGCCGCACCGCGGGCAGTGCTCGTGGGTCGCGTGCCAGTTGGCGAGCGCGAGCGCGGTCGTGAAAAGGCCCGCGTCGCGGTCCCCGAGGGCGGCGCCGGCCTGGCGCAGCGTCACCCACTCCTCGGCGTCACCGTCCCGCCCCTCGCCGTCGCCGCGGGGGGCAGGGTGGATGACGGCGACGTATGCTGTCCCGACCTCGTCCCGCCCGAGGTGCGCGGCGAGGTGGGTCGCGTCCGAGGGCCCGGGTCCGCGCAGCAGGATGGAGAGGCTGCCACCGACGCTCGACACCGGGACCGCGAGGCCTCGCAGCTCGAGGACCCGGGTGTCCGGGTCGCCCAGCAGGCGGGTCAGCAGCTCGGGGTCACGACGCTCGAGGCCCCCCCGGTCGAGGGTGGCCCGGGAGAGGGCGAGGTCATCGAGCGGCTCGTGGTCGGCTGTCACCGCCCCACCCTAGGCGCGGGCCCGAGCGGCCGTCCGGGCGGTCGCTCGCGGTGTCACGGGCGCCGTGTGCGTGCCGCAGCGGTCGCCTCCCACGCTCAGGCGCCCCGCCGCCCTACGGTGTTGGGGTGACCCGGAGCCCCCTCGCCCTCGCCGCCCTGGCCAGCTCAGCCGTCCCCGGCCTGGACCCCGTGGCGGTCGAGGGCGTCGTCTCGGCGCCGAGCGACCTCTTCGAGGTGGCCTACGTCAAGGACAGCCAGGACCGCCAGTGGGTCGTCAAGGCACCACGGACCCCCGCCGCCGGGGCCGCCCTCGAGGACGTCGCCACCCTGTCGGGCCTGCTCGGCCGGCGGCTCGACGTCGCCATGCCGATGGTCCGCGGACAGGCCGTCGTCCCCGAGGGACGAGCCTGCGTCTACCTGAGGGTCCCCGGTCGCCCCCTCGACTTCGGCGGCCTCCCGCCGGGGGGTCTTGCCGGCGAGGTCGGGCGCGCCCTCGCCCACATCCACAACGTCGAGCACCTCGTCCTGGAGGAGGCGGGCCGGCCGGTCTACGACGCCGAGGCCCATCGCCGGCGCCAGCTCTCCGAGCTCGACCGTGCGGCCGGCACCGGCCACGTGCCCACCAACCTGCTCACCCGGTGGGAGGGAGCGCTCGAGGCGATCTCCCTCTGGCGCTTCGCCCCCACCGTCGTCCACGGCACCTTCATCGGCGAGAACGTCCTCGCCTCGTTCGATGACGACGACGACGCGGCCACCGGTCGGGTCCGCGGCGTCGTCGCCTGGGAGGAGGCCCGGGTCGGCGACCCCGCCGACGACTTCGGCGAGCTCGTCGCTCGCTGCAGCCCCGCGGCGCTCGACGCCGTGATGGAGGCCTACGCCCAGTCCCGTGTGGAGCGTCCGGACGGAAACCTGCTGCGTCGTGCCCGACTGGCCGCCGAGATGCGCCCGGTCCGGGCGCTGCTGCACGCCATGTCGTCCGGCGAGGGCCGGCTCGTCGAACGCGCGGCGCGCTCCCTACGCCTGCTCGACGAGCAGATCTGGGCCGAGGACGAGCAGCGCGCCGCCGACCGCGCCCAGGAGCGCGAGCAGGCCGAGGCCGAGGCGGCCCGGCAGCGCGCCGCTGCGGAGATCGCCGAGCGCGCCGAGCAGGAGCGGGCGCAGCGCGACGCGGCGCGAGCTGGCCGTGCCGACGGTTCGGCCGGTTCGGAGTGGGACGCCACGGCTCCGCACGATCCCTTCCCCGCGAGCACCGCGGCACCGACGCGCGAGGCAACAGGCGGCGACGACACCGACGCCGGTGAGGAGCGCGACTGGGACGCCACCGCCCCGCACGACCCCTTCGCGGGCACCTCGCACCACACGTCGGTGGATCCCGACGAAGGTCCCGACGAAGGTCCCGGCGAGGGCACTCCCGGTGCGGTCCGCGAGGCCACCCCCGAGGCCGTCGCCGAGGAGCCCTCCCCGCCCCCCGGCGACGACTCGGGCAGTCCCGACCGCAGCGACGACACCGACCTGAGCACCGCGGAATCGCGACCGGTGCCGGTCGCGAGGCAGGACTCGGGTGCCTTCGAGATCGAGGAGGTCGAGCCCCTCTCCGACGACGGGGGCGACGACGGGACCGACGATGAGGCCGCCTTCGACGACCAGCACGAGGGGGCGTCCGAGTACGTCAGCATCGATGCGCCGAGACGTCCCGGCGACCAGCCCTGAGCGTCAGCCGGACGCGACCCCGTCGGGGACCGTCCCGAGCAGCGCCACGAGCTCCGGCTCGCCGGGCAGGTCGGGTCGGACCGTGACCCCCTCTCCGGCGTAGTAGAAGGCCGCGTCGACGAGGTCGGCGGACACCTCCCGCAGCCGGGCCCACGCGAGGGCGTAGGCCGCGAGCTGGAGCGCCCTGACCTCGGCCTCCCGTCCCGTCGGCCGGCGGCCCGTCTTCCAGTCCACGACCGTCCAGCCACCGTCGTCGCGTGGGAACACGGCGTCGATGCGCCCCCGGACCGCGATCCCGTCGACGATCGTCTCGACGGACATCTCGATCTCCTCGGGGACCAGGCCGGCCCACTCGCTGGCGAGGAAGAGGTCCTTCATCCGTGGCAGGGACGCGTCGTCGGCGGGAGCCTCGTCGGCGCTGCCCGGGAGGTCGAGCACGTCGACGATGGTCGCCCTCGCGTAGTGCTGCTCGATCCAGGCGTGGAAGGCGGTGCCGGCACGGGCCGCGACCGCAGGCGGGCCGGGCATCGGCCGGCGCAGGCCAAGGGCGAAGGACTCGGGGTCTCGGGCGAAGGAGACCACCGCCGAGGCGGACAGGTGCCGTGGGACGTCCACGAACACCGGGCGCTCGGCCCGAGCGGCGTCGCGTTCGGCGAGCAACAGCCGGAGCTCGTCGTGGCGTGGGTCCCCGGTGACGTCGACTCCCTCCCCGGCGTCCGCCCGGGAGACGAGCCGGTCGACGACGCGGGCGAGGTCAGCCCGACGCGCACCCATGGGGTCGTACGGGAACGCGCCCGAGACGGGCTGTGCGAGATGGGGGTTGCTCGGCGGCACGAGCTTCCCCTTGTCGCCCGGCACCGGTCCGGGTGCCGGGCACCACGAGGTGACCTCGAGACGGTCGCCGAGCGCCTCCCGCAGCTCGAGCAGGAACCGGGAGGGCACGCTCACCGTCTTCTTCGTCGCTCCCCACACGTGGGTCGAGAGCAGCATCGCGGAGCGGGCCCGGGTGAAGGCGACGTAGGCGAGACGGCGCTCCTCGGCGACCGCGTGGCTGCCCCCGGCCCGCGCGAACGCGTCGATCGCGCGACCGAGCGCCTTGCGGTCGGCCGCACCGCGCCAGTCGAGGTGGGGCAGTCCGTCCCGGTCCCCGCGCAGGTCGTAGGGGACCGAGTCGATCCCGGTGAGCCAGCCGAGGTCCTTCGGGGCCCCGCTGCCGATCCACTCCTGGCCGTCGCGGACCACCCCCGTCACCTTGTGGTCGGGGAACACCGACTCGACCAGACCCGGGACCGCCACGAGGTCCCACTCCAGACCCTTGGCCGCATGGATGGTGAGGACCTGCACCGCCTCGGCGTCGGACTCGATGTGCCCTGCGTCGAGTCCCCTCTCCTGGGCGCGCGCCGCCTCGAGCCAGGCGAGGAAGCCGGACAGGGTGGGACGTTCGGCGCTCATCGAGTAGCGCGCCGCCACGTCGGCGAAGGCGTCGAGGTGGACGCGTGCCGTCGAGGCCGTGTGCTCCGGACGCGAGAGCACCTCGATGTCGAGGCCGACGGCACGCTCGGCCTCGGCCACGAGGTCGACGAGGGGCGCCGCGGTGAGGCGGCGCAGGCCGCGCAGCGCCGCACCGAGCCCCGCCAGTCGGTCGCGGGCCAGCGGACTGAGCGTGACGCCGCCGCGACCCACCCACCCGGGACGGGGCAGCTCACCGAGGGCGTCGACGAGGCTCGCCACGTCGGCGCTGTCCGGGGCGAGGTCGTCACCGTGACGCATGCCGGCCGAGCCGGTGCCCTCCGGCGCCGGGGCCGGCTCCTCGATCTCGATCGGGATGGGCGCCGGAGGGCAGCTCGGCGTGGCCCCCGGGCGCCAGGGCCGGTCGTGCAGCTCCCGCGCCCACGCCCACAGTGCGTCGAGGTCGGCAGTGCCGAGCCGCACGACCGGGCCGGTGAGCAGCCGCATCAGCTGGTCTCCCCGCGAGGGGTCCTGCACCACGGAGAGGGTGGCGACGAGATCACCGATCTCAGGCGTCATGAGCAGGCCACCGAGCCCGACGACCTCGACGGGCAGACCCCGGGCGCGCAGTGCGTCGAT
>JBBRGO010000026.1:0-20608 GCA_038224055.1 Actinomycetales bacterium
TGCACGGTGGCCCCGCGGTAGGTGGCGGGGATCGGTAGGGCGGCATACGTCTGCTGGGAACGGTCCCCGGAGAGGATGGCGTCGCGGATGGCCTGCATGTCTCACTGTCCTTCGCATACGGCGTCGTCGGGCGGCGTGACCACGAAGGTAGCGACCGGCCGGCCCGTGGTCCCCCGGGTGAGACGGCCGCCACAGGTGATGCGGCTCACGCCGCCCCCGTCGGCCGTTCTCAGCCGTCGAGCAGGGCCGAGACGGTGACGAGCTCCCAGCCGGCGTCGCGCAGTCGCGTCGTGATCTGCCCGAGGTGGTCGATGGTGACGCGCCGGTCGGGAGACCCCGTGTCGTGGGCGAGCACGATCGTGCCCGGTGCGACCCGGGCGGCGATGTCCTCGGTGATCCCGTCGGGATGGCCGGCGAAGGCGTCCTCGTGCATCTGGGCGGACCAGAGCACCGTCGTGAGGCCGGCCTCCGCGGCCGCGAGCAGCGCCGCGCCGCCGAGGTGGCCGTAGGGCGGCCGGAAGAGCCGCGGCCGGACACCCCACGTCGACTCGATGAGGTCGGACGTCCGGTCGATCTCGTCGCGACACCGGTCGAGGGCGAAGCGACCGAGGTCCTGGTGGTCGAAGGTGTGGTTGGCGAGCTCGTGCCGGCCGGGGCTGTCCTCGTGGATGGCCGCGTGGTCGCGCACGTTGCGGCCGACGCAGAAGAAGGTGGCCGGGACCTCGTGGTCACGCAGCGCGCGCAGCACGGTCGGCGTCCAGTCGGGGTGCGGCCCGTCGTCGAAGGTCAGCGCGAGTCGCCTCGGGGCGGACGACCCCGTGTCGCGCGGGGGGCCGGACCACACGACGCGCGCACCGGCCACCCCCGGCGCCGACCGGTCGGGACGGATCGCCGAGACGGCGCTGCCGTAGAAGGGGAGCGGGACGGACGCGTCGAGCCGGTCCGCGACGTCGCGCTCGGAGAACATGGCGAGCGCCCCGATGGCGAGTCCGCCCGCGCCGGTGAGCGCCTGCCGGCGAGAGACACCCATGGGTCGGAGCGTAGGGCAGCGATGTCGTCCGCGCCCGCCGTTCCGCGCTGCCGGGCACAATGGTGGCCTGCCGGTGGAGGGGGAGGACATGAGGCGCAGGACGGGAGCGCTCGTCGGCCTGTCCGTCGTGGTCGCGGCGGCCGCCTTCGTCCTGCCGCCCCGGATCGCGGCCTCTGACGCGTTGCCCGGTCTGGTCACGACCGCGAGCTGGCGGACCCAGCAGCCGGTGCTGGACGGGCATGCCGGCGATGCGCTGCTCCTGCCCGTCCGGGACGCCGTCTGGCTGGCGAGCGGGAGGACCGGGGTGACGGGGACGACGGGGGACGCCCGACCCGTGCTCACCCGCGCGCTGCTCGACCTGCACGCCCTCCAACGGCCCGACGGGGCGGTCCTTGCCGGCCCCAGCGGCATCTGGGCCTACTCCTGGCCCAGGGACACCGCCTTCGCGGCCGCGGCGTATGCCGTGAGCGGCCATCCCCGGGACGCCGACCGCGCGCTCGCCTTCCTCGCTCGGGTCCAGCTGCCGGACGGCGGCTTCGAGGCGCGCTACCTGCCGGACGGGTCCGGGCCGCCGGACGACCGCCAGCGCCAGACCGACGGTGCGGGCTGGGTGCTCTGGGCGCTGGACCGGGTGCGCACGGAGACGGGGATGGTCGTGCTCCCCGCCGAGCTGCGCCTGATGCGCGACCGGGCCACGGACTTCGTGCTCGCCGGCACCGACGACGGCGCGCGTCTGCCGGACCCGTCGCCCGACTACTGGGAGGTGCCCGAGCGCCGGCTGACCCTCGGCACGGTGGCGCCCCTCGCCGCCGGGCTCGAGGCGTCGGCGAGGACCTCGGCGGCGGAGGGGGACACGGAACGAGCCGCGAGGGTCGAGCGGGCGGCCAAGGGTCTGAGGTCGCTCATCCTGGGTCACTTCGGTCCCGGCTTCGAGCGACACGGTGACAGCGGAGGACTCGACGCCGGGGTCGCGATGCTGCTGCCCCCCTTCGCGTCGGCCGCGGACGTGCCGCTCGGGGTGCGCCAGGCGTGGCAGGACTACCAGGTCCGGGCCCGGCGTCCCGGTGGTGGCCTCGCGCCGGGTGCGGCGTGGGAGCGCGACGGTGTCTCGTGGACGCCGGAGACAGCGCTCGTCGCCTACACGGCCGCGGCGAGCGGTGACGCACTCACGGCTCGGGCCTGGCTCGACTGGGTCGAGTCACGGGCGACCCCGTGGGGGAGCGTGCCGGAGAAGGTCCTCCCGGACGGGAGCCCCGCCGGACCGGCGCCGCTCGCCTGGACCGCTGCTCTCGTCGTGCTCACCGAACACGGCCTGTCAGGCGGTTGAGGCGGCGGGTTCGACGAGCTCGACGAGGACGCCGCCCGCATCCTTGGGGTGGATGAAGTTGACGCGGCTGTCGCTCGTCCCGCGTCGCGGGCTCTCGTAGAGCAGGCGGAGGCCGCGCTCGCGCAGGGTCGCGCAGACCGCGTCGAGGTCGGTGACCCGATAGGCCAGCTGCTGGATCCCGGGACCGCTGCGATCGAGGAACTTCGCGATCGTCGAGGCAGGGGACAGGGGTGCGAGCAGCTGGATGCACGAGCCCGAGTCGCCCACGCCCATCATCGCCTCACGCACTCCCTGGTCCTCGTTCGTCTCCTCGTGGAGCATGGTCATGCCGTAGGTCGTCTCGTAGAACGCGACGGCGACGTCGAGGTCGGGCACCGCTATGCCGACGTGGTCGATGTGGGTGAACAGGGATTCGGTCATGGGTCAACGCTAGGGCGGCTGTCCAGCCCGGCGGAAAAAGCTGGCGTCTCACCGCGCATTACAGACTGTATACAGGATACAGTCCTCGAATCGACCCCCCCCTTGTTCCAGGAGCGTTCATGTCGTCTCAGCGCCTCACCCGGTCCACCACCCCTCGAAACCGCTACGGGCGAAAGCCGATCGCGTCCGTGGGCACCGCCGCCGGTGCTGCCCTCCTGGCCGTGGCACTCTCGGCCTGCTCCTCGGTGACGCCCGCTGACGGTGGCTCGGCGGCAGGCACCCCCGGTGCCACCGCCGGAGCCGGCGCTGACGTCTTCGGAGACCCGGCGACGGCCGACGAGGTCAAGGACGGGGGCACCCTGACGATGGCGCTGTCGGCGGAGCCCGACCAGCTCGACCCGGCCCTGTCACGCAGCCTCTACTCACGCTACGTGTTCCACGCCATGTGCCAGAAGCTCTACGACGTGGACGAGAAGGCGACGATCGTCCCGCAGCTCGCCACGGACCTTCCCACGACGAGCGCGGACGGGCTGACCGTCACCATCCCCGTCCGTGACGGCGTGAAGTTCGCCGACGGGACACCCTTCGACGCGGCTGCCGTCAAGGCTTCCCTCGAGCGCGAGCTCACCCTCGAGGCCTCCGCGCGCAAGAGTGAGCTCGGGCCCATCACCAGCGTCGCGGCTCCCGACCCGACCACGGTCGTCATCACGCTGTCCCAGCCGTTCGCGCCACTGACCGCGGCTCTGACCGACCGGGCGGGAATGGTCGTCAGTCCTACGCAGGCCAAGAAGCTCGGTGACAAGTTCGCCTCGGAGCCGGTCTGCGTCGGTCCGTTCAAGTTCTCCAAGCGGGTGCCACAGAACTCCATCGAGCTCGTCAAGGACCCCAACTTCTATGACGCCGACAAGGTGCACCTCGACGGCATCACCTACCGGATCATCACGGACGCCAGCATTCGCGCGGCCAACCTGCGCTCCGGTGACGTGCGGGTCGCCGACTCGCTCTCGGCCCAGGATGTGCCGACGATCCAGAATGAGCCGAACCTCACCGTCCTGCAGTCGCAGTCGCTCGGTTACCAGGGCCTGACCATCAACGTCGGAAACGTCGACGGTGTCGGGACCGAGCCCAAGCCGATCGACCGTCCGGAGGCGAAGGAGGCCAAGGTTCGCCAGGCCCTCGAGCTGTCGATCGACCGCAAGGGCCTCGTCAAGGTCATCTTCAACGACTTCAACACCGTCGCCTGTTCGCCGATCTCGCCCACGACGGAGTTCAGCTCGGACGCCGCGCAGAAGTGCACCGAGCACGACCCGGCCAAGGCGATGCAGCTCCTCAAGGACGCCGGGGTGACCACCCCCGTGAAGATCGAGATGATCACGTCCAACAACCCGGACAGCCTGCGCCTCGCGCAGGCGCTCCAGTCCATGGTCAAGGAGGGCGGCTTCGACCTCCAGATCAAGCCCGTGGAGTACGCGACGCTCCTCGACCAGCAGGACCGGGGGGACTTCTCCGTGCTCCAGCTCGGCTGGTCCGGAAGGATCGACCCCGACGCCAACATCACGAACTTCCTGCACACCGGTGGGAGCCAGAACGTGTCGGGCTACAGCAGCGCGACGGTGGACGACCTGCTGGACAAGGCGCGGCAGGAGCAGGACGTGGCTGCGCGCCGGGACCTCTACGGCAAGGTCGTCGAGCAGCTGCACCAGGACGACCCGATCATCTACCTCTACCGTCAGCGCAACCTGACGGGCGTCGCCAACGCGGTCAAGGGTGTCCAGGTGTTCCCGGACGGGGTCATCAGGATCGCCTTCTCCGGGATGGCCAAGTAGCCGATGCGTCGCTACCTCCTCGGCAGGGCCTGGCAGTCCGCGCTCACCCTGGTCCTCGCGACCGTCGTGGTGTTCGTCGGGGTTCGGGCCCTGCCGGGTGACCCGGCCCTGGCACTGGCGGGCGAGGACCGCAGCCCGGAGGCCCTTGCTGCCATTCGCGTGAAGTACGGCCTCGACCAGTCGGTCCCGGTGCAGTTCTGGCACTTCCTCACCAACGCCCTTCGCGGCGACCTGGGGGTCTCCATCCGCACCGGTCAGCCCGTCAGCGAGATGCTCGCGACGGCGCTGCCGGTGACGATCGAGCTGTCCGTGATCGCCATCGTCATCGCCACCCTGCTCGGGGTCGGCTCGGGCGTCGTGGCCGCGGTGCGGCGCGGGGGGCCGGCGGAGTGGGTGGCGAACGGCTTTGCGCTGCTTGGCCTCTCGGTGCCGCACTTCTGGCTGGGCCTCATCGCGATCCTCTACCTCTCCGTGGCGACCGGGCTCTTCCCCGCCTCCGGCTTCGTGCCGGTGGGCACGAGTCTCGTCGAGAACCTGCACCACCTCGTGCTGCCCTCGCTCATCCTCGGTACCGGGCTCGCGGCCGTCATCATGCGCCAGACCCGGTCCTCGATGCTCGACGCCCTGTCCACGGACTTCGTGCGGACGGCTGAGGCGAAGGGACTCAAGCCGAGGGTGGTCATCACGCGGCACGCCCTGCGCAACAGCCTCATCGTCGTGGTGACGATCGTCGGGCTGCAGCTCGGCGGACTGATCTCGGGGGCCGTCGTGACCGAGCAGATCTTCGGGCTGCCCGGCTTCGGCAAGATGACGATCGACGCGGTCTTCCAGCGCGACTACCCGGTGATCCAGGCGGTCGTCCTCGTCACGGCCACGGCCTACATCGCGATCAACTTCGTGGTGGACCTGCTCTACTCCGTCATCGACCCGCGGGTCCGCGTCGCCGGGGAGGCAGCATGACCATCGACACCGCACTGACCCCCGCCTCGCTCCCGGGGGACGAGACCAGCGAGCCCGGCCCCCGCCGACGGGTGCTGCGCCGGCTGTCCCGCAACCCGCTCGCCGTGACGAGCGCGGTCGTCCTCCTCGTCGCGCTCGCCGTGGCGCTGCTCGCCCCGGTCATCGCCCCCTACGCCCCGGAGCAGACCGACTTCGCCAACACGCTCGCCCCCCCGGGGACCGCGGGGCACCTGCTCGGGACCGACGACCTGGGCCGCGACGTGCTGTCGCGGATCATGCTCGGCGTCAGGGCCTCGCTCATGGTCGCGGTCCTCGCGGTGCTCACCGCCCTGCTCATCGGCGTCCCGCTGGGCCTGGCCTCCGGCTACTTTCGCGCCGTCGACGGGGTGATTTCCCGGCTCACCGACCTCATGCTCGCCTTCCCGTTCCTCATTCTCGCCGTCGGGCTCGCCGCGATCCGCGGGGCCAGCCTGGGCAACGCGGCGATCGCGATCGGCCTCTCGCAGATCCCGGGCGTGATCCGGGTCGTCCGCTCGGACGCGCTGCGCCTCAAGTCCCTCGACTTCGTCGCGGCAGCGGTGGTGGACGGTGGCAGCGATCTCTGGGTGCTGCGACGGCACATCCTGCCCAACGCGACGTCGGTCGTCCTCGTGCAGGCCACCGTCGCCATTCCCGCTGCGATCCTCGGCGAGGCGGTCCTCTCCTTCCTCGGACTCGGCATCCAGCCGCCCGACCCGAGCCTCGGCACGATGCTGGCCAATGCCCAGCAGTTCGCTGCGCGCGCACCGTGGGCCGCCGTCCTCCCGGGGATCGTGATCATGCTGCTGGCCCTGGCCTTCAACGTCTTCGGTGACAGCCTGCGAGACGCCCTCGACCCGAAGGGGAGCCGTCGATGATGACCACGACCCAGGACCGCGCCGTGGACCCAGCCAACGCCGGCCCCGTCCTCGAGGTCCGAGACCTCTGCGTGGGCTTCCGAGGAGAGGGTGGTCACGTCAGCGCGGTCGACCACCTCGACCTCAGCCTGGGCCGCGGCGAGATCGTCGGCATCGTGGGGGAGTCCGGCTGCGGCAAGAGCGTCACCGCCATGAGCCTCGCCGGCCTGTTGCCCCGCAGCGCCCACGTCACCGGCTCCGTGCGCCTCCAGGGTGAGGAGCTGGTCGGGGCCACCCCGGCCCGCCTGCGCGCCGCCCGGGGCAAGGACATCGCGTACATCTTCCAGGAGCCGATGACGTCGCTGAACCCGGTCCTGACGATCGGGCGGCAGATCGGCGAGGTTCTCGAGGTCCACGAGGGCCTCAGCCGTCGGGAGGCCCGCTCGCGGGCGGTCGAGCTGCTCACGCTCGTCGGCATCCCGTCGGCCGGCGAGCGGGTCGGCCAGTATCCCCACCAGCTCTCGGGCGGCATGCGTCAACGGGTCATGATCGCCATGGCCATCGCGTGCGAGCCGCGGGTCCTCGTCGCGGACGAGCCGACCACGGCGCTCGACGTCACCGTGCAGGCTGGAATCCTCGACGTGCTGCGCGAGCTGCGCGACCGTCTCGGGACGAGCATCCTCGTCATCACGCACGATCTCGGTGTCATCGCCGACGTGGCCGACCGCGTCGTCGTCATGTATGCCGGTCGGGTCGTCGAGCAGGCCGGTGTCGAGGAGCTCTTCGCCCGCCCGCAGCACCACTACACGGCGGGCCTGCTCACGGCGTCACCGACGCCGGGACGGCACGCCGGGACCCATCGGCTGCGCGAGATCCCGGGGCTCGTACCGACTCTGCGCGAGCAGCCCGACGCGTGCACCTTCGCCGACCGGTGCGCTGCCGCCGACGACCGCTGCCGCGGGGAGGAGCCCCCGCTGGAGGACGCGACGCGGGTGGGAGCCGACCATCGCGTCGCGTGCTGGCACCCTCGGGGGGACCAGGGGCGGCCGACACCGGAGGATGGCGAATGACCAGGGATCGACGAACTGCGGGGACGACGGAGCCGCGGGAGCCGGACGCCCCGGTCCTGGAGCTGGAGGACCTCGTCATGCACTTCGGGCCCGTGCGGGCCGTCGACGGGGTCTCGATGACCATCCGTCCGGGACGCGTCACCGCCCTCGTGGGTGAGAGCGGCTCGGGCAAGTCGACGGTGGGCCGCTGCGTCGTCCGCCTCGTCGAACCCACCTCGGGCACGGTCCGCCTCGCCGGCGCCGACGTGACCACGCTGTCGCGAGCGAAGCTGCGTCCACACCGCCGGACGGTGTCGATCGTCTTCCAGGACCCCGCCGGCTCGCTCGACCCGCGGATGCTCGTGGGCGACGTCGTGGCGGAGCCGCTGAGACTGCTCGACGAGCGGGTCGGCCGCGCGGCCCGGGAGCGGAGGGTGGCCGAGGGGCTCGAGCGCGTGGGGCTTCGTCCGGAGGTCGCCCGGCGCTACCCGCACGAGCTCTCCGGCGGACAGCGCCAGCGCGTCAGCATCGCCCGTGCCCTCATGTCGAGCCCTTCCCTGCTCGTCGCCGACGAGCCGACGAGTGCGCTCGACGTGTCGGTGCAGGCCTCGGTGCTCAACCTGCTCGCCGACCTCCAGCGAGACATCGGCTTCGCCTGCCTCTTCATCACCCACGACCTCGCCGCCGTCGAGTACCTCGCCGACGACATCGCGGTGATGTACCTCGGACAGCTGGTCGAGACGGGATCCCGCGAGGAGGTGTTCGCCCGGCCGAAGCACCCGTACACACAGGCCCTTCTCGCGGCGGCACCCCTGGCCGACCCGATTCGGCAGCGAGCCCGCACGCGGGTCCTGCTCGGCGACGACCTGCCTTCGGCGATGGACCCGCCGTCGGGGTGCCGCTTCCACACGCGGTGTCCCGTAGCCGTCGCCCGCTGCGCCGAGGAGGTGCCGGACCTCCGCAGGGCCGCCGGGGGAGCCGTCGCGTGCCACCTCGTCGACGATGACGGCAACGGCCCCGACGTCCGGACCCCGCATCAGTCCACGGGCGCCCGGCCCGACCCGAGCACCGACACGAGGAGCAACGCATGACCTTCACCACCCGCCCGACCCTCGAGGGGACCTTCGGGATGGTGTCCACGACCCACTGGATCGCCTCCCAGTCGGCGATGCGGGTGCTGGAGCTCGGAGGCAACGCGTTCGACGCCGCCGTCGCCGCTGGTTTCGTCCTGCACGTGGTGGAGCCCCACCTCAACGGACCGGGCGGTGACATGCCCGCCATCGTCGCCACGGCCGACGACCCGACGCCGCGCGTGCTGTGCGGACAGGGGCCGGCTCCGGCCGGGGCCACCATCGAGCACTACCGGTCAAAGGGGTTCGAGCTCGTCCCGGGATCGGGCCCCCTCGCTGCGGCGGTCCCCGGTGCCGTCGATGCGTGGCTGCTGCTGCTCCGGGACCACGGCACCCAGACCCTGCGTGAGGTGCTGGAGCCGGCCATAGGCTACGCCCGCGACGGGCACCCCGTGCTCTCCCGCGTGTGCACCACCATCGGCCTGGTGCGGGACCTCTTCGTCGAGGACTGGACGACGTCTGCCGACCTGTGGCTTCGAGACGGTCAGCCTCCGGTAGCGGGCTCACTGGTGAAGAACCCGGCGTATGCCGCCACGCTCGAGCGGCTCCTCGACGAGGGAGCCGCCGCGGGGAGCGACCGGGTCGCCCAGATCGACGCCGCCCGACGGGCGTGGTCGCAGGGTTTCGTGGCGGAAGCCGTCGATGCGTTCTCGCGCAAGGCTTTTCGAGACTCCAGCGGCGAACGACACGCTGGTCTCATCACCGCCGCCGACATGGCCGCGTTCTCGGCCACGTGGGAGGACGCGGCCACCGTCGAATGGCACGGCCACGTCGTTGCGAAGACCGGGGCCTGGGGACAGGGGCCGGCCCTCCTGCAGAGCCTCACGGTGCTCGACGCTCTGGGGGACGCGGCCGCGCTAGACCCGTCGACGGCGGACGGCATCCACGCCATCGCCGAGGCGATGAAGCTCGCCTACGCAGATCGCGAGGCCTGGTACGGAGACGTCGACGTCCCCCTCGAGGTGCTGCTCTCGACCTCCTATGCCCGTGACCGCGCCACCCTGATCGGGCCCCGAGCGTCGCTCGAGGTGCGGCCGGGCCACCCCGAGGGCCGGGAGCCGCGAATCGCGGTCCACGCGCGCGGTGGCATCGCCACCGCACAGGCCGGGTCGGATGCCTCGCTCGGGGAGCCCACGGTCGACCGGCGCGGCGAGACGCGCGGTGACACCTGCCACGTCGATGTCGTCGACCGCTGGGGCAACATGGTCTCGGCCACGCCCAGTGGGGGGTGGTTGCAGAGCTCGCCCACCATCCCCGAGCTGGGCTTCTGCCTCGGGAGCCGAATGCAGATGTTCTGGCTCGAGGAGGGGCTGTCCTCCTCGCTCGCGCCTGGCCGGCGCCCCCGCACCACCCTGACGCCGACGATGGTCCTGCGTGACGGCGTCCCCGTCATGGCCTGTGGCTCACCCGGTGGCGACCAGCAGGACCAGTGGCAGCTGCTCTTCCTGCTTCGCACCCTGGTGCAGGGCGATGACCTGCAGACGGCGATCGACGCTCCGGCCTGGCACACCAACGGTTTCCCGGGGTCGTTCTGGCCGCGGGCGATCGAGCCGGGCGTGCTCGTCGTCGAGGACCGTGTCGAAGCGGCGGTCCTCGACGAGCTGCGCCTGCGGGGCCACGAGGTTCAGATCGGTGACGGGTGGAGCGAGGGTCGGATGTGCGCGGTGACCCGGGACCCACGGACGGGCGTCCTGAAGGCCGGAGCCAACCCCCGGGGGATGCAGGGCTATGCCGTCGGCCGGTGAGGGGCCCGACCCTCAGGGCTCGTCGGTCAGGGCCGTCAGCGCGGCGCGGGCGGCGGCGTCGACGTGCGTGATGGCCGCCGCTTCGGCTGCGTCGGCGTCGCCCCGGGCGATCGCGTCGACGAGGCGGGTGTGCTCGCCCCACGAGTGTGGTGCCCGGTGCGCGGCGCTCACCCGGAAGATCCAGTGGACGTGGAGGTATATGGCCGCCGACACCTGGCTCAGCCAGCGGTTGCCGGTGACCTCGATCACCCGCATGTGCAGTTCGCTGTTGAGCTCGGCCACCCGGGAGAAGTCCTTGGCCTCCGTGGCTCGTCGGGCATCCTCGAGCAGGTCGCGCAGTGCGGCCACGTCCTGCGGCGTGGCTCGCTCGGCAGCGAGACGTGCCGCGACGGCCTCGAGACTGGATCGGACGGCGAAGAGGTCGGCCACGGCGCCCGGGTCGGGGGTCGCGACGACCGCGCCCCGACGGGGCGTCGTGGTCACGAGGCCGTCGCCCTCCACGACACGGAGGGCCTCGCGCACCGGGTTGCGCGACACCCCGAAGTCGGCGGCGAGGCGCTCCTCCGTGAGTCGTTCGCCCGGAGGGTAGGCCCCGTCGACGATTCGTCGACGCAGCTCGGCCAGCACCTGGTCGCGGAGCCCGAGATGGGTGCTCCCGATGGTCTGCGACTCGACCACGCCGCATCTCCTGCCGCTCGGACGGGCCCTCGTGGCCGCATCGACGAGCCTGATCGTATACGAAAGACATTCGCGTGATCACAGCCTTGGTTCCACTGCTCCCGACCGTGCTCGAGCCGGTGACGTCAGCCGGCGCTGCCACGGAGGTGACCCCGCTCCAGTGGGTGCTCGCCGTCAGCCCCGTGGTGCTCCTGCTCGGGCTGGTCCTCTGGGGCCGGCTGTCGACGATCGTCAATGCCGGCCTCACCGTCGTCTACGCCAGCGTGCTGGCGATGGCTGCCTTCGGGGCCGTGGGCACGACCGTCGCGGTGGGGCTCGGCAAGGGCGCCTGGGTCGGTCTCTGGATCCTCTACGTCATCGGGCCCGCCCTGCTCATGCATCATCTGGCAACCCGCATCGGGATGGCCTCCCTCGGTCGAGCCCTGTCTCGGGTGCTGCCGAGCCGCACCGAGAACGTGCTGCTCCTCGCCTGGGTCCTGCCGTCGTTCATCCAGGGCGTCTCCGGCTTCGGCACCCCCATCGCGGTCGCTGCGCCACTGCTCGTCGCCCTCGGGGTCGGCGTCTCGCGGGCGGTGGCGCTCCCGCTCGTGGGCTACCACTGGGCAGTGGGCTTCGGCTCGATGGGGTCCTCCTTCTACATGGGGGCGCTCACCGCTCACCTGGACCCTGTGGAGACGGCGCAGTACGCCGCCGTCGCCTCCCTCCTCCTCGGAGTCAACTGCCTGCTGGCCGGGCTCCTCGTCGCCCTGATGTCCGGCGGGTGGGCCGCGCTGCGGGAGGCGTGGCCGATGCTGGTCACGGTCGGACCGGCGATGGCCCTGACCCAGGCAGCCGTCGCGCACGTCGAACCGGGGATCGGCGCGCTCTGCGGCGGGGCGGCCGGGATCGCCATGGTCTTCGTTCTCCGCGCGGCTCGGGGACACCTTGGTCGCAGGCGTGTTCGCTCAGACCCGGACGCACAGCCGACTGCTGCTGCGAACCCGCACCTCGCCGAGGACCGAGGTCGGGCGCGGGCCGCGGTGGTGCCCTACGTCCTGCTCGCCTCCGTTGCGCTCCTCGTCTTCCTGCCCCCGGCGGTGCGGACGTGGGCGAAGGGGCACCTGCTCATCGGCCCGTCCTTTCCCGCGACGGAAACCGGACAGGGGGTGAGCAACCCCGCGGTCGGGCTGTACAACCCGATCGCGCTCGTCGGTCACCCTGGCTCCTTCCTGCTCATCGCCTCCGCGCTGAGCCTTGTCGTCTGGAAGGCCCGTGGCGACTGGCCTCGCGACGCCTGGGGACCGGTCTGGACGGCGACGCTCCGCCAGTTCCGGAAGTCCTCGCCATCGGTCCTGCTCCTCGCGTCGGTTGCCGGGGTTCTCGTCGACAGCGGGATGGTCACGACGGTTGCCCAGGGCGCGGCGGGGGCCACCGGTGCGGCCTACCCGGCGATCGCGCCTCTCGTCGGAGCTCTCGGTTCGTTCATCACGGGTTCGACGACGAGCTCGAACGCACTCTTCTCGGCTCTCCAGGTGCAGGTGGCCGGCCTCATCGGCGACCCCGCTTCCGTGCTGCTGGCGGGTCAGCTGGCGGGGGGCAACATCGGCAACGCCCTCGCGCCGGTCGTCATCGTCCTCGGTCTCAGTGCCGTCGGGGGAGGCCGCTCCTCGACGGGTCAGGTGCTGCGGATGACCCTCCTGCCGGCTGCGGCGCTGCTCGTGTCGACCGTCGTCGCGACCGTGCTGCTGACGGTGTTCCTCGCGGCGTGACCGTTGTTGCCGCACCGTCGACCGGTGGCCGAGCGCTGCGCGTGTGCGCTTCCTCATGCCGGTCCGGAGGCCCCCGGCGCCGCCGTTACAGTGAACGACACATCCCCGCTGACGTTGGAGAGGCTTTGTCATGACCAGTGCTGACCGTCCGGTATCCGTGATCGTCGCCGGAGCGCGCACCCCGATGGGACGCCTGCTCGGCTCGCTCAAGGGCTTCTCCGGGAGCGACCTCGGTGGCTTCGCCATCAAGGGCGCCCTCGAGAAGGCGGGCGTGGCACCGGACCGGGTGGACTACGTCATCATGGGGCAGGTGCTCCAGGCGGGGGCCGGCCAGATCCCGGCCCGCCAGGCGGCCGCCGCGGCAGGAATCCCGATGACCGTCCCGGCCCTGACGATCAACAAGGTCTGCCTCTCGGGCATCAACGCCATCGCCATGGCCGACCAGCTCATCCGCGCCGGCGAGTTCGACATCGTGGTGGCCGGCGGGCAGGAGTCGATGACCAACGCTCCGCACCTGATGACGAAGTCGCGCGAGGGCTACAAGTACGGCGACGTGACGATGCGTGACCACATGGCCTTCGACGGGCTCTGGGACGCGTTCACCGACCAGGCGATGGGGTTGCTCACCGAGGACGCCAACACCGGGGAGCTCGCCTTCAGCCGCGAGGAGCAGGACGAGTTCTCGGCGCGGAGCCACCAGCTCGCCGCGAAGGCATGGAAGGACGGGCTCTTCGACGACGAGGTCGTCACCGTCTCGATCCCACAGCGCAAGGGCGATCCGATCGCCTTCCGCACCGACGAGGGGATCCGTGCCGACACGACGACTGCCTCGCTCGGAGCGCTCCGGCCGGCCTTCAGCAAGACCGGCACCATCACGGCGGGGTCGGCATCGCAGATCTCCGACGGCGCCGCGGCCGTCGTCGTGATGAGCAAGGCGAAGGCCGAGGAGCTCGGTCTCACGTGGCTCGCCGAGATCGGCTCGCACGGTGTCGTGGCCGGCCCCGACTCGACCCTCCAGCAGCAGCCGGCGAGGGCCATCGCCCGCGCCTGCGAGCGCGAGGGGATCACCCCGGGCGACCTCGACCTCGTCGAGATCAACGAGGCGTTCGCCGCGGTCGGGCTCGCCTCGACCAAGGAGCTGGGGATCGACCCGGAGAAGGTCAACGTCAACGGAGGCGCGATCGCCCTGGGCCATCCGATCGGCATGTCCGGTGCCCGGATCGCCCTGCACCTCGCTCTCGAGCTGAAGCGCCGTGGCGGCGGAGTGGGCGCGGCCGCCCTGTGCGGTGGTGGCGGCCAGGGCGACGCCCTCATCATCCGCGTGCCGGCGTCCGTCTGACCTCCCCGGCCGGCTGACGCACGTGGCACGCCGCGCCGTCGACGTCCCCGCTCTCGTCGAGGCGGCCCGGGCGGGGGCTCCCCGCGCCGTCGCCCGGCTCATCTCGCTCGTCGAGGACGGGCACCCGGCCCTGCGGGAGGTGATGGCTGCCCTCGCCCCGCACACCGGTCGGGCCTGGGTCATCGGGGTGACCGGGTCTCCCGGCGTCGGCAAGTCCACCTCGACCACGGCCGTCGTCGGTGCGCTGCGGGAGCGAGGCCTGCGCATCGGGGTGCTGGCGGTCGACCCCAGCTCCCCCTTCTCGGGCGGGGCGCTGCTCGGTGACCGGATCCGGATGCAGGACCACGCCCTCGATCCGGAGGTCTACATCCGGTCGATGGCCTCGCGGGGCCACCTCGGCGGTCTCTCGTGGTCGACCCCCCAGGCGATCCGCGTCCTCGACGCGGCCGGCTGCGACGTCGTCGTCGTCGAGACGGTCGGGGTCGGGCAGAGCGAGGTCGAGGTGGCCGGTCTGGCCGACACGTCGGTCGTGCTGCTCGCGCCGGGGATGGGTGACGGCATCCAGGCGGCGAAGGCGGGCATCCTCGAGATCGGCGACGTCTTCGTCGTCAACAAGGCGGACCGCGACGGCGCCGACGCGACGGTCCGCGATCTCCGGCACATGATCTCCCTGGGCGACCGCACCGAGCCCGGCCTGTGGCGCCCCCCGGTCCTCAAGACCGTCGCGTCATCGAGGACCGGTCTCGACGAGGTGATGGCGGCGCTCGACCAGCACCGGTCCTTCATCGCGCAGAACGGCGAGCTCGACCGCCGGCGCGAACGACGCGCGGCCGACGAGATCGAGTCCATCGCGGTCGCCTCCCTCCGGGCCCGCTTCGGCCACGTCGGCGGTCACGACGGCCTCGGTGCCCTGACCCGCGAGGTCGTCGCGGGGCGCCTCGACCCGTATGCCGCCGCCGACCGCCTGCTCGACCGCGCTGACGGCGCCGGCGACGACGCCCAGGGCTGACCGCGGACGGGGGACCCGGGGAAAACCCGTTGTCCTGCCTCCGCCCCCCTGTCACCGTGGGGGGATGGAGATCATCCCGCTCGACCGTGACGACGACGTCCTCCTCAAGGGCCTCTTCGGGATGTCCTCGCGCAGCGAGAAGGTCTCGCGGGTCCACCCGGTCCGGCGGACGCTCGAGGAGTTCGTCGCCGGTGTGCGCTTCGTCTTCCCCGGTGAACGCGAGGAGGCCGTCGTCGCGGTCGTCGACGGCGAGCCCGCAGGCTGGGTCCGCCTCTACCTCCCGCAGCGGGACAACCTCGAGAAGTGCTGGATGGAGCTGACGGTGGACCCGGACCACCGCGGCAGCGGCATCTGGTCGGCGCTCCTCGCCTGGGTCGAGGACCGCGCCCGGGGAAACGGGCGGTCGCTGCTCCTCGGCGAGGTGTTCGTGCCCGTGTCGCAACGGGACTCGCACGCCGACCGGGTCTTCGCGCTCAACCGGGGCTACCGCGTGGCGTCGGTGGAGATCGTGCGCACCCTGCCGCTGCCCGTCGCTGCGGCGCTCCTCGCGCGCGAGGCGCGACGGTCCTCGGTCGCCATGGGGGAGGAATACGAGCTGACGGTGCACGTCGACGGGGTGCCCGACCTGCTGCGCCAAGGTGTCTGCGACTGCTCGAACCGGCTCATCCTCGACGCACCCACCGGCGACCTCGACTTCGAGCCGGAGTCGATGACGGTCGAGGACTACCAGACCAACCTCGACCACTTCCACGAGTCCGGTGCCACGATGCTCACCGCCGTGGCCGTGCACCGTGAGTCGGGCGTCGTGGCGGCCTACAGCGACCTCAACTACCCGGTGGGCGACCCCCACATGGTCTTCCAGTGGGGCACGCTCGTGCTGCCCGAGCATCGCGGCCACCGGCTCGGGATGGCGGTCAAGGTGGCTAACCTCGAGCAGCTGGCGCGGGTCGCCCCGGACCGCCGGACGGTCCAGACGATGAACGACGAGCAGAACCCGTGGATGGTGCAGATCAACGTCGACCTCGGCTTCGCCGTCACCGAGGAAGCGCTGTCGGTGGCCAAGGACCTGTGAGACACGGGTGCCCGACGACTCGGGGGCGTCGGGCACCCCTCCGGCTCGGCGGCATACGGTGAGGACATGTTGATCGCCTTCTCCGTCGCCCCCACCATCGCCGCCGACGACACCGGCTCCGTGTCCGACGCCGTCGCCCGCGCCATCCGCATCGTTCGCGACTCGGGGTTGTCGTACCGCACCGACGCGATGTTCACGACGATCGAGGGGGAGTGGGAGGAGTGCATGGCGGTCGTGAAGAAGTGTTGTGATGTGCTGGCCGCCGAGTCCCCGCGGGTGAGTCTCGTCCTCAAGGCGGACATCCGGCCCGGTTTCACCGGTGAGCTCGACGGCAAGCTCGAGCGTCTCGAGGCAGCCCTCGATCGGCAGGGTGATGGCTGAGGCGGACCCGTCCCGCTGGCAGGTCGCGGCGCTCCGCCTCGCGGACTGCGACGAGCTGGGCGAGGTCCACGTCCGGATCTGGCGTGAGACGTATGCCGCCGCCATGCCGCCGGAGCACCTCGCCTCGCTCAGTGCGGAGCGCTCCGCAGCCGGGTGGCGCCAGGTGGCCCAGGGGGCGGCGGCGCCGCCGGGGGCAGGGACGCTCGTCGCCCGGGACGGGAGCGGTCGGCTCGTCGGCTTCACGAGCGCTGGTCCGTCGCGCGACGACGACGCTCCCACCGAGTGGGAGCTCTACGTGGTCAACCTGCTCCCCGAGGTCCACGGCTCGGGGCTGGCCGACGCCCTCCTCCACCGCATCCTCGGTGAGCGCGACGCCACGTTGTGGGTGGTGGAGACGAATGCGCGTGCCCGGTCCTTCTACGCCCGACACGGGTTCGTCCTCGAGGGCGCCACGACGAGCCACGAGGCGACGGGGGTCCCCGAGGTGCGTCTGGTCCGCCGGGGGTGGCGGGACGTGCCACCGTCGACAGCCGTCGCGACGTCTCGGGGCGCGGAGACCGCGCCCTGAGCAGGCGCTCCCCGGCAACGACGGGTTTTCGGACCGGCGACCGGCCTGCGTATGGTGGTGGTCGGCCGCCCCGCACGTGGCCCATCCGTGTTTGACCGAAAGGCCCCTCATGCCCCGCCCCGTGACCCGACGACGCACGCTCGCCACGGCACTCGTCGGCGCCGTGGCCAGCGCGTCGCTGCTCGTGGCGTGCACGGGCGACACCGGTGGGACGGCGACGCCGACGGCCGCCCCGACGGCCACCCCTGCCCTTGCGCAGTCGGAGGCGACGACGACGGGCACCGGCGTGCTGACCGACGCGATCACCGCACGCGCGGACACCGGTGCCACCGGCCCGGCCGCGCGGGCGAAGGCCTACACCGGCTCGGCTCTCGCATCGGCGAACGCGTGGGCCAAGAGCCTGCCCGTGCTCACGGACGCCCAGAAGGCGGACAACGAGCTGACGAGCGAGGGAGCGAAGCTGCTCGCCGTCTCGACCGTCGGGACCGTGCCGCAGCAGCTGCTCTTCCAGGCCTCCCTGAAGAAGTCGGGCAACCCCGTGCTCGCGCTGCTGACGAGCGACACGCAGGGTGGCCCGTTCCAGGTGGCTGCCCTCGCGACCGTCGTGCCCGACGCCCGTCTCGACGCCTTCGCACCGACGACGCTCGGGTCCGGCCCGGTGTCCGGGGCCACCGACCTCGTGGCCACCCCCGAGGCCGTCGCGTCGTCCTTCGCGCAGTCCGTTCGCTACCCCGACCCGGTCACCTCGAAGCTCCTCGCCACCGATGCGCTCTCGGACCAGCTGCGCACGACGGCGACAGCGCAGGCCAAGGCCGTCGCTGCCCAGGGCAGCTTCAGCCAGGACCACCAGCCCCGAGGCCAGGTCGGTGGTCTCCAGCTCACCTCGGGGAACGGCGTCATCGTCTTCGAGGACCTCGCCCGCCGGGACCGGATCGCCCTGCGCACGCCGGTCAAGCTCACGCCCGGCAAGGACGTCACCGCCATCACCGGAATCACGACCATCACGACGGAGGCCCAGCTCACCTCCAACGAGGTCGTTGTCTTCGTCATCCCGACCACGGGACAAGCCACCGTCGTCGCCGCCTCGGACCAGCTGGTCTCGGGCTCCGCCAAGTGAGGCAGGATTGACCCATGAGCCAGCAGCCATTTACCGCGGCAGCCTTGCGCGGTGCCGTCGACCTTTCCTCGCTCAAGCGCCCGGCCCAGCCGGCTGGCCCCGCGTCGCCCGGTGCAGCGGGACCACCCGCCGCCGGCGGTCCTGTGGTCGAAGGCTCTGACGCGAGCATCCGCGACGTCATCGCCGAGAGCACGAAGCACCCGATCATCATGGTGCTGTGGTCGACCCGACTCCCGCAGTCCTCCGACTTCGTCACCACCTTCACGGGCGTCACCCAGCGGTATGCCGGTCGCTTCCAGCTCGTCACCGTCGACGTCGACTCCAACCCGACGATCATGCAGGCCTTCCAGGTCCAGGCCGTCCCGGTCAGCTTCGCGTTCGTCGCGGGCCAGCCGGTCCCGCTGTTCGAGGGGGTCCAGCCCGAGGAGCAGATCGTCGCCGTGATCGACCAGGTGCTCGCGCTGGCTGCCCAGCACGGGGTGACCGGCACCATCGGCGGAGCGGCCATGCCGACGGGTGAGGCCGCCACCGAGCCGGAGGAGCCGCCCCTGGCCCCGCTGCACCAGCAGGCCTTCGACGCCATCGAGGCCGACGACCTCGACGGCGCGGCCGAGGCCTACCGGGCCGCACTCCTCGAGAACCCGGCCGACGTCGAGGCGCGCATCGGCCTGGCCCAGGTCGGGCTGATGCGGCGCACGCGTGGCGCCGACCTGCAGGCCGCGCGGGCCGCTGCGGCGCAGGCGCCGACGGACGTCGACGCCCAGATCCTCGCCGCGGACCTCGACCTGCTCGGTGGCCACGTCGAGGACGCCTTCCTCCGGCTCATCGACACCGTGCGGGTGACGAGCGACGCCGACCGCAACCAGGCCCGTGAGCACCTCGTCGAGCTCTTCGAGGTCGTCGGCTCGTCCGAGGACGTCGTCGTGCGGGCCCGCAAGGCCCTGATGAGCGCCCTCTTCTGAGAGACGCTGGGACGTGACGTGCCGACGTCCCCGCCGGTGGTGGCGGGGTGTGGGGCGGGACGGTCAGGTGTGCCAGGTGACGCCGGTGGTGGTGATGGTCGCGCAGGTCGTGGTCGTGGACGCGGGTGTGGTGTCTCGGGCAGAGCAGGGCCGCGTTCGTGAGGGAGGTGGGTCCGCCGCAGGCCCAGTGGGTGACGTGGTGGGCGTCGCACCAGGTCGCGGGCACCGTGCACCCGGGGTAGGTGCACCCTTGGTCGCGGATGGTGAGGGCGAGGCGCTGGCCTCTGGTGAAGAGGCGCCGGGCGCGGCCGAGGTCGAGGGGTTCGCTGTCGGCGCCGAGGACGACGGGGATGAGCTGCGCGTCGCAGGCCATCCGGCGCACGGTCCCGGGTGAGAGGACCTCCCCGGTGAGCGTGGCTCCGGGCCCGGTGCCGGGGTCGTCGGGGTTGCCGGGGTCGCCGGAGAGGGTGGGCAGGTCGATGAGGACGACGACCTTGGCCTTGTCGGTGGTCGGGACGCCGTCGGCGGCGGCGACACCGCGTTGGACGATGGTGAGCAACGCCTCCAAACGTCGCCGGGCCGGGCTGCGGTCGTCGGCCTCGACGGTTCGGCCGTGTTCGTCGGTGGTGGGGTTCGGGGCGGCGAGGGGGTCGATGGCGGCTTTGACGATCGCGGCGCCTTCGGGGTCCAGCATCCCGCGCAGGCCGACCATGCCGGTGGCGGTCGGCGGGTCGAACCACAGCCCTCTGGCCTCGCGGCGGCCGCGGTCGAGACGGTCCTCGTCCTTCGGGGGCTGGACCTGCTCGGTGTGGTGGCGGGCGAGCCGGGCGAGCTCCTCGGGCCGGAGGCGGGGCGCCTGCTCGGTGAGGTCGTCCAGGGCGGTGTCGAGGTCGTCGGGGTCGGCCACGGGCCTCGTCCGGACCTCGAAGTCGATGACCTGGGCGGCGTTGCCCACGGTGACCTGCTGGGTTGCGACGAGCAGCCGCAGCTGCGCCCACCGCGGCTGCGTGATCGCGGCGGCGACGGTGACGAACGCCTTGGCCTGCCCGGTAGTCAGTGCCGGGTCCAGGCTGCGCAACCAGTCGATCATGGTGAGCCCGCCCGGTGCCTCGACTCCGCGGACGACGAGCTCGGAGACCAGGGTGACGAGGGTGACGTCGTGCGTCATCCGCCCCCGCGCCACCTGCTCCGCAGCGGACAGCACGTCGGCCTCGGCGTGGCGGGTCAGCGAGAGCCCTGCGGACGCCCGCAGAGCGACCATCTGATCCGCGCCGTCATCGTCGGGGCCTTGCTGGGCGCGGGCCTGGGCGTGGGCGTCCGCGAGGGCCGAGGTCTGCTCGATCCAGGCGGGGTCGTTGATCATCGCCTCGTA
>JBBRGO010000027.1:0-20217 GCA_038224055.1 Actinomycetales bacterium
ACGACGTTCCTCAAGGAGCTCCAGAAGGGCCAGGTCCGGTCGGGCGTCGTGTCCTCGATCGTCAACTTCGGTGCCTTCGTGGACCTCGGTGGCGTCGACGGTCTCGTCCACGTCTCCGAGCTGTCCTGGAAGCACATCGACCACCCGTCCGAGGTCGTCGAGGTCGGCACCGAGGTCACCGTCGAGGTGCTCGACGTCGACATGGACCGTGAGCGTGTCTCCCTGTCGCTGAAGGCGACCCAGGAGGACCCGTGGCAGCACTTCGCCCGAACCCACGCCATCGGCCAGGTCGTCCCCGGCAAGGTCACCAAGCTCGTCCCCTTCGGCTCGTTCGTGCGGGTCGAGGACGGCATCGAGGGCCTCGTGCACATCTCCGAGCTGGCCGAGCGCCACGTGGAGCTGCCGGAGCAGGTCGTCAACGTCGGCGACGAGATCTTCGTCAAGGTCATCGACATCGACCTCGAGCGTCGCCGGATCTCGCTGTCGCTGAAGCAGGCCAACGACGAGTCCGTCGCGGCGTCGGAGTTCGACCCGACCCTCTACGGCATGGCTGCGGAGTACGACGACAAGGGGAACTACAAGTACCCCGAGGGCTTCGACTCCGAGACCAACGAGTGGCTCGAGGGCTACGAGTCCCAGCGCGAGAAGTGGGAGCGTCAGTACGCCGAGGCCCACTCCCGCTGGGAGGCCCACAAGGCCCAGGTCGAGGCGGCCAGCAAGGCCGACGCCGAGGCGGCCACCTCCGGCAGCACGTCGACCTCCTACAGCTCGGCCACCGGTGACACGGCGCCCGACGCCGAGGAGACCGAGTCGCGCGAGCCGCGTCGCGCCAGCGCCCCCGCGCCGGCCGAGGGCACCCTCGCCTCCGACGAGGCGCTTGCTGCGCTCCGTGAGAAGCTGACCGGCAACTGACCCCACGTCAGGTCGGATCTGCCCGATCGACGACGAGACCCCGGACCCCTGCGGTCCGGGGTCTCGTCGCGTCCCGGCCCGCGCGCCGACCGGCGGCCACGTCACCCGGCGAGTGCGCGGTGGACGCGTGGTGAACAGATGCGAATCGGTGCCGTCAATCCCGCAATCGCACCGCTCCCCCCGCTAGGTTGACGGAGTGCAGTCACCGGTGACCGAATCTCAGCAGGCCGCAGCGCCGTCGGGGGGGGCCCCGCCCGGACCTCCGCCACCCGTGGGACCGGCGCCGCGGCGCTCCAGCGGGCGGGCCTGGGAGTGGAGCCTCGCCGCGGTGCTGCTCCTGCCGAACCTGATCCTGCTCATCGTCTTCACCTACCGGCCGCTCATCGACAACATCCGGTTGTCGTTCACCGACTGGAACATCTCCTCGCCCACGCTCAACAGTGTCGGCTTCGCCAACTACGTCGAGTGGTTCGGCCGCGAGGACACGAAGGTGGTGTTGCGCAACACCTTCATCTTCACCATCGCCACGGTGGGGATCTCGCTCGCTCTCGGGCTGGGACTGGCCCTGCTGCTCGACCAGCAGCTGCGGGGCCGCAACCTCGTCCGGTCGGTGATCTTCGCGCCGTTCGTCATCTCCGGTGCCGCGATCGGGGTGGCATTCCAGTTCGTCTTCGACCCGAGCTTCGGCCTCGTGAGAGACCTGCTCGCCCGGGTGGGGGTGGACTCGCCCGACTTCTACCAGCAGTCCGGCTGGGCCCTGTTCATGGTCACGGTCACCTACATCTGGAAGAACCTCGGCTACACCTTCGTCATCTACCTCGCCGCGCTCCAGGGGCGCCGGGCCGACCTCGACGAGGCAGCAGAGATCGACGGGGCCACGGCGTGGACACGGTTCCGTCGGGTCCTCATGCCGCAGCTGCGACCGACGACCTTCTTCCTGTCGATCACTGTGCTGCTCAGCTCGGTCCAGGTGTTCGACATCATCAACGTCATGACCCGCGGCGGCCCGGTCGGCAACGGCACGACCACCCTCGTCTACCAGGTCTACCAGGAGACGTTCGTCAACCAGCGGGCCGGCTACGGCGCGACGGTCGCGACGGTGATGTTCCTCATCCTGCTCGTCGTCACCGTCGTCCAGGTGCGGGTCATGGACAAGGGGCGCCAGTCATGACGACAGCAGCGACCGACAGCACCCCGGCGGGGGAGCCCTCGACGAGGACCACGCGCCGCGAACGGCGCGGCGGCGCGCACGGGACCGAGGCAGCCAACCACCGGGGGACGCTGTGGACGACGGCGGGCTACGTCGGGATGACGCTGGCCGTGCTCGTCGTCGCGGTGCCGCTCTTCTGGATCGTGCTCACCTCGGTCAAGGAACGGGGCGACATCTACGTCCGGCCCGCCCAGTGGTGGCCGGACCCCGCGACGAGCGCCAACTACTCCGACGTGACGACGCGCATCCCGTTCTTCAGCTACGCCCGCAACTCGTTCATCATCACGTCGATCACCTCGGCCATCAAGATCGTGCTCGGCGTGATCAGCGCTTACGCGTTGTCGCTCCTGCGCTTCCCGGGCCGGTCCATCGTGTTCCTCGTCGTCATCGCGGCGCTGATGGTGCCCAACCAGATCACCGTCATCTCCAACTACGCCCTCGTGGCCCAGCTCGGGTGGCGCAACACCTACCAGGGCATCATCATCCCGCTCGCCGGTGTCGCCTTCGGCACCTTCCTGATGCGTAACCAGTTCCTGGCCCTGCCCGGCGAGATCATCGAGGCGGCGCGCCTCGACGGGGCCGGACCGCTCAAGCTGCTCTGGCGGGTCGTGCTGCCGATGTCGTGGCCCACCGTCGTGGCCTTCTCGCTGATCACCGTCGTCAACGAGTGGAACGAGTACCTCTGGCCGTTCCTGATGGCCGACGACGAGCGCGTCGCGCCGTTGCCGGTCGGGCTCACCCTGCTCCAGAACAACGACGGCGTGACGAACTGGGGGCCCGTGATGGCCGGCACGGTCCTGGCCATGCTGCCGATCCTCGTCCTCTTCCTCTTCCTCCAGCGCCAGATGATCAAGGGCCTCACGGCCGGCGCCCTCAAGGGCTGACACCACCTCACCAATAAGGAAAGGCACCACACCATGAACGAGTTCTCTCGTCGCGGATTCCTCGGACTCGCCGGCGCCGCCGGCGTCGCGAGCCTCGCTGCGTGCGCCGGGACGGGCACGAGCCCCACCACGGACGGCGGAGGCGCCGGTGCCGCGAGCAACACGATCGAGTTCTGGAGCAACCACCCCGGCACCTCCAAGCCGGTCGAGCAGGCGATCATCAAGGATTTCGAGGCCGCCAACGCCGGGCTCAAGGTCAAGCTCGTCGACGCCGGCCAGAACTACGAGGAGGTCGCCCAGAAGTTCAACGCGGCCCTCGCCGGTGGTCAGCTGCCCGACGTCGTCGTCGTCTCGGACGTCACGTGGTTCAACTTCGCCATCAACAAGCAGCTGGCGCCCCTCGACGACCTGCTCGCGACGGCGAAGGTCGACGTGAGCGACTACGTCGACGCGCTCTACAACGACTACACCTCGGCCGACAAGCACTACGCGCTGCCCTACTCCCGCTCGACGCCGCTCTTCTACTACAACAAGGACGTGTGGAAGAAGGCCGGCCTCGAGGACCGCGGCCCGAAGGACTGGGAGGAGTTCGCGACCTGGGCCCCGAAGATCCAGGCCGCCCTCGGCAACGGCCAGGTCGCCCTCGAGCTCGCCGACGGGTCGAACTACCTCGACTGGTACTTCCAGAACATGGCCTGGGGCTTCGGCGGCGCCTACTCCAAGGAGTGGACCCCGACCTTCTCCGACCCGAACACGATCAAGGCCGGACAGTTCCTCCAGGACCTCGCCAAGAACAAGGTCGTCAAGTTCAACAAGTCCCCGGAGGCCGACTTCAGCGCCGGACTCGCCGGCTGCATCCTCCAGTCGACCGGCTCCCTCGGCGGCATCACCAAGGACGCGAAGTTCGACTTCGGCACCGCCTTCCTGCCGGGCACGGACAACTGCCCGACCGGTGGCGCCGGCGTCGGCATCCCGGCCAACATCAGCGACGCCCGCAAGGCCAACGCCGTGAAGTTCATCGAGTTCCTCACCAACGCGAAGAACACGGTCACCTTCACCCAGGCGACGGGCTACATGCCGGTCCGCAAGTCGGCCGTCGACGAGCCGGCCGAGGCCGCCTACCTCGAGAAGAACCCCAACGCCAAGACGGCCATCGACCAGCTGCCGCACACGCGCAGCCAGGACAACGTCCGGGTGCTGCTGCCCGGCGGCGGAGCCCGCATCGGCAAGTCGCTCGACCAGGTCGCCCAGGGCCAGGACGTCGCAACGGTGTTCAAGGCGCTCGACGCGGAGAGCCTGCGCGTCTACGAGTCGCAGATCAAGCCCAAGCTCAGCTCCTGACCCACCCGTCCCCACCCGTCCCCGGCCGTATGCCGCCGGGCCGGCCTCCCTGGAGGGAGCTCGGCGGCATACGGCCCCCTTCTGCTGGGACGCCCAGCGCACCACCACGAGGAGAGGCCTTCCATGGCAACCGTGTACTTCGACGAGGCGACCCGTCGGTTCTCGCCGGGGGGCAAGCCGGCTGTCGACGGGATCACCCTCGACATCGCCGACGGTGAGTTCCTCGTGCTCGTCGGGCCCTCCGGCTGTGGGAAGTCGACGACCCTGCGGATGCTCGCGGGGCTCGAGCCGATCAACGGAGGGCGCATCCTCGTCGACGGCCACGACCAGAAGGGGGTCCGGCCGCGTGACCGGGACATCGCGATGGTGTTCCAGAGCTACGCGCTCTACCCCAACATGACCGCGGCCGAGAACATGGCCTTCGCCCTCGACAACGCGAAGGTGGGCAAGTCCGAGACGAAGTCCCGCGTCGCCGAGGCGGCCCAGATCCTCGAGCTCGAGGACCTGCTCGACCGCAAGCCCGGCCAGATGTCCGGTGGTCAGCGCCAGCGCGTCGCCCTGGGGCGGGCGATCGTGCGCAACCCCAAGGTGTTCTGCATGGACGAGCCGCTGTCGAACCTCGACGCGAAGCTGCGCGTGTCGACCCGCTCGCAGATCGCCGGCCTCCAGCGTCGGCTCGGCATCACGACGGTCTACGTCACGCACGACCAGGTCGAGGCAATGACGATGGGGCACCGCGTCGCGGTGCTCCGCGACGGCAAGCTGCAGCAGGTGGACACCCCCGAGCGGCTCTACGACCACCCGGTCAACACCTTCGTCGCCGCGTTCATCGGCTCGCCCGCGATCACCCTCGTCGAGTCACCCGTGCGCGACGGCTGCGCCACGGTCCACGGTGTGTCGATCCCGTTGGAGCGAGAGGTCGCCGACGCCGCCGAGGGCGCCGTCGTCGTCGGGCTGCGGCCCGAGTCCTGGCACGTCGTCGACCCGACGAGCGAGGGGGAGAGCGTTCCGCTCACCGTCGAGCTGGTGGAGTCGCTCGGCTCCGAGTCGTACGTGTACGGCCGGCCCGCCGAGTCCGGACCCGAGGTCGACCGGGTGACGGTCCGTCTCGACAAGCGCACCCACTTCACCGTCGGTGACGTCATGCACGTGCGCCCCGACACCTCCGAGATGCACACCTTCGACGCCGCGAGCGGCGACCGGATCGGACGCTGAGGTGGCCGACCCGGCTCTGCGACGCGGCCCGTGGGCCCCAGGTCGCCCGGGACGCATCGGCGGGCTCGGCGTCCAGGGCCACCGGGGCGCCAAGGGCCTCGTCGTCGAGAACACCGTGCCGAGCGTGCTGGCTGCCCTCGAGGTCGGCGCGCACGGGGTGGAGATCGACGTGCGGCTCACCGCGGACGGCGAGGTCGTCGTGTGGCACGACGCGACGCTGCTGCCGGGCAAGGTCGTCGCCCCCGACGAGGCCCTCGTCGGGGCCCGGGTCGACCTGCTCACCTACCAGGAGCTGGCGTCGGTCGACGTCGGGGCGCTGACCCTGCCAGGGTTCCCCCGGCAGAAGGCGGCGCCCGGGGCACGCATCGCCACCTTTCCCGAGCTGCTCGAGGCGAGCGGTGAGCGCGGCGCCGAGGTGCTCTGGACCATCGAGGTCAAGGTCAACCCCCTCGACGCCGGTGAGGTGGCGGGCCGGGAGCGGCTCGTCGGCCGTGTCATCGAGCAGGTCCACGCGGCGGGGATCGCGGACCGTTGCCTCATCCACGCGTTCGACTGGCGGGTGCTCGACCTCGCGATGACGCTCGACCCCAACCTCAGGCGGTCGGCCCTGGCGATCGTCGGTGACACGTGGGCGCCGGGCAGCCCGTGGACGGGGAGCACGAGCTACGAGGAGCACGACGGTGACCTGCCCGCCGCGGTGGCCGCGATCGGGGCCCACGTCGTGGCGCCCCACTTCGCCGCCGTCGACGAGGAGCTGGTGAACCGCGCCCACGGCCTCGGTCTCGCGGTGCTGCCGTGGACCGTCAACGCCCCCGAGGACATCCGGGCGATGGCCGCGATCGGCGTGGACGGGATCGTCACCGACTACCCCGATGTCGCGCTGACCCTCGTCGGGTCGGCCTGAGAGCGCCCACGCGCCGGACGGTGTCAGCGAGGGACCGGCGGACGACCGGCCCCTCGCTCCCCCTGTGCGGATGTCGGTCAGCCGCGCGGGTGGGACCCCTGCGCCCACCCATTCGCTTGAACGACATTCCAACCAACCTTATGCTGCTGTCGAGGTGGTCGCGTGTCAAGTGAACGTCCCTACGACAACTCCTCGCGGGCCCGGGCCGCCCACGAGACGCGATCGCGCGTCCTCGCTGCCGCCCGGGACCTGCTCCTGTCGGAGGGGTACCACGCGATGTCGGTGGCCACGCTGGCGCGCCGGGCCGGGGTGAGCTCCCAGACCGTCTACAACGCAGTCGGGGGCAAAGCCGCCGTCGTCAAGGCGGTCTACGACGTGATGCTCGTCGGTGACGACGAGGCGGTCGGGTTGCCGGACCGGCCGGAGTTCCGGTCGATGTCGCTCGCACCCGACCGCGAGTCCTTCCTCACGGCATACGCCGCTCTCTGCGCCACGATCTACCGTCGGACCGGCCCGCTGCTCGGGGTGCTCCTCGGGCGGGGGGCGGGCGGGGACGCCGGACTCGAGGATTTCGTGGCGACGATCGAGCAGGAGCGCCGAACCGGCAACACGAACGTGCTCGCGGCTCTCGAGCGCGCGCACGGGCTGCCCAACAGGCTCGACCGCGAGGGCCTCATCGACATCATCTGGATCCTCACGGCCCCCGAGATCTACGACCGCTTCGTCCGTCGGTGTGGCTGGAGCCACGACCGGTATGCCGAGTGGCTGGCAGAGGCGTTCATCGCGACGTTCGACCGGGCGTCCCGCGGCGACGTCGGGTAGGGGTGCACAATCGGGGGATGGCCCGATCCATCGCAACGAACACGACCGTTGAACTCACCGAGCTGCTGGACTTCGTCCGGCCACGGCACTCCATGGTGGTGATGACCACCCGCTCGGACGGGCGGCCCCAGGCGTCCCCCGTCACGGGCGGCGTCGACGAGGAGGGCCAGATCGTCATCTCCACCTACCCCGAACGGGCCAAGACGAACAATGCCCGCAAGCGTCCCGAGGTGAGTGTCCTCGTGCTGTCCGACGACTTCGGCGGCGCCTGGGTCCAGGTGGACGGCGACTGCGAGGTGCTCGACCTGCCCGACTCGGTCGAGCCGCTCGTCGACTACTACCGGGCGATCTCGGGGGAGCACCCCGACTGGGACCAGTACCGCCAGGCGATGGTGGACCAGGGCAAGTCCCTGCTGCGGGTCACGCCGACCCGCTGGGGCCCGATCGCCACCGGCGGGTTCCCGCCGCGACTCGTGAGCTGACGTGCTCCGCGTCGGGGTCACCGGCGGGATCGGTTCGGGAAAGTCGACGGTGAGCGCTCACCTGGGTGAGCTCGGCGCCGACGTCGTCGACGCGGACCGCGTCGCCCGGGAGGTCGTCGAGCCGGGTCGGCCTGCCCTCGCCGGGATCCGTGAGCGCTTCGGCACGTCGGTGATCCGCGACGACGGCTCGCTCGACCGGGCCGCCCTCGCTGCCGTCGTCTTCGCCGACCCGGCGGCGCTGCGGGCGCTCGAGGAGATCACCGAGCCGGCCATCACCGCGGAGGTCACCCGGCAGCGCAGCCGGGTGCCGCTCGAGCGGGTCTCGGTCTTCGACATGCCGTTGCTCGTCGAGCGCGGGCTCTGGGTGCACGAGCACGTCTGCGTCGTCGTCGAGGTCGACGCGGAGACGCGGGTGCGTCGTCTCGTCGAGGGCCGCGGGCTCGACGAGGCCGATGCCCGCCGACGGATCGCGGCCCAGGCGACGGACGACGAGCGGCGCGCGGTCGCCGACGTCGTCCTCGACAACACCGGTTCGACCGGTGAGCTCGAGCGCCGCGTGGACGCTCTCTGGAACGACCGAATCGTCCGCTACGACGCCAACCTGCGGACGGGGACCCGCTCCCGACGTCCCGAGGCCAACGCCGTCGTCGCGCCGCGCGAGGACTGGCCGGCGCGCGGGCAGCGTGTCGTGGCGCGGATCGCCGCGGCGCTGTCCGGCGTCTACGGGGTGGCCGGGGTCGAGCACATCGGCTCGACGGCGGTCCCGGGTCTGATCGCGAAGGATGTCATCGACGTGCAGATCGGGGTGAGGTCACTCGCCGTCGCCGACGCGGCCCCCTTCCGGGCCGGCCTGGACGACGCCGGTTACGTGCTGTCCGTGGGCAACGAGCGCGACACGCCCCACCCGGCCGGCGCGGGTGCCGAGGCCTGGGCCAAGCGCTTCTGGGGTGGTTGCGACCCGGCGGAGATCGTCCACGTCCACGTGCGTGCCGAGCACTCGGCGGGGTGGCGCTTCGCGCTGCTCTTCCGGGACTGGTTGCGCGCCGACCCGGTGGCGTGCGAGGGGTACGCCGCCGAGAAGCGTCGACTGCTCGCGCTCGACACGCGCACGGACGCCTACGTCGACGCGAAGGAGCCCTGGTTCGACGGCGCCTGGCACCGGGCCGAGGCCTGGGCGGCCGAGACCTCCTGGACGACGCCCACCCCCTGAGTCGAGTGGGCACTTTCGTGCGCGTGCGGCCCGGACGGGCGAGGAGTCACGAGGTGAGCGGCATACCTGACGGGTCCGCGGTGTTGTCGCCGTCATGCGTGGTGAGTTCAAGGTCCCCGGTGGCAAGCTCGTGGCGGTCGACGTCGAGGTGGTCGACGACCGGCTGTCGGGCGTCAGCGTGTCCGGCGACTTCTTCCTCGAGCCGGACGAGGCGCTCGGCGACATCAACGCCGCGCTGACCGGGCTGCGGTCCGACGCCGGGGTGGACGAGCTCGCCGCGGCGGTGACCGGTGCGCTGGGCGACGAGGTGGCCCTCATCGGCTTCTCCGCCGAGGCGATCGGGATCGCCGTGCGGCGAGCCCTGGGCAAGGCGACCGGCTGGCACGACCACGACTTCGACGTCATCCCGGCGCGGGTGCTGCACCCGGCCATGCACGTTGCCCTCGACGAGGTCATCGCGCGCGAGGTCGCGGCGGGGGAGCGCCCACCGACGCTCCGCTTCTGGGACTGGGACAGCCCCCTCGTGGTGATCGGCTCCTTCCAGTCGGTGCGCAACGAAGTCGACCCCGACGTGGCGGCGCGGCACGGCATCGACGTGGTGCGCCGGGTCTCGGGTGGCGGTGCGATGTTCATGGAGCCGGGCAACTGCATCACCTACTCCCTCGTCGTGCCCAGCTCGCTCGTCGAGGGGCTGAGCTTCGAGCGGTCCTACACCTTCCTCGACGAGTGGGTCATTGGCGCCCTGGCCGAGGTCGGGGTGAACGCGCACTTCGTGCCGCTCAACGACATCGCCTCCGACCAGGGCAAGATCGGCGGCGCCGCGCAGAAGCGGTTCGCGGCCGGCGCGGTCCTGCACCACGTCACGATGAGCTACGACATCGACGCCGACAAGATGCTCGAGGTGCTCCGCATCGGGCGCGAGAAGATGAGCGACAAGGGCACGAAGTCCGCCAACAAGCGGGTCGACCCGATGCGGTCGCAGACCGGGATGACGCGCGAGGCGATCCTCGAGTCGTTCGCCGCCTCGTTCGCGACGCGCTACCGGTCCACGCCGTCCGACTACTCGACGGCGGAGCTCGACGCGGCCGCCCGTCTCGTCGAGGAGAAGTTCTCCACGCCGGCGTGGACCCACCGGGTCCCCTGAGCGGTGGCGGCTGGGGTCGCCTCCGGGTGCTGCCGGCGGACGGCGGATGTCGGTACTGTCGGCAGTGGGACGTACGGTTGATCCATGCGTCCCACGACCGACCTGCAGCGCACGGTGGCCCCCTTCGAGGTCATCTCCGAGTACACCCCCAGCGGTGACCAGCCCACGGCGATCGCCGAGCTGGCCAAGCGGGTCCGGGCGGGGGACACCGACACCGTCCTGCTCGGCGCGACCGGCACCGGGAAGTCGGCGACGACCGCCTGGCTGATCGAGCAGGTGCAGCGACCCACGCTCGTCATGGCGCCCAACAAGACCCTCGCCGCGCAGCTCGCCAACGAGTTCCGCGAGCTGCTGCCCAACAATGCCGTCGAGTACTTCGTGTCGTACTACGACTACTACCAGCCCGAGGCCTACATCCCCCAGACGGACACCTACATCGAGAAGGACAGCTCGGTCAACGACGAGGTCGAGCGGCTCCGGCACTCGGCGACGAACTCGCTGCTCACCCGGCGCGACGTCATCGTCGTCGCCTCCGTCTCGTGCATCTACGGCCTCGGCACGCCCCAGGAGTACGTCGACCGGATGGCGCGGCTCAAGGTCGGTGACGAGATGGTGCGCGACGACCTCCTGCGCCGGTTCGTCGGCATGCAGTACACCCGCAACGACCTCGCCTTCACTCGCGGCACCTTCCGGGTCCGGGGCGACACGGTGGAGATCATCCCGGTCTACGAGGAGCTGGCGGTCCGCATCGAGTTCTTCGGCGACGAGATCGAGCGCATCTACACCCTGCACCCCGTGACCGGGGAGGTCGTCAACGAGGAGCAGGAGATGTATGTCTTCCCGGCCTCGCACTACGTGGCGGGGCCGGAGCGGATGGAGCGCGCGATCCGGGGGATCGAGCTCGAGCTGGCCGACCAGCTGGCCGCCTTCGAGAAGCAGGGCAAGCTGCTCGAGGCCCAGCGCCTGCGGATGCGCACCACCTACGACCTCGAGATGATGCGCCAGGTCGGCTTCTGCAACGGCATCGAGAACTACAGCCGTCACATCGACGGGCGGACGAGCGGGTCGGCCCCCAACTGCCTCATCGACTACTTCCCCGAGGACTTCCTCCTCGTGCTCGACGAGTCGCACCAGACCGTCCCGCAGATCGGGGCCATGTACGAGGGGGACATGTCGCGCAAGCGGATGCTCGTCGAGCACGGCTTCCGGCTGCCGAGCGCGATGGACAACCGACCGCTGAAGTGGGAGGAGTTCCTCGAGCGCATCGGTCAGACGGTCTACCTGTCGGCGACGCCCGGCAACTACGAGCTGGCGAAGTCCGGTCTCCCGGTCGAGCAGATCATCCGGCCCACCGGACTCGTCGACCCCCAGGTCATCCTCAAGCCGACCAAGGGCCAGATCGACGACCTGATGCACGAGATCCAGGAGCGGACGAAGAAGAACGAGCGGGTGCTCGTCACGACCCTGACGAAGAAGATGGCCGAGGACCTCACCGACTACCTGCTCGACAAGGGCATCCGGGTCCGCTACCTCCACAGCGACATCGACACGCTGCGTCGGGTGGAGCTGCTCCGCGAGCTGCGCACGGGCGTCTTCGACGTTCTCGTCGGGATCAACCTGTTGCGTGAGGGGCTCGACCTGCCCGAGGTGTCCCTCGTGTCGATCCTCGACGCCGACAAGGAGGGTTTCCTCCGCTCGGCCCGCAGCCTCATCCAGACGATCGGTCGCGCCGCGCGCAACGTCTCCGGCCAGGTGCACATGTATGCCGACAAGATGACCCCGTCGATGGAGCAGGCCCTCGACGAGACCAACCGGCGCCGCGAGAAGCAGATCGCCTACAACACCGAGCGGGGGCTCGACCCGCAGCCGCTGCGCAAGAAGATCGCCGACATCACCGACCTGCTCGAGCGTGAGGACGCCGACACCCAGGAGCTGCTCGGCTCCGGGCGCATGCAGTCCCGGGGCAAGAGTGGTGCCGGGCGCGGCGCGATGGCGGCCGACGTCGGCGTCTCCACCGGGGGGACGGCCAACCGGCCCGCCGACATGGCGGCCGCCGATCTCTCGGGCCTCATCCAGGAGCTGACGACCCAGATGCACCAGGCCGCGGCCGAGCTCCACTTCGAGCTCGCGGCGCGGCTGCGCGACGAGCTCGGCGACCTCAAGAAGGAGCTGCGGCAGATGAGCGCCGCCACCCAGTGAGCCTGATTTGAGGGAACGGGCGCGCGAGTGCAACACTGCAGCGTTCACGGAGGGGAGTATCCCCATCGCGGCGCGCTCGTCATCACGGAGTGGTCTTTCACCGCCGCTCCCGGGCCGTCGGTCCGCCCTGCGGCGGGAGAGACCTCCGGTTACTGCTCTGGTGACCGGAAGGTTGTGCCCATGAACGTTCCCGTGTGGGGTTGGTTCCTCACCATCGGTGTCATGTCCGTCGCGCTGCTCGTCGACGTCGTCGTCATCGCGCGACGCCCACACGTCCCGTCGATGGCCGAGGCCGGCCGGCACCTCGCCTTCTTCATCGGGCTGGCGGTCCTCTTCGGTCTCTTCGTCTGGAAGGAGTGGGGCGGACAGTATGCCGGTGAGTTCTTCGCCGGGTGGCTGACCGAGTACTCGCTCTCCGTCGACAACCTCTTCGTCTTCCTGCTGATCATGAGCAGCTTCCGCGTGCCGGCGAAGCTCCAGCAGTCGGCGCTGATGACGGGGATCGTCATCGCGATCGTGCTGCGGGGCATCTTCATCGGCCTCGGCGCCGTCGTCATCAACGCCTATGCGTGGGTGTTCTACCTCTTCGGCGCCTTCCTCATCTACACCGCAGTCAAGCTGGCGCGGGGCGGGGAGACCGACGACGACGAATACCACGAGAACCGGCTGCTCCTCTGGGTCGAGAAGACCTTCCCGGCGACCAAGGAGTGGCACGGCACCCACCTCACGATCGTGGAGAACGGCAAGCGCCTCATCACCCCGATGCTCATCGTCATCCTCGCGCTCGGCACGACCGACCTGCTCTTCGCGCTCGACTCGATCCCCGCGATCTACGGGTTGACCAAGGAGCCCTTCCTCGTGCTCGCGGCGAACATCTTCGCGTTGATGGGCCTGCGCCAGCTCTACTTCCTCATCGGCGGACTGCTGAAGAAGCTCGTCTACCTCAGCATCGGTCTCGCGGTCCTGCTGGGGTTCATCGGTGTCAAGCTCATCCTGCACGCGCTCCACGAGAACAACCTGCCGTTCCTCAACGGGGGCCAGGCCTACGAGAACGTGCCGGACATCCCGATCCTCGTCTCCCTCGGGGCGATCGTGCTCATCCTCGGCGTGACGACGGTGCTCAGCCTGCTGAAGACCCGTCGTGACGGGGTCGCCGCGCAGGTCCAGGACACCCCGACACCGCCGACCCGCTGAGCGCCCGGGTCCGCCCTCAGCGGACCCGCGGGGAGACGACCCAGGCGAGCAGGGCGGGCAGGGCCATGACCGCGAACACCGCGACGTAGGCCCAGGGCACCGCCGACGAGGCCGACGAGGCCAACGAGCCGACCGCGGTGAACACGAGTGCCGAGACCGCGATGGCGGTGGCCGAGCCGGCCGCGTCGCCGATCTGGAGAGCGGAGCTGACGAAGCCCTGCTCGTCGGTACCGGCCCGGGAGAGGGCCTGGGCCGTCGCCCGCGGGTAGATCGTGCCGATCCCGAAGCCGACGACCGGCAGGAGGCCGATGACGGCCCAGGCCGGCCCGTCGAGGGCGACGACGACCGCCATGGACAGCAGGGCCAGCGTGGCGCAGGCGGAGCCGGTCGCGACCGTCCGGCCCACCTCGAGCCGACGGTCCCACCGACCCTGGATCGAGGAACCGACGAACCACGTCACGCCGGTGAACGTCAACGAGACGCCGGCGAGCACCGGCCCGAAGCCGTCCCGATCGGTGAGCATCCTCGGAAGGTAGATCTCCGCCCCGCTGAAGGCGGCGAAGACGAGGGCCCGGACGAGGACGTCGCTCGCGATGCCCCGGCGCGCGGTGAGGGTCCCCGGCGGCGTGAGACGGCGGACCGCGAGCACGACGGCGACCAGCGCGAGGGGGGCTGCCACCAGCCCGGCGGTCCGGAGGCTCTCGGCGGCGGCATTGAGCACGAGGACCGAGACCGCGAGCACCACGGCGGCCACGAGCGCCGGGCGCCGCCAGGGGACCGGCGCCGGCTCCTGGGCCAGCCCGGGCAGGATCCGCGCCAGCAGGACGGTCGCGCCGACGAGCACGAGGAGCGACAGCCCGAAGACCCACCGCCACCCGAGTGCCTGCGTGATCAGTCCCGCGACGAACGGGCCGACGACCGAGGGCACGACCCACGCCGCCGAGAAGCCGGCGAGCACCGCAGTGTGCAGGCGGGGCGGGTAGACGCGTGTCACGAGGACGTAGAGGGCGGTGCTCGTCATCCCGGCACCGAGACCCTGGACGACCCGCGCCGCGACGAGCACGGACATCGTGGGGGCGACCCCGGCGATCACGAGACCGAGGGCGAACAGGACGAGACCGATGACGAGGGGCGGCCGCGGTCCGCGACGGTCGGCCAGGTTGCCCGCCCAGACGATGCTGATGATCCCCGAGGCGAGGGTCGCGGTGAAGGCCGTCGCGTAGAGGGACTCCCCGTCGAGGTCGGCCGCGATGGTGGGCATGACCGTCGTGAGCGCGAGCGCCTCGAACGCGTGGAGCGAGACGAGGGCGACGATGCCGATCGTCGTCGCTCGGTGGGCGGACGAGAGCAGTCCCGCCGTCGCCGGGTCCGCCACCTGCGGCGCGGTCGGACCCCCGCCGGGGGTCACGACCGGGTCCACGTCAGCTGCGGCCACGGCCCGGGCTCCTGCGTGGTCGTCGGTGCCGGGCCCGGTCATGCGGAGAGGCTAGGAGCTCAACCCCGCTCGAGGTCAAGGTGGTCATCACGGGCCGATCGTCGGCTCTGGCGACTCCGGTCGCTCGGGCGAGCCGAGGACCATGGCGCTCGCGGCCACGACGAGGGCCAAGCCGGCGAGCTGACCCGGGTCGAGCAGCTGGCCCAGGACGAGGAAGCCCGCGAGCGCCGCCACGGCCGGCTCGATGCTCAGCAGGATCCCGAAGACGTTCTGCGGCAGGTGACGCAGGGCGAGCAGCTCGAGCGAGTAGGGCAGCACCGAGGACAGGACGGCGATGCCGAGGCCGAGCGCGAGGATCGACGGCGACCAGGAGCCGGCGTCACGCAGCCCGAAGGGGGCCACCACGACCGTCGACACGATGAGGGCGAGTGCCAGGCCGTCGAGCCCCTCGAACGCCGTCCCCGTCCGTTGGCTCAGCATGATGTATGCCGCCCACATCGCCCCGGCGAGGGCGGCCCAGGCGATTCCGACCGGAGCGAACCGGTCCCAGGAGGCCCCGAGGGCGCCGGAGACGAGCGCCACCCCGGCGGCCGCCGCGAGGACGGCGAGCAGGTCCCGCGGGCGGCGGCTGAGGACGGCCGCCAAGGTCAGCGGGCCGAGGAACTCGACGGTCACCGCGACGCCGATCGGCAGGTAGGCCAACGATGCGTAGAAGGCGGTGTTCATCGCCGCGAGCGCGAGGCCGAACAGCACCATCGTCCGCCAGGCCGAGCGGGACCGGCCGCGCCACGAAGGCCGCGCGACGGCATACAGGATGACCATCGCGAAGAGGAGCCGGAGGGTCACCGAGCCCGCGGCGCCGATGCGGGGGACGAGCGTCGCGGCCAGCGCCCCCCCGAACTGCACGGAGACGACACCGCCGAGCACGAGCAGGGGTGCGGTGCGCCGGTCGACCGTCACGGGTGCGGCAGGCGCCCGGCCGCCATGAGCGTGCCGAGCCGGTCGGGCCCGAGGTCCTCCTCGACGAGGATGCCTCCGGTCTCCGAGGCGTGGACCATCCGCCCGGGACGCACGACGATGCCGACGTGGTGGATGGTCCGCCCGGGGTGGGCGAAGAAGTAGAGGTCGCCGGGCTGCACCGCGTCGACGGGGACGGCGACGCCGCCCGCGGACTGCGCGTGCGCGTCGCGGGGCACGATGACACCGAAGCGCCGCCACGTGTGGTGGACCAGGCCGGAGCAGTCGAGACCGTGAGGGGTGAGGCCGCCCCACAGGTAGGGCAGCCCGAGGTGCTGCCGCGCCAGCCCGAGGCACGGGTGCTCGGCGTCGATCGACGCCGGGTCCTCGGACGCCGGGGGACCCGAGCGCTCGTCCGGCGAGCCAGTGGCTGCGGCCTCGAGGTGGGCTGTCGGAACCCAGCCGGGGTAGCCGGCGGCCCGCTTGGGTGAGGGTTGCCAGGGTGCGGTGACGCGGGTCCACACCCCGGACGGGTCCGTCTCGTCGACGATGACGGGCTCGCCCAGGACGAGCTGGGTCTCGACCCGGCCGTGGAGGCCGAGGCGCCCCGATCCGGTCTCGTCGTGGTCGGGGTGCTCGTCGAGGGCGGCCAGCCAGGCCGCGGCATCGGGACGGTCCGAGACGATGGCGGCGTCGACCGGGCGCGGCAGGTCGGGGGTGATCCACACGGTGGTCACCGGGACGGCCACCGTGGCACGGGAACCGGGCTCGAGGACGGGGATGGAGGCGGGCGCGGACACGACGGACATGATCTCACGGGTCACATTTCGCTGACGTGCCGCACCATCAGTCGTAGTGTCGAAAGCATGGAGACGCACATCACCGTGGAAGGCTTCGACCGACCCAAGAACCGGCGCTCCGGACCCGACGGGACGATCGTCGACGTGCAGGGACAGCTGCGCGCCCCGACGGACTGGGTCGGCGAGCACCAGCTCGAGCAGCTGTGGAACCGCAGGCACGGCCGCGCCAAGCTGGGCGTCGGTCTCGCGGTCGCCAACAGCCACCACCGCCACATCATCCTCACGAACGTGCCGGACGACCTCGACTGGGTCCGGCGTGAGCTCGAGTCGTTCATCGCCGAGCTCGAGCCGACCGACGACGCCGAAATGGACGAGACGGCGAAGACGGCGGAGATGGCCGAGACTGCGAAGATGGCCGAGACGGCAGAGACTCAGGAGCGGCCCGAGAGGCACACGACCGACGCGTGACCCGGCGTGGGCCGGATCAGGCGTCGCTCCGGTGCCGACGGGGTGAGCCCGGCCACTCGGTCGGTGCGCGGCGTCTCCCGGCTGGGACGATGGGCAGGTGACCTGGGCACGCGGACGCAAGGAGCTACTGCTCTTCGTCGCCTCGTCGGTCCTGCTGCTCGCGGGCGGGGCGGCCTGGCTGGCGGATGCGGTCGCCGTGGCCGATGGATCATGGATCGCCGGTGCGGCGCTCGGCTTGGCCGCGTCGCTCGCCTGGACGGTCGCTGCGGTCCGACGGCGTCAGCCGAGCGTCGACGTCATCGCGGTGCTCGCCCTGGCGGGTGCATTGGCGGTGGGGGAGCCGTTCGCCGGCGCGATGATCACCGTGATGTTGTCGTCCGGTCAGCTCCTCGAGGCCCGGGCGGCGGCGCGGGCCCGCCGCGAGCTGAGCCTGCTGGTCGAGCGCGCCCCCCGGACGGCTCGGCGGCGGGTCGGCGACGACGTTGCAGAGGTCCCGGTGGACGAGGTCGTGCGTGGGGACCGGATCCTCGTCGGCGGCGGAGAGGTCGTCCCGGTCGATGGGCGGCTCGTATCGCACGGGGTCCTCGACGAGGCCGCGCTCACGGGGGAGCCCCTTCCCGTGGAGCGGCCCACGGGCGACCAGGTCCGCAGCGGCGTGGTCAACGCCGGCCCGCCGTTCGAGCTCGTCGCCACCGCGGTGGCGGCAGACTCGACGTATGCCGGCGTCGTCCGGCTCGTCGAGCAGGCGCAGGCCTCGTCCGCGCCCTTCGTTCGTGCGGCCGACCGCTTCGCCGTCCTGTTCGTCCCGCTCACGCTGGCCCTCGCCGGGGCCGCCTGGGCAATCGGGGCCGACCCGGTGCGTGCGGTGGCGGTCCTCGTGGTCGCGACCCCGTGCCCCCTGCTCCTTGCAGCCCCCATCGCGATCATGTCGGGCCTGTCGAGGGCCGCGCACATCGGCGTCATCGTCAAGGGCGGGGGCGCGCTGGAGCGCCTCGCCGCCGGGCGCGTGATGCTCTTCGACAAGACCGGCACCCTCACCCAGGGGCGACCGGCCCTGGCCTCGGTCGTCACCCCGTCCGATGATGTCGACGCCGACGAGGTCCTGCGTCTCGCGGCCTCGCTGGACCAGGTCTCGCCTCACGTCCTGGCCAGCGCGATCGTGACTGCGGCGACGGGCCGCGACCTGACGCTGCAGATGCCCTCGGACGTCGTGGAGGAACACGGCTACGGACTGCGCGGTCTCGTGGGCGGTCACGAGGTGCGCCTGGGCAAGGCCGCCTGGATCGTGCCCGGCACCGAACCCGCGTGGGTGCGCCAGGTCCGCCGGCGGGCCGACCTCGACGGCTCGCTCACCGTGTTCGTCGCCCTCGACGGCGTGCCCTCGGGGGCCTTCCTCCTCGAGGACCCCATCCGTCCTGAGGCGCCGCGGATGGTCCGGGCCCTCCGGGCGTCGGGCATCAGCCGGGTCGTCCTCGTGACCGGTGACCGGGCGGACATCGCCGGCACGGTGGGGCGGATCGTCGGGGTCGACTCGGTGCTGGCCGACTGCGACCCCGCCGACAAGCTCGCCGTCATCGTGGCCGAGTCCGCCGGGGCCGACACGATCATGGTCGGCGACGGCGTCAACGACGCGCCGGCGCTCGCGGCTGCCGGCGTCGGGGTCGCGCTCGCCGCCCGCGGCGCGACCGCGTCCTCGGAGGCTGCCGACGTCGTCCTCACGGTCGACCGCATCGACGCCCTCGCCGACGCCGTCCTCATCGCCCGCCGCTCCAAGGGCATCGCCCTGCAGGCCGTCGTGGTCGGCATGGGACTGTCCTTGGTCGCCATGGTCGCCGCGGCAGCGGGACTGCTGCAACCTGCGGCCGGGGCGGTCCTCCAGGAGGTCATCGACATCCTCGCCATCGGGATCGCCCTGAGGGCGGTGCTCCCCGGCAGGGTCCACTCGATCTCGATGACCCCGGACGACGTCGCCCTCGCCCACCGCCTGCGGGCCGAGCACGACGCCGTCCTCAAGGACGTCGAGCAGATCCGCGCCGTCGCCGACGCGCTCTCGACCCACGAGAGCGACCTCGCCCCGGCCCAGGTGCTCCTCGACCGCCTCGAGAGCGAGCTGCTGCCCCACGAGCGGGCCGAGGAGGAGCTGCTCGTGCCGCTCGTGTCCCGCGCCCTGGGGGGCTCTGACGCCACGGCCGCGCTGAGCCGCACGCACGCGGAGATCGAGCACCAGGTCGGCCGCGTGCGCCGGCTGCTCACCGGACTGGACAACGACAACGTGCAACCGGAGGACGTCGTCGAGCTGCGCCGGCTGCTCTACGGCCTGTATGCCGTGCTGCGCCTGCACAACGCCCAGGAGGAGGAGGGCGCCTTCGCCCTCGTCCCCACCGGCACGTAGCGGTCGACGACCCACGTCGACAGGGCCCGTCGCTACGTTGGGGCCATGCGCGTTCGGGCTCTCCTTGTCGGCTGCCTTCTCGTGGCGGTCGGCCTCTTCGTGAGCGCAGCCGTGCTCTGGGCCGAACGGGCGGAGTTCGGGTGGTTCGCCTACTCGCCGCTGCCTGACGAGGCGGCCCAGCACCTGCTGGTCCTGACCGGCCGCAAGGAGCTGGCTCTCGCCCTGGTCGCGCTCGGGCTGCTGCTCCTGGGGTCGCTGGCCGGCTTCGTTGTCGGGCGTCGAGGGCGCGCTGGTTGACGTCGGTGGATCACCGGGCAGAGCCAGCCGGCTCCGGTCCGGCAGGACCTTCACGAGCGCCCTTCAGGGTGGGGGACCGCGCGGGGCGAGCGGACCACTCCGCGCCGGAGGACGACCGCGACGAGCGGCCCACCCACGATGAGAGCGAACCAGACGATGCAGATCACGATGACCTCGAAGAGATCGCCACGGTCGACTCCGCTTGCCACGGAGACGGCGACGAGCGCCCCGACGGCGGCGGCGAAACTCAGCGTGAAGAGCCAGCGGAGCGCCCGCTCGACCCTGTTCCTCTGCACGAACACCGGGGCGAGGACGGCGAGGGCGAGGCTCATCAGGAGGTAGCCGAGCTCC
>JBBRGO010000028.1:0-19745 GCA_038224055.1 Actinomycetales bacterium
CGGCCGGACCCTGAAACAGTGGCGCGAGCCGTTTCTCGCGTACTTCACCACCGCCCGCGCCAACAACGGTGGCACCGAAGCCGTCAATGGACTGATCGAGCTCCACCGCAGAGTCGCCCGCGGTTTCAGAAACCGGGACAACCACCGACTCCGTATGCTCCTCATCGGCAGGGCCATCACCGACCCCCGACTGGCATGACCCCCACCTCAGGTCCCAAGAGCCCCCTTTGCGCCGATCCATTCGAGCGAGGTCAGGTACGCCCAGGCCGGGCGGGGATCGAAGACACGACAGGTCGCCTGTTGCCTCACAATGACGGGTTCCCCATAGTGGGCGGAGTCGACGCTCGTCATAACCGCGCCCGACACGCGGCGGTATGCAGCGACTCGGTGGCCGCTCGCACCGTCGCCCCTGATGCTTCACATGGCCCTAATTTCGTTATACGATATGTGGTGTGGTGAATGAAGAGCAGATCCAGACGTGGGCCGACGAGGCCAAGACCGGCTACGACGTCGATACCCTCCAGCGCCGCGGCCGTGGGCGACCCGGACGTGGCGCCGAGCCGATGCAGGTCGTCGCGGTCCGGCTCACCGAGGAAGAGCTTGAGGCCCTCGACGCTGCTGCCTCGAAGAACGAGATGAGCCGCTCCGAAGCCATCCGGGCGGCACTGGCGAACTTCGCTGCGTGAAGGTCCACCCCAGCGTGCTCAGACACGGGGTAGGCACCGACGACGCGGTCCAAGCCGCGGAGTGGGCGCTATGGGTCGAGCCCCTGGGCGAGGACGACGACCCTCAGCGTGAGCTACGCCTCGGCTTCGATAACCAGGCCCGGCTGCTCGAGACCGTCGTGCTCGTCTTCAGCAGCGGCGACGAGATGGTGATCCACGCCATGCCGGCCCGTAAGCAGTACCTCGACCTGCTCCCCTGAGCGTCAACGACCATCTGCTTCAGCCCGATTCGCGGCGAAGTGACGCACCTCGCTCGCCTGCCCGACCAAGTGGCTAACAGGATGTGGACATTGAGTCTGGGGCGGAGGACTCTGGCGGGTGGGCGCCGATCGAGGCAGGGCGAGCCGACCCTGCCTGAGATCAGGAGTGGACAGCCAACGTTGGGCTCGAGTCATCTCGAAAGGGGGTGGATGCGATGGCTGAGAAGAGTGCGAAGCGCAGGGACGAGCGGGCGTCCGGCGTCCGAAGCGATATGCCCCGAGGACCCAAGTCCCCGGCACCAACCTCCCCGGCCTACATCGACCAGGTGTTCGCCGTCGAGACGCTCGGTTCGCAAGAAATGGGCCTACTCGCCATCGGCCTGGACATCAACACACTCGCGACGATTAACGAGTTCGTCGAGCACCTTCCGTTCGTGGCCGTCACCTCGATCGGGACCGGAGAAGCGAGCGAGGCGAGTGTTGCACCTGGACAGGTCGCGCCCTCGAGCCGTGGGACACGCATCGCCCTGCTCCGACCCCTCTCCCCGCTCACGTCGGCATCTGGCCCCCTGCGTCTGTCACCCTCATCGCCCTCGGACCCCATGAGCGCGGAGGTCCTTGGGCTGACGACCTCCGGTGAGTACCGCCTCATGAGCGGGGTGATCCACGCGGCGAGACCTGATCTCCTGGTCGCCCTCGACGAGCCCCTGCCTTCCGACCTTCGGATTGCCGGCGCCCCAGTGATCGCCAACGGGCACCTGGTCGGCCTTGTGACACATGGCTCGGCGAAGCAGCTGACCGCGGTGCCCTGCGAGGAGATTGCAGAGGCCACCGAGCAGCTGAGGCCCGAAGAGGCACCAAAGCGGGCTGTCACATCGGACGAGGCCCCGCCGGAAACCCCGTCCCGCGAGTCCGACGTGCACCCGGTCCTCGCACAAGTGACGGGCCAAGTCGAGCTGACGAAACCTGCTGCCCCGGACCTCGTCCCGCTGCTCACAGCGGCCGCGTCATTGCTCCCGCAGAAGATGTCGGAGATCGGCGTAATGTCCTCGACCACAGTCTTCCTGGCAGCGGTCGAGTGGGCTGATGATCCCAACGCACCGCTCGGCGCACCGGCCGAGCTCCGCACGCTTGCAGAGTTGGTCACGGTTGACCGAGAACGCTATGCCCGCCTCCTCGCCGGGATCTTCCGGTCGGTTCCGATTCACCTGAGCTACGACCCAGATCCGCGCACCTTCGAGGTCAGCCGCAACCTGCAACGGGCGTTTGAGCTGGCCCAGGAAACGAGCGGCCCGCAGCTGAGCGCCGCCGATGTGGTCCGATCGATGCTCCAGCTCGCAGCGACCCCTGACGGAGAGCCGTCACGGCTGGCTGATCGATTGAGGAACCTCGGTCTCGAGCCGGCCGAGCTCGAACGTGGCCTTGCTCGTGGTGGGGCACCGGGTGCACCAGAAGCCGCTACGGTCGGCCTGTTGGAGAGGGCCGTCGGCGTGGCCGACACGGTCCCCCTGCCCGGAAGCGGTCGCGTGCGCAGGGCGGACCTGCTCGGTGTCACCGACGAGGTCGAGATGCTGGTCTCGGTGCTCCTAGCGAAGGACACACCCCTTCCGCTGGCCGTGGGTCTGTTCGGGGATTGGGGCACCGGGAAGAGCTTCTTCATGGCGCTGATGGAGGAGCGGATGAACGAGCTCTCGCAAATGGCGGTGACTGCTGATCCTGAGGCATTTCCTTACTGCGGGAACGTTCGCACGGTCCGTTTCAACGCCTGGCATTACGTAGACGCCGACCTCTGGGCCAGCATGGCCGCAACCCTATTCGACGAGCTGGCGAAAGCCACCACAGCGGACCGGGCTGATCAGGCGCTGGCCCAGCTCGACCAGGCTCGAGCCGACGTCGAGGTCGCCAAGGCTGAGCGCATCGATCTCGAGCGCGAGTTCGATGTGCTGGAGCTGGAGTCTGGCAAGGCGGCGGCGGCATGGCGCCCGTCGCTCAAGGTGGCGCTGCATGCCCTACGTGACGACGGGGCCTTGGCGTCGAACCTGAAAGCCATTGCTGAGGGCCAGGTCGATGTCGGGGCTCGTCCGGACCCCAACGAAAGAGACCGCCCGGCGGAGGACGCCGCGCGCCTCGCAGAGGCCCTGGGAGCCGCCGAGACCTTCCGGGACCGGGCCCGGGACGCTCGATCCTTGTTCCAGGAGGAGGTCACCAATCGTAGCAAGTCCGCAACGTTGGTGAGTCTGCTCGTGCTCCTGATGGTGGCGGTCGCGGTCTCGTGGGGGGTCGGCCTCGACGCCGGCCAGAAGGCCCTGTCCTTCGTGATAGCCGTTCTCGCCAGCCTCACTCCCGCCGTGGCTGCCACGTCGCGCATCCTTCTTCTCGCTCGTGAGGCCCGCGAAGCCAGGGAACGCCCGCTTGAACATAAGCGCGAGGAACTGGCCAGGGCGCGCGGCGCGGAGGAACTGGCCCAGCGGGAGGCCGACCGGCGTGAGAGCGAACTCCAAGAAATGCGCGACAGGGGCCTTCAGCTGCAGAACTTCGTACGCGAGCGGGCCGCCAGCGCGGACTACCGCAACCGCCTCGGTGTGATGTCCCAGGTCAGGCGGGACTTCGAGCAGCTCGTCATCCTGATCCCCTCCGCCGACACAACGGGACCACCCGACGACGTGGGTAGCGAATCGCAGGAGGGTGACGAGCCGTCCGAGGAGAAACGGGCGAGGGTCAAGAACCAGATAGCACTCGCCGAGGAGGTCAAGAAGCGACTCCCAGAGGTGGAGCGCATCGTCCTGTTCATCGACGACCTCGACCGGTGCCCCGACGAGAAGGTCGTCGAGGTCCTCCAAGCCGTCCACCTTCTGCTGGCCTTCAAGCTCTTCGTGGTGGTGGTCGGCGTCGACAGTCGCTGGCTCGAACGGTCTCTGAAAGCGCAGTTCGCCACGCTGCTCGACGACCCTGCCCAGTACCTCGAGAAGATCTTTCAGATCCCCTACGTGCTGCGGCGCATGTCACCCGACAGCTATCGCGAGCTCATCAAGGAGCTGACTCCCGAACCGACGGCACTCAAGGTGTCCTCCGAGACGGCTCGCGACTCCGCGTCGACCCCGGTGTCGCCCCGACCCCAAGGTGCAATCGCCGGATCGGGAACCAGCGCCACGGGGACGGCTGAGGTCAACGGCGACACCCCAAACGCCCCAGAGCGCCGCTCGCTGGACTCGCAGACCACGGGCAACTCTGCTCGCGAAGCCAAGGCTGCCTTGCCACGAGTGGAGCTAAAGAAGCACACCGAGGCGGTGGGACCGGCATCACAAGAGGCACCGCTCGCACCGCGCCGATCCCGAGCCCTGTTCCTGACCGGGGATGAGAGGCAGCTTCTCGGCGCACTGGACCGGCTGATTCTCACGCCGCGGTCGACGAAGCGCCTGGTAAACATCTACCGCATGTTGCGAGTCAGCGTCCCTGACAGCGAGCTCGGCAGCTTCGGGCCGGAGAAGGGTCGCGAGTTCGAGGTCGTCGTGGTGCTGGTGGGCATTCTCGTCGGCCGGCCGGCCGACACGTCAGAGGTGTTCACCAGTTTGATGGCAGAGCCTGACGGCACGCTCTTCAAGGACTTCCTCAAGGCGAAGCACCCCACGGTCTACGCGCCGCTTAAGGAACTCCTCCCAGGCATCCGGCCACACGACATCTCCGTCTACCAACGATGGGCGCCACGAGTGGCCCGCTTCTCGTTCCGTCTCGCAGCCGGCCTGCACAGCAGCGTCCAGGACGAGCAACCGCTGGAGGAATCCGCAGAGACTGCCCATGACGTGGCGCACACCGCTGGTTTCGCTACATCCGGTGATGCGGCAACCTGAGCTTGGTTGTCTCCGCGCCAACTCTTGGGTCGGGTCCTCACTCGAGTAGCGCTCCCGCGTTGACGATCCAGTTGTCGCTCGCAGCCGCCGAACGATGCACACTGGAGCGCGCGCGGACACGCTCGTAGGCGAGGCACGGGACCTGCGGCGATGAGACGCAGCTCCGGGTCATCGGCTCGGCTCAGGTGGTCACGGTCTTGGGCCGCTGTCCGGAGGCCGCCGTCCTATCCGTTGGGACGTGCGACGCTCAGTTGTTGCGCGAGTCCGGTTAGCGAGTCCGCCTGGAGGTCGGGGAGGTGCATGGTCCGGGGGTAGCGGCCCCCGGTTCGGTTGATCCAAGCGGAGCGTAGACCGGCTTCGTGGGCCCGTGGATGTCCCAGGGGCGGACGACGACCAGCATCGCGTCAGTGACGAGAACCCGGCAGGTGTCCAGAGCGTACTGGTAGGCTGAGGCGGTTGGCTTCCACGCGGGGGCGTCCTGAACGGACAGGAGCGTGTCGAACACATCGCGAAGTTCGTTGCGCCCCGGCAGGCCCTTCGCCACTGCGGTCGAGCCGTTCCTCAGGGTCACCAGCCGCAGCCCGAGAGCCTGCGGGGCTCGGATGCCGTCGACGACGTCGGCGTGGACCGGCAGCTGGGTGAAGCCGGACATGACTTGGGCAACGGCGGCGTCCACGTCGCCGCTCAGCCGGTCCAGGAGCGCGCGCAGCGACTCCTGGGCGAGTTGGGCAAGGCGGGGTTGGCGCCGGTGACCGTCGGCGGGAACCCGTCGCGCAGCAGGCCCGCGAACCAGGTTGCCGTGAGGTGTCCCGGGAGGCCGACGGCCTCGAACAGCCCCTGCATCGGGACATCTCCGAGAGCGTCTCGTTGACGTCGAGGGCCAGGAAGACGAGCAGGACCACGGCACTGACTCCGCCGAACCGATGGCGTCGCAGCACAAGGACTCCCGAGGCGGCCGCGGCCGGCAGGTAGACGCCGAGGTCGAGCACGTGGACCGGGTTGGTGGGCAGCCGCCAGACGGCCGCGCTCGTGGACGGGCGCCCGGCGAGCAGGTCGGGGACGATCTCGCTGAGCCAGAGCAAGCCGAAGAGCGTCGCCACGCCGATGAGGTACCACCCCGGCAGCCGGACGCCGGCGCGAACGGAGCGGTCGCCGATCGAGCCCCACGGGACGGATGCCGCCGCCCCGACGAGAGCGAACACCGACAGTCCCCAGGTCGCGACCCAGACGAGGAACAGCGGGCCGAAGGACAGCGAGAACGCGTAGATCGCGTAGTTGTAGACCGTGAACGACAGCACCCCGACCAACACCAGCCACGCGCGGAGGTGACCGCGGCGAGCGAGGTGGGCCAACCACACCAGGGCGGGGGCGATCGCGAGACCTGCGAGATCCTGAGCCGTCGCGGTGTCTGCCAGGACCGTGGTGTCCCCGGCGTAGACCCGGTCCGGGGCGAGGAGCGCGACGACCACCCCGAGCAGGGACAACAGCCCCGTGACCGCCGCCAGCGCAGCCCACGGACGAGGCAGGGAGACTGCCTCCTGGCCCGGCCCCGGGCCCGGCGTCGGCTCAGACCTCGCTCGGGACGACCCGGCAGCGTCGCGGTTCGACACCTCAGCGTCTTCCTCGGGTGCGAGCGAACAGGGTCTGGGTGGTGGCGGTGATCAGCTGCATCGGCTTCTGCCACACGACGCGCAGGCGCGAGGCCGCGGTGGTAGTCCACAAGGGCGTTCGGCCTGGCGACCCGGCCAGGGTCGCGGTGGGCCAACGACGGACGTTGTAGTCGATGGCGTCGACGGTGAGCTCGAGGTAGGTGAAGGGCGGGTCGGGGGAGGGGCCGCCCCAACGGGCGTCGCCGCGGTTGGGAAGTCGTCGCTGGCCCACGTCGCGATACTCGGTGAGCGGCGTGGACCATCGGCGCGCGGTGAAGCTCCTCCCGTCGGCCGACCCAGCCATGCGGTCGTCGGAGACGAAGTCGACGAGCTCCTGGCGGTCGTCGAAGACCAGGTCGGCCCCCACGGTCTGGGGCCCTCGGGTGAAGGTGGCGTGCACCCGGTCGGGACCCAGCACGGCCCACGTCACATCTGCGTCCACGAGCGCCGCCGGGGCGAGGACGCAGAGGTCGTTGAAGAGGGTGACGGTCTCGGCGCGGTCCATCTGCGGTCCGGCGGCATCGACCATCGGGACCAGGGAAGCGGCGCGCACGCGCATGGTCGCGGCGTTGCCGACGAACACGTGCAGCACGTCGACCGGCATACCGTGCAGGCTGGCGTCCATGAGGAAGAGTCGGCAGGAGTCCGGTCCGTAGGTGTTGACCTGCTCACCCGTGAAGGGCATCCACACCGCGCTCGCGCTGGCGCGAATCCGTCCGTGTATGCCGGCGCGGAAGCTCGTGACGCGGGGCTGCCCGACCGAACCGGTGCGCCGGAGGTAGGCGGCCACCGAGCCCGGCAGCCGCGTGAGGTCGTCTTCGGTGACGACGGGTCCGCAGCGGTCGGGCGAGGGCGACGGCGACGTGGCGAGCGCAGCCGCGGCTCGACGACGGTACTCGCCGGTGAGGCTGCGGGGGCCCTGTGCAGCCCAGCCGTAGACCGCGGCGGCGAGCAGGATGAGGTTGACGACGGTGCCGGCCCCGGCATCCGACCACGACGCGACGATGACCGCCTGCGAGGCCACCGCCGCGGCCGCGCAGACGGCCCACCATCGCGGCGCCGAGACGGCCAGGAGGACACCGGCGACGACGACGAGCAGCGCCGCCGCCAGCCAGGCAGAGCCGGCCACCGCACCGACCGGCTCCGTCAAGGCGGGGACGGCGGACCAGCCCAGACCCTTCGCGGCACCGAGCAGGTGGAGCAGGCCGTGCGCGATGACGACCGCGCCCACGACACCACGGACCGTGCGCCTACCGCGCCGCGTGGCGCTCATCAGACCGACGACGGTCGCGCCACGGCCGGGCCGCGGTTGTCGACGAGCCGTCGGCCAGACCTACGGCGGGGGCTCCCCGGTTCCGGTGCCTCGACGGGGGAAGGGAGGTGGGGGACGGCGATGACGGGCATGGTGATCCTGACTGACGGTGATCACCGGGTTCGTCCGGGCGCGGAGCGACTGCTCCTGGGGCCGGCAGCGGACGGCCGGCCCCGTTTCGGACCTGCTGGACATCCAGCACTCCGACCATAACCCCGCTCAGCGGCCCGCACCGCGCCCGAGGGGTGGACGTGCTGGCCCAGATGCTCGCTGTCCTCCCCGATCTGCCGGTCTGCGCCCCGCCCCACTGGAACAACGGTGGACTCAGGACCTTTGGCTCTGCCGTGCCCGCGCCTGCACCGGTTCGATAGGGGGTGAGGTGACGTGGGATGTCCGCGAACGCGAGACGAGCAGAGAGCGACGGAGTCGACCTGTACTGGCTCCCCTTGGGCGCGGGCGGCCACGTCGTGCGCTGGAACGGCCGCCTCTACGAAGCCCTTGCGTCGCGCCTGGACCATCGGGAGGCGCGCGACCTGTACCACTCGGCGCTGGAGGTGCACCTCGACGGCCACCGCTACGTCATCGAGAGCGCACCGGCCTGGAACAACCCTGCAGCTGACCGCGGTGTCGTGGGCGAGGGAGCCGTGGGCTTCCCGCTTCTCGGTCGTACTCGGCTCTTCCGTTACGAGGTTCGCCGGTGGCGCGACGGCGTCCTCCCCGACGCGTCGGAGGCAGTGGCGAGCCCACGACGTCTTAGCGCCAACAGGGCCCAGGCGAGACAGGTGCTCGACCTCGTGCCAGCCTTCCCGACCCTCACCTGGGGACGCGACGACCTCCATACGGGTGACGTGTGGAACTCCAACTCCCTCACCGCCTGGCTTCTCGCCCGGAGCGGCCACGACCCAGACGAGGTCAACCTGCCCGTGCACGGCCGCGCGCCCGGGTGGTCGGCAGGGCTCGTCCTCGCAGCGCGAGAGGCGAAGGAAGCGCAGGACCCGGTGACTCTCGCCGGCCGCGACGTCATGCCAGATACGCACGAAGAGTGTGCAGACACTCGATGGGAGAGGAAATCATGAGGGCTCACGTGGTCTACGAGTCGATGTTCGGAAACACGGAGGAGATCGCTCGCGCCGTGGCCGACGGGATGAGGGGACGCATGGACGTGGAGCTGCACCCGACCACGAACACACCGTTCGACGAGCGGGTGGACCTGATCGTGGCCGGCGGACCCACCCACGCCTTCTCGCTGAGCAGGCCGTCCACACGGGCGAGCGCCATCACCCAGGGTGCGACCCGCGGCACGGAGGGCAGCGGCCTCCGCGAATGGCTCGGGGGTCTGCCGCGCGCCACGCGCAGCCAGTCCTTCGCTGCCTTCGACACGCGGGTCGAGAGCATGCGCCGCCTCCCCGGGTCAGCGGCCGCGAAGGCAGCCCGCATGGCGCGCCACCTCGGCTACGCCCCCGCTGGACACGCCAGCTTCTACGTGTCGGGAACGGCCGGACCACTGGTCGAAGGCGAGCTCGACCGAGCCAGGGCGTGGGGCGCCCAGCTGGCGACCCACGTGTCCGATCATGCTGCAGCCGACGGCAGTCGCCGCTGAGAGCATCGGTCGCCTCGCCGTCGCGCGGCTCACTGACCGCGCGTGACCCTGAGCGGCGATCCGTCATGAGGTCTACTGGCTCGCAGGGGTTTTCGAGGCCGTAGACAGATGGCCCAACCGTGGCTATTTTGGGCAGATCGTCGTGGGCGGACCCGCCGCGTCGGACTGATCGAGAGGGGTATCCCCATGTCTCGTCGTGCGGACTTCTGCCGCCCGTCCATCGCTCACGGAAGGGCCTGACGTGTCCGGCGCCGGCCCGGAGCTGAAGAAGGCCCTCAACCAGCGACAGCTGACGATGATCGCGATGGGCGGCGTGATCGGGGCGGGTCTGTTCGTCGGTTCGGGAACGGTCATCCACGACACGGGTCCGGGGGCGTTCCTCACGTACGCCCTGTGCGGTGTCCTCATCATCATGGTGATGAGGATGCTCGCCGAGATGGCCGTGGCCAATCCCTCCACGGGCTCGTTCGCTGACTACTCGCGCAAGGCACTCGGTGACTGGGCGGGCTTCTCCGTCGGCTGGCTCTACTGGTACTTCTGGGTCATCGTCGTCGGTTTCGAGGCCGTCGCCGGAGCGAAGGTCGCCAACTTCTGGCTCCCGGATGTGCCCACGTGGGTGCTCAGCCTCTTCCTGATGCTCCTCATGACGGGCACCAACCTCATCTCGGTGTCGTCGTTCGGGGAGTTCGAGTTCTGGTTCGCTGGGATCAAGGTCGGCGCCATCATCGTCTTCCTCGTCTGTGGCGGGCTGTTCGTCTTCGGGATCTGGCCCAACGCCAACCTCGACTTCAGCAACCTCACCTCGCAGGGCGGCTTCTTCCCCAACGGCGGCCTGGCGGTGACCGCGGGGGTCGTGACGGTCATCTTCTCCATGGTCGGCGCCGAGATCGCGACCATCGCTGCCGCGGAGTCCGACAATCCCGAGCGGGCCGTCTCCAAGGCCGCCAACTCGGTCATCACGCGCATCGCGATCTTCTTCGTCGGCTCGATCTTCCTGCTCTCGGTCATCCTCCCGTGGAACTCGAGCACCCTTCAGGCGTCGCCCTACGTCGCGGCGTTCCAGGAGATGGGTATCCCCTACGCGGACCACGTGATGAACGCGGTCGTGCTCACCGCCGTTCTCTCGTGCCTGAACTCCGGCCTCTACACCGCCTCCCGGATGCTCTTCGTCCTGGCCGCTCGTCGCGAGGCTCCCGCGTCGATGGTGTCGGTCAACTCGCGCGGAGTGCCGATGGTCGCCATCCTCGCCTCGTCCGTCGTCGGCTTCCTCGCCGTGATCATGGCCGCTCTCTCGCCGGACACCGTGTTCTCCTTCCTGCTCAACTCCTCCGGCGCCGTCATCCTGTTCGTCTACCTGCTCATCGCCATCTCCCAGATCATCCTTCGCTACCGCGCCGACGAGTCGACGCTCAAGGTGAAGATGTGGTGGTTCCCTGCGCTCTCGGTGATCACGGCCCTGGGTATCCTGCTCGTCCTGGTGCAGATGGGACTGACCGAGGACGTGCGGATCCAGCTGGTACTGAGCCTCGCGTCGTTCGCCGTGGTCATCGTCCTGTTCTTCATCAACAAGGCCCGGATCGCCCGTCTGCCCGAGCGGGTCGCGCCCGAGCTGAGCGGTGAGGCGCTGCGCGTGCTCGTGCTGGCCAACCAGACCCTGGAGGCCGACGAGCTGATGAGCGAGCTGGAACGGATCGACGCCACGGGCCAGGCGAAGTACTACGTCTGCGTCCCGGCCAGCGCAGTGGAGACGGGGACCGCGTGGACCCACGGTGCGGTGTCCGTTCGCGATGCGACGACCGAGGCCGCGCAGGGGCGGTTGGACCGGACGCTCGCTGCCCTCAGGGCGCACCATCTCGACGCGTCCGGCGATATCGGCGACTCTCGGCCGCTGCGTGCCCTCCGGACCGCGATGGAGCAGTTCCACCCCGACCAGATCGTCGTCGTGACGCTCCCCGCCTCGGATTCGGTGTGGCAGCGGTTCGAGGTCGTCGACCGCGCGGGTGAGCTCGGTGTTCCGGTGACCCACGTCGAGGCCGCCTCGCTCGTAGCGCCGGTGTGATCCATGACCATCGTCGTCGCCTACACCGCGCAGGACAGTGGCGCGTCGGCTCTCGAGCTGGCCAGCGTGCTGTCCCGGTCCACGGGTGAGCCGCTCGTCGTCGCCGTCGTCGTCGCGACCCCGCACGCCGCGGGGGTGGCCGACTTCACCGACGGCGACTACCTCGGCCCACTCACGGACTGGGGTCAGTCCGTCCTCGAGAAGGCCAGAACGAGTCTCCCGCGCGACATCGAGGCGAGGTTCGAGGTGCGTCAGGCATCCTCCATCCCCGGAGGACTGCTCACGCTGGCCGTCGACGTCCACGCATCCGCGATCGTTCTCGGATCGTCGAGCAAGGGATCCCTCGGCCGGATCTCGCTCGGCAGCGTCACCGACCGGCTGGTGCACGCGGCCCCGCTGCCGGTGCTGCTCGCCCCCCGCGGCTATCGCCCGGGGCCGACCGCACGGATCCGCCGGGTGACCATCGGCTACGGAGGATCGACGGGTGGGGCACACGTGGCCGCCGTCGGCGCGCGGCTCGCCGAGGCCGTCGGGGCGGACCTGCGGGCCGTGTCGTTCGCCGTCCGACCCCCCAAGCGGTTCTACGGAAGTGTGGAGGAGTCGGCCGACGACCTCGTCATCGACACCTGGGTGGCGCGCGTGAAGGCGTCCCTCCTCGCCCAGGTGGGAGTGACGGACGCCGCCCTGGGTGAGCGACTCGCACGCTCGCTCGTGGTCGGTGAGGGAGCATCGTGGGGCACAGCGATCTGGGACGTCCATTGGAGCGACGGCGACCTGCTCGTCGTCGGTCCGAGCTCGTCGGCCCCCGCCGCTCGGCTCTTCCTCGGTTCCCGGGCCTCGAAGATCCTTCGGTCGGCGCCCGTGCCGGTCCTCATGGTGCCGGCGCCGCGCAGCAGGTGAGACCTCCCGCCCCTGGAACCGGCCGGTGCACGCCCAGGTCAGCCACTACGTGGCGGCGGTGACCTTGAACCGGGCGCAGTTGCGTCCGGTAGGCCCGGAATGGGACGACTCGACGCCGCTGCTCGAGGAGCGGGAGGATCAGTCGTGATCCCCTTCCTGGCCGGGCAACCCATCCTGCTCCTGGCGTTCCTCCTGCTGCTCGGCGCCCTGCTCGGCCAGGTGAAGGTGGGCAGAGTCGCGATCGGGCCCGCGGCGGTCCTCTTCGCCGCCATCGCGGTGTCGGCGTTCGGGGTCGCCAACGACGTCGTGCTCCAGGTCCCCGAGACTGTCGGCACCCTCGGCCTCGTTCTGTTCACCTACACGATCGGGATCGTCTCGGGCCCCAGTTTCTTCGCCTCGCTACGCCGCGGTTGGCCGGTCATGCTCTCGGTCGTCGCGACCTTCCTCGCCGTCGCCGTGGTCGCCGTGGTCGCCGGGAAGGCGCTCGGGCTGACGTCGTCGGTCGTCGCCGGCACCTTCGCGGGCGGGCTGACCAACACCCCGGCCCTCGCCGCCGCGACGGAGCTGGCTGCCGACCCGGCGGGTCCCACGATCGGCTACTCCATCGCCTACCTCTGGGGGGTCGTCGGCATGCTCCTCGCGGCCGCGTGGTCGCTGCGCCACCGCGGCCAGGAGGCGCCGCCGAGCGAGCCGCTCGTCAACCAGACGGTGCGCACAGATCGCGCGGCAGGGATGCTCCTGTCCGACATCGAGGAGCGCTACCACCAGCGGTTGACCTTCTCCCGGCTCAAGCACGGGCACTTCGCCAACCCGACGGTGGTGGCCGACGACGACGACCGGCTCGGGCCCAACGACCTCGTCACCGTCGTCGGCCCCCGTGACCTCGTCGACCGGGTGACCGCCGAGCTCGGCCACCTCTCGACGCACGACATCGTCGGCGGGCGGGAGGACCTCGACTACCGCCGGGTGACCGTCTCGCGCTCGGCGCTGGCCGGTCGTTCCGTCGGCACGCTCGACCTCGAGGGCCGCTTCGGGGCCCACATCAGCCGGGTGCGGCGCGCCGACGTCGACCTCGTCGCCTCGCGGGACTTCATGCTGCAGATGGGCGACCGGGTGCGGGTCACGGCTCCGGTGGGCCGAATGGCCGACGTGGGCCGGTTCCTCGGTGACTCCGACCGAGGCATGTCCGACATCAACCCCAGTGGCTTCGCCCTCGGGCTGTCCATCGGCCTGCTCGTCGGGCTGGTGCACATCCCCCTTCCCGGCGGGGGGTTCGCGCTCGGCGCGGCCGCGGGCACGTTGCTGGCGGGCCTCGTCTTCGGTCGCCTCGGACGCATCGGCCCCGTGGTCACGTCGATGTCCAACGGCGCCGCGCAGTCGCTGTCCTACTTCGGAATGATCACCTTCCTCGCGTATGCCGGGACGCGGGCCGGCGAGCGCATCACCGCGGCGATCAGCTCCGACGTCGGGTGGAAGGTCGCCGTTCTCGGCTTCGTCGTCACGAGCGCGGCCGCCGTCCTGCTGCTCCTCGCCGGCCGCCTCATCCACGGGATGGGCGGCACGGAGCACGCCGGCATGCTGGCGGGGGCCCAGACGCAGCCGGCGATCCTCGCCTTCGCCGACGAACGCACCGGCTTCGACACGAGGGTGGGGCTCGGATACGTCCTCGTCTACCCCGTCGCGATGATCATCAAGATCGTCATCGTGCAGGTCCTCGTCGGGCTCGCCTGACGGGCGCCGGCCGGGTTTCGCTCCCGGGGAAGTGGTCGGCTACTCTCGTGGTCGCATCGGACGGGCCCGCCCGGACGAATGCGCGTGCGGACGTAGCTCAGTTGGTAGAGGGCAACCTTGCCAAGGTTGAGGTCGCCGGTTCGAGCCCGGTCGTCCGCTCCGACGCACGAGGCCCCTCGATCGACGATCGGGTGCCTCGTCCGTCCGTGTCGCAGCGCGGTCCGCCTCACGCGAAGACGAAGTAGCGCAGCCACAGGTAGGGGGCCGCCACCACCACGGTGATGAGCGTGACGACGGCGCCCTTGCGGCTGAACTCCCAGAAAGAGATGGGAGACCCGGCCCGCGCCGCGATGCCGAGTGCCACGACGTTCGCGCTCGCACCGATCGCGGTCATGTTGCCGCCGAAGTCGGAACCGAGGGCGAGGGCCCACCAGAGGGCCTCGGAGTGGCTGGGGTCCGGGATGTCCTGGGTGAGGGCGAGCACGAGCGGGGCCATCGTCGCGACGTACGGGATGTTGTCGATGAAGCCGGACAGCACGGCCGACACGCCGAGGATGAGCATCACGGCGAGCAGCGCGTTGCCGCCGGTCGCCTCGGCGGCCTTCTCCGCGAGTGCCCCGACGACACCGGTCTTCACGAGCGCCCCGATCATGATGAAGAGGCCGGCGAAGAAGAGCAACGTCTCCCACTCGACGCTCCCCAGGTACTGCTTGGGCTTGCTTCCCGAGATGATGACGAGCACCCCGGCCCCGAGCAGGGCCACGACGGAGGGCTCGATGTGGAGCACGGGGTGGGCGACGAAGGCCACGAAGACCGCCCCGAGCACGATGCCGCACTTGAGGAGCAGGCGGTGGTCCTGCACGGCCTCCTTCTCGTCGAGCTCCATGACGTCGGCGACCCGGGCGGGGTCGACCTCGAAGGAGCCCTTGAAGACCCGGGGCAGGATGAGCACGAAGACGAAGAGCTCGATGAGCACGATCGGGCCCAGGTTGAGGATGAAGTCGTTGAAGGTCAGGCCTGACTTGCTCGCGATGATGATGTTGGGCGGGTCACCGATGAGGGTCGCGGCGCCGCCGATGTTGGAGGCGAGGACCTCGGCGATGAGGAACGGGACCGGGTTGATGTTGAGCCGGTCGCACACGAGCAACGTCACCGGCGCGATGAGCAGCACGGTCGTGACGTTGTCGAGGAAGGCCGAGGCGATCGCGGTGATGATGACGAGCAGGATCATGATCCGCAGGGGAGAGCCCTTGGCGCGTTTCGCGGCCCAGATCGCGATGTACTCGAAGACACCGGTCCTGCGCAGCACCCCGACGATGATCATCATCCCGAGGAGAAGGAAGATGACGTCCCAGTCGACACCCGACTCCTTGGAGTAGAAGGCGTCCTCCGACCCCACCACCCCGACGGCGAGCACGATTCCGGCGCCACCGAGGGCGGCCGCCATCTTGGGGATCTTCTCGGTCGCGATGAAGACGTAGGCGACGACGAAGACGGTGACGGCGATGATGGGGGTCACAGCGGTCCTCCGGGGTCAGGGGCGGCGTGGGGGATGGTGGCCGGTTCCGTCACTGCTGCAGGCCCAGGGCGAACTCCAGCAGGCGAGACGCCGTGACGACGCCGATGAGCCGGCCGTCCTCCATGACGGCCACGAGCGGGCAGCGCAGACGGGCCATCATGGCGGCCACCTCGATGATGGTGTCGTCGGCGTCCACGCACGGCAGCTCCTCGGCCTTGCGGTGCAGCAGCGAGCGGACAGTCTTGCCGCTCAGGCGCGCACAGAGCCGGTCGGCGCTCATCTCGTTGAGCACGCCGGCGAGCTGAGGGTCGTCCTGGACGTAGCCGGGGACGATGAACTCGACCACCTGCCAGGAACTCAGCACCGACTGGGGTATTCCCTTGGTGTCGGTGACGACGATCCCGGGCAGGCGCCGCTCGACGATGAGCTGAGCGGCGCTGAGGGCGTCGGCGTCGAGGTCGACGATCGGATATTCCTCGTTCATGTCACGGGCGCGCATGCGCCACAGCCTAGGGGGCAGACCGCGCGCCGGCTCGTCCGTAGGCTGACCGACATGGCAGCTGCGAGCAAGGCTCCCGCGGAGCAGATCGAGGTCGACGACCACACCGTCCGGCTCTCGAGCCCCGATCGCGTCTACTTCTCCGAGCGCGGTGAGACCAAGCGCGACCTCGTCGACTACTACCTCGCGGTCGGTCCCGGGATCGTCCGCGCCCTGCGGGAGCGGCCGTGCATGCTGCACCGCTTCCCCAAGGGGGTCGACGGTCCCAAGGTCCACCAGAAGCGGCTGCCTGCGGGGGCGCCTCCCTGGGTCGAGACCGTCCGGCTGCACTTCCCCCGCTACGGGCTGCACGCCGACGAGCTATGCGTCATCCGCCTCGCGGACGTCATCTGGGCCGTCCAGATGTCCACGGTGGAGTTCCACCCCTGGAACTCGCGGCGCACCGACACCGAGCAGCCCGACGAGTGGCGGATCGACCTCGACCCCATGCCGGACTGCTCCTTCGCGACGGTGCGACGGGCCGCGCAGACCACCCACGAGATCCTCGACGAGCTCGGCGCCGTCGGGTGGCCGAAGACCTCGGGCGGGACGGGTCTGCACGTCTACGTCCGGATTGCCCCGGACCACGGGTTCACCGACGTCCGCCGAGCGGCGCTCGCGTTCGCCCGCGAGGTGGAGCGGCGTCTGCCCGACGAGGTGACGACGACCTGGTGGCGCAAGGACCGGTCGCCGAGCGACCTCTTCGTCGACTACAACCAGAACGCCCGGGACCACACCATGGCCGCCGCGTACAGCGTCCGCGGCAACCCTCGCGGGACGGTGTCGGCCCCGATCACGTGGGAGGAGGTCGCCGACGTCGATCCCCAGGACCTGACGATCGCGACGATGCCGGCCCGGTTCGCCGCGCTCGGGGACCTCCACGAGGGCATCGACGAGGCGGTCTTCGACCTCGCCCCGCTGCTCGACTGGGCCGCACGCGACGAGCGCGCCGGAGTCCCGGCCCCGCCGGAGCCGGGAGATGATGATGTTGCCGGCTGAACGGCATACCCCTCGGCGCGAGGAGCATCTCCCATCCGGACGCGTGGACGGCACCGAACGACCGGAAAACCCACCCAGGAGGATCTCGTGACCGTGCTCGGCGACTTCAGCGCAACCACCATCGACGGCCAGGAGCGGTCGCTCGCCGACTACGAGGGGCGCGTCGTGCTCGTCGTCAACACCGCGAGCGCGTGCGGGTTCACCCCGCAGCTCGCCGGCCTCGAGGAGCTGTGGCAGACCTACCGGGAGCAGGGTCTGACCGTCGTCGGCTTCCCGTGCAACCAGTTCGGCGGCCAGGAGCCGGGCAGCGCGGAGGAGATCGCAGAGTTCTGCCAGAAGAACTACGGGGTCACCTTCCCGCTGATGGCCAAGGTCGACGTCAACGGCTACGACGCGCACCCCGTCTTCTCGTGGCTGCGTTCGGAGAAGGGCGGCCTGCTCGGCTCGAAGATCAAGTGGAACTTCACGAAGTTCCTCGTCGGCCGCGACGGTGCCGTCATCGCGCGCTACGCGCCGAACACGGATCCCGCGACGCTCGCCGACGACGTCGAGAAGGCCATTGCCGCCTGAGTCAGCCAGCCGCGCCGCGGGCCTAGGATCGCGGCGTGGACCATGCCCGCTTCGCCGACCGGCAGGCCCGGGACGTGATGGACGTCCGACATGGCCAGGAGGCCCTGGACGCGATCTCCGGCGAGGGGTTCTGGGCGGTCGTCGCGACCTTCGAGGGTGAGGTCACCGCGGTGCGGTTCGGCGAGGTCGTCCGTGGCGTCACGCCCCAGCGGGATCCCGTTCCGTGGGTCGCGCTCGACCGGCGGTGGGTGAGCTCACTCGGCGAGGCCGCCTACGTCGCGGCCGTCGAGCAGGTGCGGGAACGGATCGCGGCCGGCACCGTCTACCAGGTGAACGTGTGTCGCGTGCTGAGTCACCCGCTGGGTCCCGAGGCCGATCTGGATGGGCTGGACAGCCTTCTACGACAAGGGAATCCGGCACCATACGCCGCACGAATCCGCTGCGAGGCCGCTGGTCTCGACGTCGTGTCCGCCTCCCCGGAGCGCTATCTCTCGCGGCGCGACGGACGACTCGTGAGCAGCCCGATCAAGGGAACGGCCGCGACGGCGGCCCAGATGCTGCCGAAGGACCGCGCGGAGAACGTCATGATCGTCGACCTCGTCCGCAACGACCTGTCGGCCGTGTGCCGGCCGGGGTCGGTCCGCGTCGACCGTCTGTGCGAGGTCGAGCGCCACCCCGGTCTCGTCCACCTCGTCTCGAGCGTCAGCGGCCAGCTGCGTGACGACGCCGGCTGGCCCGAGGTGTTCGCCGCGTCGTTCCCGCCGGGCTCGGTCTCCGGGGCGCCGAAGTCGAGCGCGCTCACCGCCATCGCCGACCTCGAGACCGCGCCGCGCGGTCCCTACTGCGGCGCGGTCGGCTGGGTGGATGCCGACACGGGGGAGGCGGAGCTCGCCGTGGGCATCCGGACCTTCTGGGCCGAACACGATCGATCCGGACGGCGCCGGCTCCGCTTCGGGACCGGTGCCGGGATCACCTGGGCGTCCGACCCCGCCGGGGAGTGGGCCGAGACCGAGCTCAAGGCCGCCCGGCTCGTCGGCCTCGCGGCGGGCACTGTGACACCATGAATCCCGACGAAAGGGGTGGGGACGCGGATGAGTGAGACAGATGTCCGGGTGTGGGTCAACGGTGACCTCGTCGACCCGGCCGGGCCCTCGGTGTCGGCGCTCGACCATGCGGTCACGGTGGGCGACGCCGTGTTCGAGACCGCGAAGATCGACGCCGGCCAGCCGTTCGCCCTCGGGCGGCACCACCGCAGGCTGCTGCACTCCGCAGACGGTCTCGGACTGCCGGAGGTGGACCTCTCGGCCGTCGACGCGGGGGTGGAGGCGGTGCTCGACGGGCCGCCGCTCGACTTCGGACGCCTGCGCTACAGCGTGACCGGCGGCCTCGGTCCGCTCGGGTCCGACCGCTCGGACTCCCGTCTCACCTACGTCGTCGTGGCCGCGCCACAGCCTCGACCGCCCGCGTCGGGGACTCTCGCGGTCGTGCCCTGGGTGCGCAACGAACGGTCCGCCGTGGCCGGCCTCAAGACGACGTCGTATGCCGAGAACGTCGTCGCGCTCGCCCGGGCCAAACGCTCCGGAGCGATCGAGGCGGTCTTCGCCAACACCCGGGGCGAGCTCTGCGAGTGCACGGGGAGCAACATCTTCGTCGTCGTCGACGGGGTCGTCCTGACCCCTCCGGTCGACTCCGGTCTGCTTCCCGGCATCACCCGCGAGCTCGTCATCGAGTGGGGACGCGAGGCGGGCATCGCGGTGCGTGAGCAGACCCTGCCGCTCGACGTCCTCCAGCGCGCGGACGAGGTGTTCATCACGAGCTCGACCAAGGACGTCCTGCCGATCACGGCCGTCGACGACCATGCACTGCCGCTGGAGCATCCGGTGGGCACCACCCTGCTCGAGCTCTTCCGCGCCAACGCGGGTTTGGACCCGGACCCGTGAGCGAACGCCGGGGTGGGCGTTCCGGCGGGCGCCTCGATCGGGAGCCGGTCGACTACTCCGACCCCAACCCCACCCTCGACGCCGATGAGGACCGGTGGGCCTGGCGGGCACGTCTGCGCCGGAATCCCGTGACCCACCTCGCCTGGCGGATCGGT
>JBBRGO010000029.1:0-19607 GCA_038224055.1 Actinomycetales bacterium
CCGGCGAGGGAGTCGTAGGCGATGAAGTAGGTGGGGCGCCCCTGCATGAGGGCGTACATCCGGCCGATGTACTCCCCGAGGATGCCGACGCAGACGAGCTGCACCGCGCCGACCCCCGCGACGATCGCGACCGTCGAGGTCCAGCCGGCGACGGCGTGGCCCTGGGCCCGCGCGACGAGCCCGTAGACGAGGATCAGGACGGCGAGGACGGCGCCGCCGACCCCGGCCAGGGTCGCCATCCGCAGCGGCGCCGTCGAGAAGCCGGTGAGCGAGTCGACCGAGAGCCGGATCATCTTCATCAGTGGGTACTTCGACGAGCCGGCGGCCCGCTCCTCCCGGCGGTACTCGACCGTCTGGGAGGGGAAGTTGAGCGCCGGCACGATGAAGCGGAGCACGCGGTTGTGCTCGGGAAGACTGTTGATCGCATCGACGGTGGCCCGCGACATGAGGCGGAAGTCACCGGCGTTCGGCTGCGCGCCGGTCTGCGACATCATCCCGATGAGCCGGTAGAAGCCGCCGGCCGAGACGCGCTTGAACCACGTGTCGGTCGACCGGTCGTTGCGCACGCCGTAGACGACGTCGACCCCGTCGCGCTTGGCGACGGCGAGCATCTGCGCCATCACCTCGGGAGGGTCCTGGAGGTCGGCGTCGATCGTGACGACGTAGTCACCGCGGGCGGTCACGAGACCGGCAGAGATCGCCGCCTGGTGTCCGGCGTTGGCGCGCAGCCGCACGACCCTCAGGTCGGGCCAGTCGCGGTGGTGGCGCTGGAGCAACGCCGCAGTGAGGTCCGAGCTGCCGTCGTCGACGGCCACGACCTCGTAGGCCACGCCCATGCCGTCGAGCAGGGGACGCAGCCGCTCCACGAGGAGGGGGAGCACCTCCTCCTCGTTGTACATCGGGATGACGACGGACAGCTCGGGGACCATGCGTCCAAGAGTACGGCCGCACGTGGGTGGGGACTGTCCTGCGGCTGTGCCTGGCGTGTGTCGTGTCGGACGCCCGTCGCGCCGGTTCGCTACCGTCGACGGATGACTGCTCGAGGGGCTACGCGAGCGGGGGCGCCGGCCCACGGCGACCTCGTCCACAGCCGATTCACGAAGTGGGGCGGTGGGGCTCACTGGGAGTGGGAGGCCCGCTACCTCGAGGAGGACGAGCACGGGCACTGGTTCTGGGCGCCGGCGGGGACCCGGTGCAGTCGGCCGGGGGTGAGCTTCCACGAGGCGGACCCGTGGGTGTCGCTCGTCCCGCGCGACGCCGGCTGGGTCGCGTCGTTCTACCCGCCCACCAAGGAGATCTCCGTCTACGTCGACCTCACGACCCCGGCGGTCTGGACCCCGCTCCACGGGGAGGTCCAGGGCTCAGAGCGCCAGTCGGGCCGGGCGGCGTGGGAGGTGACGATGGTCGACCTCGACCTCGACGTCGTGCTGACCCGCGAGGGGTTCCTCTACGTCGACGACGAGGACGAGTTCGAGGTGCACCAGGTCGTGCTGGGCTATCCGGCCGAGGTCGTCGACCTCGCCTCGGGCTGGTGCCCGCGCGTCCTCGAGGCCGTCGCCGAGGGCGTCGAGCCCTTCGCGGCCACCGGCCACGAACGGCTGCGGCAGGTCGTGCGGCAGCAGCGGTGAGGCCGACCGCGTGCCGGGCGCTAGGCTGAGGCCATGTCTGATCGTGTCCTGAGCGTCCTCGCCGCGGGGGAGGAAGCCGTCACCGAGCTTCCGATGCCCGCGATCGCCTACTTCATCATCGCCTTCGGCCTCTTCGTCGTGGCGCTCGCGGTCACGTGGAGCTTCCGCAACACCCACCACAAGGTGCCGCGCCCGACGCCGCACCCGGAGCCCCGCACCGCCGGCCAGTCCGTCGAACGCGACGGCTCGCAGCACTGAGCATGCGGCTGGGCGTCATGGGTGGGACCTTCGACCCCATCCACCACGGCCACCTCGTGGCCGCGAGCGAGGTCCAGTCCCTCTTCGACCTCGACGAGGTCGTCTTCGTCCCCACCGGTGAGCCGTGGCAGAAGGCGGACCGGCACGTGTCGCCCGCCGAGGACCGCTACCTCATGACCGTCATCGCGACGGCGTCCAACCCGCGCTTCACCGTGAGCCGAGTCGACGTCGACCGGGCCGGTCCGACCTTCACCATCGACACCCTGCGTGACATCCGGGCCGAGCGCCCGGATGACGAGCTCTACTTCATCACCGGGGCCGACGCGCTCGCGGAGATCCTGTCGTGGAAGGACGCGGACCAGATCTGGGACCTCGCCCACTTCATCGGGGTCACCCGACCCGGGCACGAGCTGTCCGACAAGGGACTGCCCGAGCACCGCGTGACGCTCCAGGAGGTGCCCGCCATGGCGATCAGCTCCACGGCCTGCCGCGAGCGTGTCGCGGCCGGCCAGCCCGTCTGGTACCTCGTGCCCGACGGGGTCGTCCAGTACATCAACAAGTACAGCCTGTACTCACACCGCCAGCAGGGCGCCCAAGCCCTGTCTTCCCGAGGAGATTCGTGACCGCCACCGACCGTTCGCTCCAGCTCGCCAAGGTCGCCGCCCTGGCCGCCGAGGAGAAGATCGCCGAGAAGGTGGTCGCCATCGACGTCAGCGAGCAGATGCCGCTCACCGACGTGTTCGTCATCGCCTCCGCCGGGTCGGAGCGCCAGGTCGCCTCGATCGTCGACGAGGTCGAGGACCGGCTGCGCGACGTCGGGTGCAAGCCGATCCGCCGCGAGGGCCAGCGCGAGGGTCGGTGGGTGCTCATCGACTTCGGCGACGTCATCGTCCACGTGCAACACGAGGAGGAGCGCGAGTTCTACGCCCTCGAGCGGCTCTGGAAGGACTGCCCCGAGGTCGACCTCTCCAGCGTCGTGCCGTTCCCCGCCCCCGTGCCGGAGGACGACGAGGACGCCGCGGAGTGAGCTCCCCCCGGCGCATCGTCGTCGTGCGGCACGCCGAGACGGTCGACAACGCCGCCCGGGTCTGGCAGGGCCACAAGGACTCACCGCTGTCCGAGCGGGGGCGGGCGCAGGTCGAGGCCGCGGCGCCGCACCTCGCGGCCTACCGTCCCGCGGCCATCGTCTCCAGCGACCTCCAGCGGGCCGCCGACACCGCGGCGGGCGTGGCGCGGCTCGTCGGTCTCGACGTCCGGCTCGACCCCCGCCTCCGCGAGGTCCACGTCGGGCAGTGGCAGGGGCTCACCGCGGACGAGGTGCGCGAGCGCTACCCCGACGTCGTCGCTGCACTCGACCGCGGCGAGGACGTGCCCAAGGGTGTCACCGGCGAGACCCGGGTCCAGGTGGCCGCGCGCGCGGGTGCCGCGATCCACGACGTCGCCGCCGACCTGGCCGCCGGCCAGACGGCCCTCGTCGTCGCCCACGGCATCTCCGGCCGGGCCGCTGCGGCGGAGCTCGTCGGGCTGCCCCAGGACCTGTCCTACGACCTGTTCCGGGGGCTGGACAACGGCCACTGGACCGAGCTCGTCGAGGTCGCGAAGAGCTACTCGACGGCCCCGCGATGGCGCATCGCCGGTTGGAATCTCGGTACGTCCCTGCCGTGACGGCCGAGCGCCGGGACGATTTGGGGTCGGGGCCCGTCATTGGCTACAGTGGCGCAGTCGCTCCACGCGGGTGACACCCGGAAGGGGCTGTGGCGCAGCTGGTAGCGCACCTGCATGGCATGCAGGGGGTCAGGGGTTCGAGTCCCCTCAGCTCCACCGAGCAGCAGGAGCCGGACGGTATGCCGTCCGGCTCCTGCTCTGTCTCCGCCGCCTCTCGCCGCCTGCGCCGGTGCTCAGTCCCGGGGCCGGGTCGTCCGGACGAGGACACCGTCGGTGCGCCAGTCGGCGACGGCCGCGCGAGGAGGTGGTGGCCCGAGGCGCCGGGTCGTGACGCTCGTGAGCAACCCGTCGAGCGTCGAGTGCTGGCTCTGCGGCTCGGCCGCGCTCCGGGTGACGGCCGGCGCGCCGGGCAGGCTCACGGCCAGCTCCTCCTGCTCGAGCGACCTCGGGTCGAACTCGAGGGTGCTCGTGACGACGAGGAGGTGGTCGGTGACCGTGACGGTGCCGGCCTCCCAGAGCCCGTCGGACACCTGGCCCGTCAGTGCGACGCTCGTCGCCTCCCCGGCGCCGAGGCAGACCGAGCCGGCCGGGAGGGCGTCGGTGAAGATCCCGTAGGACTCGGTCAGGTCGAGCAGGGCGCCCCACAGCGTCTGGTCCGTCGTGTTGCGCAGGGTCACGGTGAACGAGGGGGCGAGCCCAGCGGCATACGTGATGTCGACGGCGCCGTCGGCAGCGGGACCCCCGGCGTCGGTCGCGACGTCCAGCGTGAGGGCGTGGGCGGGGAGGCGGGTCGCGGGGTTGCGCAGCCGGGACAGACGCAGCCAGCGCGCCACGTGCTCGAGCGCCGCGATGGTCCGCTGCTCCCGGCCGTCCCCGGCAACGACGGGCACGAGCGGCCGGGTCACCCCCGGTCGGGTGATGACGAAGCCGTCGGCCCGGGCCTCGACGACGAGGTCGGCGGATGCCACGTCGTCGACGAGCGCGATACGGGTGTCGTCGGCCGCGGCGGCGGCGACCCGGAGGGAGGCCGTCCCCTCGGCGTCGCCGATCACGGCGACAGCCATGGGGTTCAACGGGATCGCGGTGATGACCGCGCGGTAGACGAAGCCCTCGTCGAGCGCGGGGGACACCGAGACGAGCGACCGGTCGGGCAGCACTCTCGTGACGGTCGCGCTCGCGAGGGGCTCGCCCGAGGTCGCGGAGCGCAGGCCGTAGATCGCGAGGTCGGTGGAGTCCGCGCCGATCGGCTCGGGGATGCCGTGGACGGCCCCGGCGTCGACGCTCCAACCGTCGGGCAGCCGGCTCAGGGTCAGGGCCCGAGGCTCCGCCGGCACCGCTCCGCCGAGGAAGGGGCGGTCGAGGTCGGTCGGGTCCGACGTCTCGACCCGGGGGTGCTGCTCGCGGGCGGTGCGCTGCACCGTGGCGGACACGATCCGCAGGACCTCACGGTAGGTCGGGCCCCCGTCCGTCTCGCGCAGGGCGCTCTCGAGAGCGGCGGACAGGGCCCCGCGGGGGCGGCCCCCGACGGTGATCTCCTTGGCGGTCTCGTCGGAGCGGCAGGCCGCGACGAGGACGTGCTGACCCGAGGCGGCCGGGCTGGGGGCAGGCAGGAGCGAGCGGGTGGGCCCGGGCCCGGCGCCGGGCAGGAAGCTGGCGGCGGGACGGGTGCGCGGGTCGTCGGGCGCGAGGCGGACCCGGCCGTCGAGGTCCCTCGTCCCGTCGCCCGAGTGACAACAGTCGAGGACGACGAGCAGGTGGCACCCGGAGACGGCGACCGTGGCGATGAGCGCGCCGAGCTCCTTGTCGGCGAGGTCCCAGCTGCCGGGCTGGCGGCTGTCGACGAGGACGACGGTCTCGTTGCGCCGGTCCGGCTCGACCGACCAGAACTCCTCCGGGGCCGCCTGCTGCGACCCGTGGCCGCTGTAGTAGAAGAGGGCGACGTCGTCGGGACCGGCCGCGCCCAGCTCGGCGAGGAACGCCTCGGTGACGGCAGCCCGCGTAGCCGCCGCGTCGGTGAGGACGGTGAGGGAGAGGGCTGACGGCTCGAGCCGGACCCGCAGCATCTCGGCGACCGCCGTGATGTCGTTGACGCACCCGGCCAGCGCCGGGACCGGCGGCTCGTAGGCGTCGATGCCCACGAGGAGGGCATGCAGTGCGGCGGTCATCGGTGGCCCCCGCTCATCCCGCATCCGCGAGCAGGACGGTCTGCCAGGTCGCGGGGTGGTTCTGGTTGGTGGACGACCGCTGCGGGTTGCTGCTCAGCATCGTCGCCAGCTGGTGGTTCGTGCCCGCGTCACTGATGTTGACGTTGAACCCGAGCACCGCCCCTCGCTGCGGAGCGATGGTCATCCCGACCTCCGACCACGGGACGAGGGCTTCGAGCTCGTAGCCGTCGCCGGTGGACCGCGCCGCCACGGTGACCGCGGGTCGCCGCTGGCCGGCGATGATCCGGATGACTCCCTTCTGGGGGGCCGCGGGGTTGATCGCGGCGGCAGCACCGCTGCTGTCACCGGTGAGCCTCCCGAGGATGACGTGGAAGTCGCGCCCGTTCCGCAGCCCGTCCTTGACGGAGAGACTGCGCGGGTCGGGCCCGATCTCGAAGGAGACGGCGTCGCCGTTCCACCACGCGCTCGGCGCGAGGCCGTCCACCGTGTCGGTGGTCCTGTCGACCACGGTCGCGTGCAGGTACAACCCGTTCTTGTGCCACAGCGCCTGCCACCGGCCGGAGAGACCCGGCTGTGGAGCCCTCGGGCTGAAGATGACGGCGCTCGCCGTCTGGGTCGGCACCGACCGCCAGTCCTCGAACGACCCGTCGATCTTCGGCTCCACCGCCGCGCAGCCGATGCGGAAGGTCGTCGCGGGGGTCTGGTCGCTCCCCGGGGACCCACAGGCGACGTCGACGAGGGGAGGGAGCTTCTGGATGAGGCTGGGGAAGACGCGCCAGCCGAGCCAGACGGCGAGGATGACGACCACCGCGACGACCGCTCGGAGCATCGTCGCGACCCGGGGCCCTCGCCGACGGCTCCGTGGACCGCCTGTCGGCGCCGCAGTCGTGCGGGACACCGGGGGCGGGGGCGGTGGCGGCGCGACCTCGGGTCTGGCGTCGGGCCTGGTGTGCGTCTCACCGGTGGCGGGCCCGACGACGCGGATCGGCTCCGTCAGCACGTGGTCGGTGACGTCCGGTGCGGGCCTCTCCGTCTCGGTCTCGGTCTCGGTCTCCGTCTCGGTCTCGGACTCCGTGGCCCCCCCGACTGGCCGGGTGGCACCGGGCCGGACCCGCTCGAGCAGGGCGGTGACGTCCGCATAGTCCGGCTTCTCGGCGGCGATCTGCTCGAGCATCGGGATGGCGGTGCCGGAGTCGGCGGAGGCGAGCGCACCCTGCGCCGCCTCGTAGAGCGAGCCCCAGCGCTGGGCCGGGTCGGCCGCCGTCTGCCGGGCCGCGCTGAAGCGGAAGGGCTGCTCGGCGCCCGAGCGCAGCAGCACGGCCGTGCCCCACTCGGCCGCCTCGTCGGAGACGGCCATCGCCTTGCGGACCGCGCACATCGCGGCATCGATGCCGAGGCCACGGGTGAGGAAGTCGTAGAACTCGTGGCTGAAGACGAGGGCGGCGCGGTCGGAGATCTCGGTCTGCATCGCGACGACCGCGGGCAGTCCCTGGCGAACGAGGGCCTGGCCCACACCGGAGAAGGCGTCGCCCTGCCCGGTGCGGGCCCCCTCGCACGCATTGAGCACGGCGAGCTGGAGGTGCTCGGCGTCGCGGAGCAGCGTGCCGAGGCGACGACCGCTCACCCGGTCGACCGAGCCGTCCTCCTTCTCGAGGGCGAGCACCCCCTCCTGGGCCTGCCGGTCGAAGCTGCCGTGGCCGATGAAGTGGAAGACGTGGACTCGCTCCAGCAGGGCCCGCTGGAGCACCCCGAGGGTCGCCTTCTCGACGACGACGAGCTCGAGCTGGCCGGTGTCGACGAGGTCCTTCGTCGTGGCCCGGAGCAGCTGCTCCTCGCGGTCGACGGCCAGGGTCGGCAGCCCCGACGGGCTCGAGATCATGACGAGGACACGCAGCGGTGGCTCGACGGCGATGGTCGGCGGGCGGTCCACCGGGTCGATGAGCCGCACGAGCGGGGTCTGCTGGGACAAGGTGAGGAAGCGCTCGAGCCGGCGGTCGTAGAGGTACTCCCACGGGACGGAGTCCAGCTCGGGGACCGCTTCGAGCCGCAGCTGGACCCGCAGGTTACGGCCCTGCTCGGCGGCCAGCCGCAGGCTGTCCTGGAAGAGCTGGGCGACCGGGCCGGCAAGCAGCGCGTCCCCGAGCCGCGCCCCGTAGTCCTTGACGTCCAGGACCCGGGCCGCTGCCGGGACGAGGCGGCGGGAGGCCACCCGGGGCGGGCCGACCGCGATCATGAAGGCGGCGAGGTCGGTGGGGGCGAAGGGCAGGGTGAAGTCCGTCGCCCCGTCACCTCCCGGCGAGGAGGCCGTCGTCAGGTAGCCGTCGCCCCGTCGGGTCAGGGCGATGTCGAAGTCGAGATAGTCGCGGTCCACGGTGTTCCCCCCGGTGGTGCACGGTTGGGTGGGTTCGGTGCAGGGTGCCCCCTGAGTCCGGCGTCCGACGCTGGAACCTGGCACGGTGCGACGGGTGGCCTCGGTCGGTCCGGGGTCGCTCGTCCTCTCCACCAGAGGCTACTCGGCACCCTTCTGATACGTCTCGGATCGGTCGCCCCCCGCGGCTAGGCTCACGCCATGACGGGTGTCTGGCTCGAGGTCCTCGGTTGGGTCGGGTCCGCCGTGCTCGTCTGGTCCCTGCTCCAGACCCAGCTCGTGCGGCTGCGCGTCATCAACCTCGTCGGCTCAGCCGTGCTGCTCGTCTACAACGGGCTCCTGGGCGTCTGGCCGATGGTCGGGCTCAACGTCGTCCTCGCGGGCATCAACGTCTCCTACCTCGTCCGGGCCGGGCGGACGCGTCACGACAGCGCGGCATACGAGGTGCTCGAGGTGGCGGGGGACGACACCTACCTCCGGCACGTCCTGCGGGTGCACGAGGGTGACATCCGCCGCTGGAACCCGGACTTCGTGCACGACCCCTTCACCTCGGACACCGCGTTCCTCGTGCTCGAGGGTGACGAGACGGTTGGGGTCGTCATCGTCCGGGACGCGGGAGCCGGGACGGCTGACCTGCTGCTCGACTGGGTGACGCCCCGGCACCGAGACCTCTCACCGGGGGAGTTCGTCTTCGGGCCGGAGGGACCGTTCCGCCGACGGGGCTTCCGCCGGGTGGTCGCGCCGCGGGGGATGCTCGAGCCCTACTACGAGCGCCTCGGCTTCCGCCGCGACGGTGACGCCTACGTGCTCTGAGCGGCTTGGTGGGGTCAGGGCGAGTCAGGACAGTCAGGTCAGGGCAGTCGCTGGCACTTGCTCATGAAGCGGTCGGGGTCGACGACGGCGCGGTGCACCTCGCCGCGCGCGACCTCCTCGCCCTCGGAGTCCGTGACCCTCACGTGGCAGACGAGACGGCGGCCGTCGTTGATCGGCTCGGCGCAGTGGACCGTGACGGCGGAGCCGACGGCGCTGCCGCGCACGTGCTCCATCTTGATGGTCGTCCCGACGGTCGTGTGGTCGGCGTCGATGGACTGCTGGCAGACCTGGAAGGCGGCGTTCTCGCACCACGTGATCAGTCGCGGGGTCGCGAGGACGTCGAGGTCACCGCTGCCGACCACGACGGAGGTGTCCTCGGCGGTCACGGTGTGCTGGAACTGTCGCATGGGCATTGGTCGAGTCTGACAGAGAACCGGCCGACCCCCGTCGTTCGCCCGGAGCGTGAGTCCGGAACGTGACCCGCGACGCCACCGGCAACGCGAGGCGCGCGCTCCGCGTGTCCGGCGGCGGGGTCCGGTCCATTGCTGCCACCCTTGCTGCGTGACCACCCCCGTCTGGGTTCTGCTGGTGTCGCTCGCGATCACGGCCCTGCTCAACTGGGTGTCGGTGGTGCGCGGCGACTTCGTCGTGGAACGGATCACCAAGCCCACCTTCATGGTGCTGCTCATCGGGCTCGCGTGGGCGTTGCACGGGGAGGGCCGAGTCCCCGGCGCCCCCACGCTTCCGCCACTCCTCGTTGCACTCGTGCTCACCCTCGCCGGCGACCTCGCACTGCTCCGGGCGACCCGGGTCCGCTTCCTGCTCGGGCTCGGCGCGTTCCTGCTCGCTCACTGTGCTTATGCGTGGGCGGTCCTCCAGAGTGTCGGGCCGTACGGGTTCCCGTGGTTGCTGCCCCCGGCGCTGCTCCTCTTCGGCGCCCTCTTCGCGCGGTGCGGCCGCGACGTCGTGCGTGACGCCGGGTCAGCGCGCCTCGCCGTGTTCGCTTCCCAGCTCGTCCTCGGCGCGCTCGTCGCCGTCGCCGCATGGCGGGGGGACGACGTGGTCGTCCTCGGGGCCCTGCTTCTCGCGGTGGCCGCGACGATCGTCGGCCACGACCGATTTGTGCTCGAACGGCGCTGGGCGCCGGTGCAGGGGATCGCGGTCCACCACGTGGCCCACGTCCTGGTCGTCGTCGGCCTCCTGCGCTGACCCCGCCCCGGGTTCGATGTATATACGCACCCCCGGGGGCGCGGAGATACATCGAACCGGCTGCGGGCGAGGGGGGGAGTCCTGGGGGCTGCGCTAACCTAGGCGCATGGCTGGACGGCTTCTTCTTCCGCAGCCGTGTTGACCTCCTGACGTCGACGCGGCCCCCTCCCTCGTGAGGGGTTTCTTTTTGCCCCGAAGCACCGCGCGACCGCACCGCAACGAAAGAGACGGACATGAGCCAGGCCCCGAGAACCCACGGCAGCGAGACACCCCACCGCTACACCGCGGCGATGGCTCAGGACATCGAGACCGCGTGGCAGGACCGCTGGGAGCAGGAGGGCACCTTCGAGGCGCCCAACCCCGCCGGCCCGTGGGCCGAGCCCGAGAAGGTCGGAGCGCTCGGGCAGAAGCTGCTCGTCCTCGACATGTTCCCCTACCCCTCGGGCGTCGGCCTTCATGTCGGTCACCCGCTCGGCTACATCGCGACCGACGTCTACTGCCGCTTCCACCGGATGCTCGGCAAGAACGTCCTGCACGCCCTCGGCTACGACGCCTTCGGCCTGCCGGCGGAGCAGTATGCCGTGCAGACCGGCCAGCACCCTCGGAAGACCACCGAGGAGAACATGACGAACATGCGCCGGCAGCTGCGGCGCCTCGGCCTGGGCTTCGACAACCGGCGCACGTTCGCGACGATCGACGAGGACTACTACCGCTGGACGCAGTGGATCTTCCTGCAGATCTGGGACTCCTGGTACGACGAGGACGCCGTGCGGGCTGACGGCGGCCGCGGTCGCGCCCGGCCGATCAGCGAGCTCGCCGCAGAGTTCGAGGCCGGGCACCGCGCCGTGCTCACCTCCGACGGTCAGCCGTGGGCGGACCTGTCCGCCACCGCCCGGGCCCGCGCCCTCGACGCCTTCCGGCTCGCCTACACCGACGAGGCGCCGGTCAACTGGTGCCCCGGCCTCGGCACGGTGCTGTCCAACGAGGAGGTCACCAACGACGGGCGGTCCGAGCGTGGCAACTACCCGGTCTTCCGGCGCAACCTCAGCCAGTGGAAGATGCGGATCACGGCGTATGCCGACCGGCTGGCCGACGACCTCGACGGCGTCGACTGGCCCGAGAAGGTCAAGACGATGCAGCGCAACTGGATCGGTCGGTCCCAGGGCGCCCGGGTCTCCTTCCCGGTCACGCTGGCCGCGGGTGAGCTCGCAGGCGAGAAGGGTTACATCGAGGTCTTCACGACCCGGCCGGACACCCTCTTCGGCGCGACCTTCATGGTCATCGCCCCGGAGCACCCGTTCGCCGACTCTCTCGTCCCGGACGGCGGCTGGCCCGACGGCACCCACGAGGACTGGAAGGGTGCGGACGCGGCGGCGAGCGCGACCCCGAAGGAGGCCGTGGCGGCATACCGGCTGGCGGCCTCGCGCAGGAGCGACGTCGAGCGACAGACGGAGGGCAAGGACAAGACTGGTGTCTTCTGCGGCTCCTTTGCCACGAATCCGCTGACCGGAGAGTCGATCCCGGTCTTCATCGCCGACTACGTGCTGATGGGCTACGGGACCGGAGCGATCATGGCGGTGCCCGGACACGACGAGCGCGACTTCGAGTACGCGACGAAGTTCTCGATCCCGATCGTCCGCGTCGTCGCACCGACCCCTGACGAGGCGGATGCCCCGCTCACCGAGCCGTTCGTCGGGCCCGGCTTCGCGGTCAACTCGTCCAGTGCGGTGCTCGACCTCGACGGGCTGGCCGTCGAGGACGCCAAGGAGCGGACCATCGCGCACCTCGACGACACCGGCATCGGGCACGGCACCGTCAACTACCGGCTGCGTGACTGGCTCTTCAGCCGGCAACGCTACTGGGGCGAGCCGTTCCCGATCATGTACGACGAGGACGGTGTCGCACACCCGGTCCCCGAGGCCGACCTGCCGCTCACCCTGCCGGACGTGCCGGACTACTCGCCGAAGACCTTCGACCCCGACGACGCGCAGAGCTCGCCCGAGCCGCCGCTGTCGCGGGTGCCCGAGTGGGTCAACGTCGAGATGGACCTCGGCGACGGTCGCGGGACCCGTCGCTTCCGTCGGGAGACGAACACGATGCCCAACTGGGCCGGCTCGTGCTGGTACTACCTGCGCTACCTCGACCCGGCCAACCACGACGCGCTCGTCGACCCCGAGAACGAGCGCTACTGGATGGCAAGGCAGTCCGCCGCCGTCGCGGGTTCGCCGGCGGGCACGCAGGACCCCGGCGGCGTCGACCTCTACGTCGGCGGCGTCGAGCACGCGGTGCTGCACCTGCTCTATGCCCGCTTCTGGCACAAGGCACTCCACGACCTCGGGCACGTCTCGAGCACCGAACCGTTCCGGAAGTACTTCTCACAGGGCTACATCCAGGCGTATGCCTACACCGACGCGCGCGGGCAGTACGTCCCGTCGGCCGAGGTCGAGGAGCACCCGGGGGCGCACGGCGAGGAGCCGACCTTCACGTGGGAGGGCCAGCCGGTCAACCGCGAGTACGGCAAGATCGGCAAGTCGCTGAAGAACTCGGTCAGCCCCGACGACATGTACGAGGCCTACGGCGCCGACACCTTCCGCGTCTACGAGATGTCGATGGGGCCGCTCGAGGTGAGCAAGCCCTGGGAGATCCGGGCCGTCGTCGGTGCCCAGCGCTTCCTGCAGCGGCTGTGGCGCAACGTCGTCGACGAGCAGACGGGCGAGGTGCGCGTCGCCGACGACGCCCCCGACCAGGCGCTCACGACCCAGCTGCACCGCACGATCGCCGGGGTCCGCGAGGACTACGATGGACTGCGCTTCAACACGGCCATCGCCAAGCTCATCGAGCTCAACAACGCCGTGACCAAGCTCGACGCCCCGCCGCGCGAGGTCGTCGAGGCCACGGTGCTCATGGTCGCACCGGTCGCCCCGCACCTCGCCGAGGAGCTGTGGCAGCGGCTGGGCCATGAGGGCGGGGTGACGTATGCCGCCTTCCCCGTGAGCGATCCGGCGAAGATCGTGCAGGACGAGGTCACCTGCGTCATCCAGATCAAGGGCAAGGTGCGCGACCGGGTCGAGGTGTCCCCGGACATCTCCGAGGACGACCTGCGCGACCTCGTGCTCGGTCGGGAGAAGGTCCTCGCGGCGACCGCTGGGGGTATCCGGACCGTCATCGTCCGCGCGCCGAAGCTCGTGAACGTCGTGCCCGCCTGAGACTAGGTTGAGCAGGGACGCGGCAGTCAGGACCCGGAAGGAGCGCGACGTGAGCGTTCGGCTCGTGACGGACTCGACGGCATACCTGCCGGCGGAGCTCTTGGCCGCCCATGGCATCGAGGTCGTCCCGCTCCACGTCGTCGTCGGGGGCAAGGAGCGGGCCGAGGGCCGGGACGTCACGGCTGACGAGGTCGCGGAGGCGCTGCGTCACTACACCGTGGTCACGACGTCACGGCCGACGCCACAGGCCTTCCTCGAGACGTACGAGCGGCTCGCCGACGAGGGAGCTACGGGCATCGTGTCCGTGCACCTGTCGAGCCAGATGTCCGGCACCGTCGAGGCGGCGCGGACGGCGGCCGAGGACTCGCCGGTCCCCGTCGAGGTCGTCGACAGCGAGACGATCGGGATGGCCATGGGCTTCGCCGTGCTGGCAGCCGCCGAGGCCGCGGCCGAGGGTCGGTCGCCGGCGGACCTCGTCACGCTCGTCACCGAACGGGTGCGCGCATCGCGAGTGCTCTTCTACGTCCACACCCTCGAGCACCTGCGCCGAGGCGGGCGGATCGGCGCGGCGTCCGCCCTGCTCGGCTCGGCCCTCGCGATCAAGCCGATCCTCGCGGTGCGGGACGGCCGGATCGTCCCGGTCGAGAAGGTCCGCACGAGCGCTCGGGCCCTGGCCCGGATCACCACGCTCGTCGGCGAGCAGGTCGTCGCCGGTGGCTCGGTGGTCGAGGCGGCGGTCCACCACCTCGGAGCACCCGAGCGCGCCGAGTCGGTGGCCGAGATGCTGCGCGGCGTGCCGGGGGTGGCACGGGTCCTCATGGTCGAGCTCGGTGCCGTCGTCGGTGCCCACGTCGGCCCCGGAACGGTCGCGATCGCGCTCTCACCCCTCCCGGGTGAGCCCCTGCCCGAGCCGCCACCCGAGGCCAGGGCCAGGTGAGCTGGACCACGCTGCTGACGTGGGTGGGGGCTGTCGTCGCGGCCTACCTCGTCGGCGCGGTCAACCCGGCAACGATCCTCGCCCGCCTGCTCGGGACGGACCTCGCGACGGCGGGGTCGGGCAACCCCGGGGCGACGAACGCCGGCCGCGTCCTCGGCCGGAAGTGGGGGATCCTGGTCGGCGTCCTCGACGTGCTCAAGGGCCTCGTCCCGACGGTGCTCGCCGGCCACCTCGTCAGCGCCCACCTGGCGTATGCCGTGGGGCTGGCAGCCGTGGTCGGCCACATCTGGTCGCCCTACCTCAAGGGCCGCGGGGGCAAGGGCGTCGCGACGACGCTGGGCGCGGTGCTCGGCGTGCACCCGCTCGTCGCGGTCGTCGTGCTCGCCGTGTTCGTCGTCGGGTTCGTCCTCACGCGCTGGGTCGCTGCCGGCTCGCTCCTCGGCTCGGCCGCGATGCTCGTCATCGCCGTGCTCGTCTGGACCGGCCGCTGGCCGGGTGACGTCTGGACCGGTTTCTGGCTCACGGCCATCGGGCTGCTCGTCCTCGCCCGGCACCGCAACAACGTCGTCGGGTGGTGGCGCCAGCGGCGACTGCCGTGAGCCGTGAGTGGCCGGGCGTGTGCGTGACCGGGGGCTCAGCGGGATCGTGCCCAGCCCTTCCGCGGGAGCGCACCCCCGAGGAGCCCGAGGAACGGGACCAGGGCGAGCACGACACTGAGGCCGGCACTGCCACCCGTGACGAGGGTGAAATTGCTGAGCACGAGCCACAGGCTGAGCAGCAGGCCGGCGCAGGCCAGGGCGGGCGCGACCCGTCCCTGCCACGTGCGCCCGCGGACGAGCTCAGGGTGGGCCCTGAAGAAGGCCAGGACCGCGAGGGAGGTGAGGAGCATGAGGACCACCATGCCGACCGTCGCGATGCCGGCCATCGAGCCGAAGACGCCCACGAGGGGGTCCACCCCGGCGGCTGCGAGGGCTCCGACGAGCAGGGCGGCGGTGGCGGTCTGGACGAGCGAGGACGTGGACGGGGAGTGATGACGCGGGTGCACACGACCGAGGTGGTCCGGGAGCAGGCCCTTGCCCGCCAGGACGAACTGGTAGCGCGCGATGACGTTGTGGAAGGACAGGACGCACGCGAAGAGGCTGGTGAGGAGCAGGACGTTGACGACATCACGGCCAGCCCGACCGAGGTACTCGGCGGTGGTGTCGAGCAGCATGTTGCCGTCGCCCGCAAGGGTCGCCTGGGCGACGGTGGCGGTCTGGTCCGTTCCCGTGGCGACGACGAAGGCCCAGCACGTGACGGCGTAGAAGCCACCGATGAGCAGCACCGCCCAGTAGGTCGCGCGCGGGATGGTGCGCTCGGGGTCACGGGCCTCGTCGCGGAACACGGCGGTGGCCTCGAAGCCGATGAAACCGGTCAGTGCGAAGAGCACGGCGACCCCGAGCGAGCCGGAGAAGACGACGTCGGGGTGGAAGGAGTCAAGGTTGAGCCCGTTCGCACCGCCGCGGCCGACGACGAAGACGTCGAGGAGCACGACGATGCCGATCTCCAGGGCCAGCGCGACCCCGAGCACCTTGGCGCTAAGGTCGATGTGGCGGTAGCCGAGCAACGCCACGACAGCGAGTACGAGCAGGCTGTAGACCGGCCACGGCAGCGATGGTCCGCCGTAGAAGGACATCGTGTCGTCGATCGCCCAACCGATGTAACCGTAGATCCCGACCTGGATCGCGGTGTAGGTGATGAGGGCGACGATGGCGCTACCCCGGCCCGGTCGCGCGCCGAGACCTTCCGTGACGTAGGCGAAGAAGGCACCGGCCTCCCTGACGTGAGGGGTCATGGTGACGAAGCCGATCGAGAAGAGCAGGAGCACGACGGCGGCGACCACGAAGCCCACGGGCGCGCCGGCACCGTTGCCGAGGCCCATTCCCAGTGGCATGTTGCCCCCGATGACGGTGAGCGGAGCAGCCGCGGCGACGACCATGAAGACGATGCCGACGGTGCCGAGCCGCCCGGTGAGGCGTGCCGATTCGCCGTCCGCGGTGGCCGCCTGGTCGTCGACCAAGCGGGTGGCTGCGGGCTGCTGGGGGAGGGGCGGGGTGGTCATGGGCACTCGCTTTCTGGTTCGTGAAGCAGGGGGTGGGAGCGCTGACTCGGGGTGCGGACGCCGGACGGCGGAGTCATGGACGGTTGAGGGCCCGGCGCAGGAGGTCGTGATCAAGGTTGTGCACGGTGAACCCGCGCCGGCCGACCATCGTCCGCGCGGCGACGAGCGCGTTGGCGATGGCCTCCTCGGTGGCCTCGATCGTCGCGTCGAACAGCAGGGTCTGGAGCTGCGGCGCGACCATGCGGACGCCGATCTCGGGGCGGGCCGTCATCGTGTCCTCGTCCCAGGCATAAGGCGGCAGCCCACGGTTGCCGGTCGAGAACGCGAGCATGAGGTCACCGCTGTACTGCTCGCCCGTGCCGCCGGTGCGGGCGACACCGAGCGCTGCACGTTGGGCGAGCCGGGTGCACTGGTGGGGTAGCAACGGGGCGTCCGTCGCGACGACGACGATGATCGATCCGGAGCCGGGCTCGTAGCCGCGCGGGGTGTCGGGAAGGGGCACGAGGTCACCGCCGATCCTCTCGCCCACGGGAGTCCCGTTGAGGCGCAGCCGTTCTCGTCGGCCGTAGTTGGCTTGGACGAGAACCCCGACCGTGTATGCCGCTGAGCCGGCGCGGGCCACCCGGGACGCGGTCCCGATGCCGCCCTTGAAGCCGTGGCAGATCATCCCGGTCCCGCCCCCGACGTTGCCCTCGGCCACGGGGCCGGCGCTCGCGTTCGCCAGGGCGGACCGGACGTGCTCTGCCCGCACGTGGTGCCCGTTGATGTCGTTGAGCAGGCCGTCGTAGGTCTCGCCCACGACGGGCAGGGACCAGTAGGTGCCCTCGCCCCTCCTCACGACCTGCTCCTGCACCAGGGCGTCCCGGACGACCCCGACGCTGTGGGTGTTGGTGATCGCCACGGGGCTGGTCAGCTCGCCGGTCTCGTGGATCCACGACAGGCCAGTCAGCTCGCCGCTGCCGTTGAGGCGGTGCGCACCAGCGAACACCGGCTCGTCCCAGATGGATTCGGCTGGGATGACGACGGTGACGCCCGTGCGCACCGCCGTCTCACCCTCGCCGTCGACGAGGGTCGTGTGGCCCACGAGGACCCCGGGCACGTCGGTGATGGCGTTGGCCGGTCCGGTCGGATGGGTCCCGATGGTGATTCCCAGATCCCGTGCGCGCATCGTGTGTCCTTCGTCGCCATCGAGTTATTTGCCGTCGAGGAAAATAATGAGCCCATGGGCCGCGTCGCGCAAGACCCTGGCATCAGCTGTTTTCGCGAGGTCGCTAGGGTCAAAGGGTCTGGATCACCCTCGAGGCCGACGGAGGCTGCAGGAGTCATGGCCCGCCCGGTCACGCGCCGAGAGCGTAAGCGCGAGATCCTGCGTGCCGCGGGTGAGCTCATCGCGAAGCACGACCTCGCGACGCTGCGAATGGCTGACATCGCGGCGGAGGTCGGGGTCACCCCCAACGCGATCCGCTACTACTTCAAGGACGTCGACGACCTCCTTCTCGAGCTCTGTGCCTGGTCCGACGAGCGCTTCTACTCCGCGCGCCGCGACCGCGCCGCCTCCATCGAGGACAGTGCGGAGAAGCTGTCCGTGACGATCGCCGCAGGCCTGCCGCACGGGCCGGAAGACCGCGAGTGGCGGGTCATCTGGCGCGCCGTGCTGTCAGCGGGGTTCGAGTTCGACCGGCGACCGGAGGTCCAGCGCATCTACCACCGACAGGTGGGCCTCTACGAGGAGATTCTTGAGGCGGGCGCACGTTCGGGTCGTTTCACCCTCCAGGCGCCGGCGCGGGACATCGCGATGGGTGTCATGGCGCTGGAGGACTACCTGGGCTATCGGATCGTGGCTCGGGATCCGGAGCTCGACCGACTGACGGCCCTGCGCCTCGTCCGGGGGTATGCCGAGATGGCAACCGGCACCGCCCTGCCCGACTCCGACTCCGACTGAGAGCGGGACCACGCTCGGGCAGGTCGGCGACTCAGCCGGCCGGCGGTCGCGCGAACCCGCCGGAGCCGGAGCCGAGTCCGGTGCCGCCGAGGCCACCTCCGGTGCCGCCGCGCGAGAAGCCGCCCCCACCCACTCCGCCCAGGCCCGAGGTCGTGTTCGTCGGCAGGGCGGCGGCGGCATCAGCCAGGATGACCTCGTCACCGACGGCGACGCCGGACAGCACCTGTGCGTAGCCACCGCCCACGGCTCCGATCGTGATTCGCTTCGCGGACGGCGCGCCGCCGGTGAGGAGGGTGACCGTCCCCGTGCCGGAGGAGACGCCCGAGACGGCGGAGACCGGCACCCGGATCGCGCGGGCCTGCCCGCCGACCGTGATCGACACGGTGACGGCCCCGCCGGTGGCCATCGCGGCCGGCGGGGCCGGCACGAGCACCGTCGCGGGGTAGGTGGGTGACGTCCCCGACGGCGACCCGGGAAGGAGGTCCACCGACTCCACGGTGCCGCCCACCGGCACGGAGGATCCGGCCGGCAGGACGGTTGCTGCGAGCCCCGGCTTGACCGCCCCCATGTTGCCCAGTGGGACGTCGACGCTGACCTCGACAGCGCCGGCTCCCACGATGAGGATGCCGCTGCTCGTCTGGGCCGACGTCCCCGTCACGAGGCCGATCGTCCCGATGACACCGGGGATGGGGGCAGTGAGGGTGGCGCCCTTCACGGCCGCCTCCGCCTGGGTCACGTCGGACTGGGCCTGCAGAATGGCGACCTGGTCGGAGGCGGTCCTGCTCGCCGCACTGCCACCGACGGCGCTGCCGGCGCTGCCAGTGCTGCCAGTGCTGCCGGTGCTGCCGGCGCTTGAGGACCGGGACGCCGCGGCGGACGACAAGGCCGTCGAGCTGCCGGAGGTCGTGGTGCCAGAACCTGACCGGCTCGGCGTGGAGGTCGAGGTGTCGCCCGAGGTGTCCGGCTTCGAGGGCGATGAGGACGACCCGCCCGTGCCGCTGGCCTTCGTACCCCCAGCGGACGGGGCGCTGGCCTGCGCAGCAGCCTGAGCGGCGACCACGGTCGCGGCGGAGGCGACGCTCGTGGCGGCCGCATCGACCTGGGTCGCGAGGTGCGTGAGGAGCTTCGCTGCCGCGCGCTGGGCCGCGGCCACCGACTGCAGGGCTGTGACGCACGCGGCCACCTGCTGGGTCGTGGGCTGCGGGTCATCCGGGCTGGTGGGTGTGGTGGTCGTGGGTGTGGTGGTCGTGGGGGTGGTGGTCGTCGGGGTGGTGGTCGTCGGGGTGGTGGTCGTCGGGGTGGTGGTCGTCGGGGT
>JBBRGO010000030.1:0-19387 GCA_038224055.1 Actinomycetales bacterium
CGGGGCCGGCACGTCAGAAGGTCTTCACGCGGCCGCAGCCTCAGGCCTCGGCTCGGCCGGAGGTGCGGTGGGCCGTCGCAGGACGACCGCGAGCTCCACCAGGGACATGACGGCGAGCAGGGCCGCCGGGATGCCGATGACGAGCATCCTCGTGTCGCGGTCGGCGAGCGCCACGAAGGCATAGCCGAGCACGGGGACGGTGAACGAGACGACCGGCTGCGTGCCCTGGGTGAGCTCGAAGGTCCACGAGTCCGCCGAGGCGTTCGCATCGCCCTTGGTCCGGTAGCTCGTCGGCTCCCCCGGCTCGGCCCTGATGCTGACGATCCGGTGGGTGACGAGGTTCGACACGCCCGAATCCGCCGGCGGCAGGTAGGTGATGACGTCGCCGACGGCGAGTTCGGAGACCGGGACGCTCCGCTCGAAAGCGAGCGACCCCTTCGCGATCGCGCCCGTCATCGACCCCCCGGTGATGACGTAGCGGCTGAAGCCGAACAGGCTCGTCGCGAGCCAGGCGATGCAGACCAGGGTCACAACGGTCATCACGACGTTTCCGGTGCGCTGCAGGACGCGGCGCGCCACCGACGGCTGGGGCTTCTCGCTGGGCGGGATGACCTGGTCCATGTCGTGCTCCTACTTTCGGTTGGCGGGCGACCTGCGGTGTGGCCACTGGGCCGGGGCGATGTGCTCACCACCCCGCGGAGGTCACCTGGTGACGGCGTCCGAGGCGACCTGCGTCGAGTCCCACTGGTAGACGGCCGAGGCGGTCTTGCCCTGGTCGGTGTTGGGCGCGTTCACAGCGAGGGTGACGGTGAAGGTGTAGACACCGCTCGCGGCGGGGGCGAAGGTCCCGAGGTCGTTCTTCGCGCCGTCCTTGAGGCCACCGAAAGTGCCGTTGTAGACGACGGCGCCGCTCTTCGGGTTCGCGATCTTCAGCGTGAGGCTCTCCCCGCCGAATCCGTTCGACGACTTGACCTCGGTGAGGCTGAACGCGGCCGGGAGCGAGCCGGTGTTGGTGATCGTCAGGTCGCCGTTGAGCGTGTCGCCGGGCTTCATGTTCGTGAGGTCGAAGATGGCGGAGTCCGCCTTGGAGTTGCTTTGCGTCAGCGTGCCCGACGTGACGGAGCTGATCGTGTTGCTGCTCTGCGAGGTGAAGGTGGCTCCCGAGCCGACGGCGACCGCGGCAGCCGCGACGAGCGTGGCGAGGGGAAGGATGATCTTGTGACGGTTGGCGATCATGGGGCGTCTCCGTGGGGCGTTGGGCCTGTCGGCCGTTTCGGTGGGTGGTGGTCCCTGGTGCTGAGGCTCAACTTATGGATCCGCGATCCACCGACATCCCACGCGAAAGCCACATCTGATCCACACGTTGGCCACGGATATCACGCGGTATGACCCGGTTCGTGCGAAACTGTCCCCGTGGGCACTGCGGCGCGAAGAAGGGACCTGGTGACGCAGGACGTCATCGATGACCGCCGGGAGGCCCAGCTCCGGCTGTATGAGGTGCTCGACACCGGACCACCCCGCGATCTCCAGGCCCTCGTCCACCTCGCCGCCCAGATCTGTCACGTCCCACACGCCGCGATCAACCTCATCACCGCCACCGAGCAGCACCAGATCGCGTCAGCGGGCTTCGATCCTTCGGTCTGCGCCCGGGAGGACTCGATGTGCGCCATCGTGCTCGGTGAGCCGGACATCGTCGTGGTGCGGGACGCCTCCACCGACGAGCGGTTCCGGGAGCACCCGTTCGTCACCGGCGAGATCGCCAGCATCAGGTTCTATGCCTCGACCCCGCTCATGACGCCGGACGGCGTCGCCATCGGGCGGTTGTGCGTTTTCGACGAGGTTCCGCGGGATCTCACCGCCCAGCAGCGCAAGGGTCTCGTGTCCCTCGCCGAGCGGGTCGTCGACCTGCTCGAGCTGAGGCGTCGTGGCCGGGAGCTGGAGGCCTCTCTCGCGTCGCTGACCGAGGCGCGGGACGAGCTGAGACGGTCCAACGAGCAGCTCGCCCACTTCGCCGGCCAGATCAGCCATGACCTGCGCACGCCCCTCACCGCGATCATGGCCAGCGCGGAGCTGCTCTGTCTCGAGCCGTCGGTGCGCGCGAACCCCGAGCTGGCCCCGCTCGCGCAGACCGCCCACCGGGCCTCGCTGCGGATGGCGAGCATGCTGGACGGGATCCTCGGCCACGCGATCGTCGGCTCGGTCCTCGCCGTGTCGGACACCGACCTCAATCTCGTGCTCGGTGAGGTCCTCGAGGACCTCACCCCCCAGCTGCGCGCGGCACGAGCGCACGTCGTCGTCGGAGACCTACCGACTGTCCGGGTGGATGCCCGACACTTCTACTCGGTGCTGCTCAACCTCGTGTCCAACGCCGTCAAGTTCGCCCGCCCCGGGACGACTCCCGAGGTCCGCATCGCGTCGCGGTGTCTCGACGGGATCCACCGGATCACCGTCTCCGACGACGGGATCGGCCTGGCCGAGCACGACCAGGAGACGGCCTTCCGGCTCTTCGGACGAGTGGACGAAGCCATCGACGGAAGCGGGATCGGCCTGACGACCGCGCGACGGGTCGTCGAGGCCCATGGCGGCCGTATCGGGATCGACAGCGAGCCGGGCCACGGGGCCACCGCCTGGGTCGAGCTCTCGGCCTGAGGCTCCCTCCGGGGGGAGCGCCGCACCCACCGGGCGACTGGAACGCGAACGCCGCACCCCGTCACGGGATGCGGCGTCCACACGTGAGCGACGAGCGGTCAGTCCAGGTAGTCGCGCAGGACCTGCGACCGTGACGGGTGACGCAGTTTGCTCATCGTCTTGCTCTCGATCTGACGGATCCGCTCCCGGGTCACGCCGTAGACCTTGCCGATCTCGTCGAGGGTCTTCGGCTGACCGTCGGTCAGGCCGAAACGCATGGAGACGACGCCTGCCTCGCGCTCCGAGAGCGTGTCGAGGACGGAGTGCAGCTGCTCCTGGAGCAAGGTGAAGCTGACCGCATCGGCCGGCACGACCGCCTCGGAGTCCTCGATGAGGTCACCGAACTCGCTGTCGCCGTCCTCACCGAGGGGGGTGTGCAGCGAGATCGGCTCGCGGCCGTACTTCTGCACCTCAACGACCTTCTCCGGGGTCATGTCGAGCTCCTTGGCGAGCTCCTCCGGCGTGGGCTCGCGGCCGAGGTCCTGCAGCATCTGCCGCTGGACCCGGGCGAGCTTGTTGATGACCTCGACCATGTGGACCGGGATGCGGATGGTGCGGGCCTGGTCGGCCATGGCCCGGGTGATCGCCTGCCGGATCCACCACGTCGCGTACGTGCTGAACTTGTAGCCCTTGGTGTAGTCGAACTTCTCGACGGCACGGATCAGTCCGAGGTTGCCCTCCTGGATGAGGTCGAGGAAGAGCATCCCGCGACCGGTGTAGCGCTTGGCCAACGACACGACGAGGCGCAGGTTCGCCTCGAGCAGGTGGTTCTTGGCCCGCTTGCCGTCCTGGGCGATCCACCAGAGCTCACGCTTGAGCTTCATGTCGATCTTGCCCTCGGCGCCCAGCTTCTCCTCGGCGAACAGGCCGGCCTCGATGCGCTTCGCGAGCTCGACCTCCTGCTCGGCGTTGAGGAGGGCGACCTTGCCGATCTGCTTGAGGTAGTCCTTGACCGGGTCGGCGGTCGCACCGGCGGTGACGACGGTCTGCGCCGGGGCGTCGTCCTCGTCGTCGTCGCGGATGACGAATCCCGAGGACTCGGTCTCCTCCTCCGGTGCCTTCTTGGCGCGCGGGTTGCCCGACTCGTCCTCGTCGTCCTCGTCGTCATCGCTGGCGCTCGGTGCAGCGGCGCCCTTGGCAGCGCCCTTGGCAGCCCTCGCCTTCGGTGCGGCGACGGCGCCCTCCTCGACGTCGTCGGGGACGACGAGGTCGCCCGGCTGCTCGGGGGCCTCGACCGCGTCCGCGTCTCCGGCGGCCTTGGCCGCAGCCGCCCTCTTCGCAGCGGCCGTCCGCGGCGCGGTCGCCTTCTTGGCGACCGCTCGCTTCGTGACGGGCGTCGCGGCCGCGTCGGCGACACCACTGGTCGTCGTCGCCTTCTTCGTGGCGGGCGAGCGCGTCGTCGTCTTGGCGGCCGGCGTGGCCTCGTCGGTGGCGCTCGCCGCCGACTTCGTCGTGCGTGCGGTGGTCCGTGTCGCCGACTTCGTCGCCGCGACCGTCTTGCGCGTGGTGGCCACAGTGCCTCCCTTGGTCCCTGAGCGGGGTTTCGTCGTGGTCGAGTGTGGCGCGTCGATGACGACCTCGATGTCGTGGGCCTCAAGGGTGGTCAGCACCGGCTTCATCGCCCGCAGGTCCAGACCGGCAGCGACCTGGGCCTGCGCGATCTCGGTGCCGGTGACGCTTCCGGTGCTGGTGCCGCGGGTCAACAGCTGCTGGATGGCAGCGTGCTGGAACGCCTTGGGCAGGGTCTTCGTGGCTCCAGTGGTGGTTGCCTTCGGCACGGAAGCAGTCGCCTTTCGTCGCAGGTCCCGCCGGCGAACAGGTCCGGGTGCGGACGTGGATCATCACGGCGAGCGAGAATGGGGTTCGCGCCGGAAGTGCCTGGCAAGTCGGGGATGACGGTGCTGGTCGATCCCTCGGTGCGCCTCGTGCGATCCGGTTCTCCCCCATTATAAAACGTTGGACAGCCGCTGAGCGAACTCACCCGTCCCGCGTGGCTCAGTCGGCCTTGACTGCGAGCACCGGACAGGTGGCATCGAGCAGGATGCGTTGGGCGTTGGAGCCGAGGATCAGCTTGCCCACGGGGCTGCGACGCCGCAGCCCGATGACGATGAAGGTGGCGTCCTCCTCACGAGCGACGGCGATGAGGTCCTCTGCCGGGTCGTTGCCCCGGACCAGCTGACGCACCTCGTGCTCGAGCCCCGCGCCCTCGAGCAGCGCCCGGACGCGCGAGAGCTCCTCCTCGAACCGGCCGGACTCCTCCGCGTCGAAGTCCTTGCCACCACGGTGGGAGCTGATCACGACGAGCTTCGTGCTGCGCAGGACGCATTCCTCGGCAGCCCGTCTGAGCGCTGCGCGTCCTTCCTTGGTCGCGACATATCCAACGACAATGGCCACGTTCGCGGACCTCCTTGGTCGGTAAACACCTGAGCCCGGACGCTACCGGATAAAGGCCCGCCGGGTGGGGGGAGTCGCCCGCCTGAACCCGATCGTGATCGACCGCCCGGGCCCCGGCCTCACCGGGAGGGCGCCACGGGTCGGTCGAGCGCCGCCCTGACCACGGCACCGACCTGCTCCTCCTCGAGGAGGAAGCCGTCGTGTCCGAAGACGGACTCGATCCGGGCCCGGGTGGCGCGCGGCAGGGCGGCCGCCATCTCGTCGGAGAGCCGGGGCGGATAGAGCCGGTCGGTGTCGACCGACACGATCGTGGCGTCGGCGGTCACGGCCGCGAGCGCTGCTTCGACGCCGCCCCGGCCACGGCCGACGTCGTGGGAGTTCATCGCCTCGGTCAGGACGAGGTAGGAGTTCGCGTCGAAACGACGCGCGAGCTTGCCCGCGTGATGGTCGAGGTAGCTCTCGATGGCGAACCGCCCCCGCTCCCCCGCTCCGAGCGGGTCCTCACCGGTCTGGTGCCGTCGACCGAAGCGGTCGCTGAGCTCGGTCTCGGTGCGGTAGGTCACGTGCGCGATCCGCCGCGCCAGTCCGAGCCCGCTGTCCGGCGACCGCCCGGTCCCGTAGTAGTCGCCGCCGGCGAAGTCGGGGTCCGCCTTGATCGCGAGCAGCTGCGGCTGACACCAGGCGATCTGGTCGGCTGTGGCGTATGCCGTGCTCGCGAGGACGATGCACCGGTCCACCCGCGCCGGATGGGTCACCGCCCACTCGATCGCGCGCATGCCGCCCATGGACCCACCGATGACGGCGGCGACGCGGTCGATCCCGAGCCGGGCGAGGAGGGCCCGCTCGGCGTGCACCTGGTCGCGGACGGTGACATAGGGGAACCGACTGCCCCAGGGCGCCCCGTCCGGCGCCGGGCTCGACGGGCCGGTCGAGCCCTGACATCCGCCGAGGACGTTCGTGGCGACGACGTGGAAGCGGGTCGTGTCGAGTGGCCGTCCCGGACCGATCAGGCCCTCCCACCATCCCGGCGAGGCATGGCCCGGGCCGGCTTCCCCGACGACATGGCTGTCACCGGTCAGGGCGTGCTCGACGAGGATGACGTTGTCCCGCGCCTCGGACAGGGTCCCCCACGTCTCGTAGGCGATACGGAGCTCAGGCAGGAAGGTGCCTCGCTCCAGCGCGAGGCCGCCGATGTCGGCGAACTGCCGGCGGCCGACGGGGTCGCCCTGCCGCCAGGCCCCCGAGGTCACGGGCGGGGCGGAGGGCGCGGCGGCTGCAGAACCGGTCGCTGCCACCGGCCCCTCGGTCGCTCGGAGGGCGTGTCCGCCCCCGGGTCGGCGGGTACCCCGACGGTGGGTGATCGTCATGGAGGTGGCTCCTCGGTCGTTCGCGCTTGCACGCGCCCGGTGGGCACGGCCAGGTCTTCACCCGGGGCACCCCACCGCGAAGGAGGGTTGCCGTCCAGCGAGCCGGGGCTTGTCGCTGGCACTCATGACCTGGCCCCAGCATAGGTGAGATCGCCCGCACGGATGAAGTCCGCCGTCCACCACGCGGACGGACCCGTGCCCACGCCACGTGGCCCGGGGTCCGGGCGCGATCGGGCGTCAGCCGAGGCACCTGCCACACGAGCCCCTCATCGCGAAGGCGTGGCCCGGCTGCTGGACGGTGCCGAAGAGCACCTGCCCGTCGGGTCGTCCCCACGGGGCGAGCTCTCGTGGTTCTGCACGAGGCCGGTAGCCGCCGCTCGGACGCCTCGAGCGGGGGGAGGACGGTGGTGGATCCGTGGCGGGCAGAGCCGGGGAGGCACCAGCCGCACCGACCGCACCGGCCGCACCGACGCCCTCGTCAGGCCGGCACCCGCGGGCGGAGACCGTGGTCGAGCGAGTGCACGATGAGCCGGCTCAGCCGGTGGTCCGGCTCCAGGCGGAGGGCGAGCTCCGCCGCGACCCGGGCGCGGGCGCCGTCGCCGCACCACCACGCGAAGGACGCGACGACGGAGAGCAGCGGCGCGGCGTGCGCGGCCGGGGTGAGTCGGCACAGCCCCTCGAGCCGGGACTGGACGAAGCGGTGGGCATCGGCGGACTCCCAGTCCGTGGCGAGAGCAGCGGCGAGCCGACGCGTCTCCTCCGCGGAATCGCAGGGCGGTTCGGCGGCGACGACGGGCTCGCTGCGGGTCTCGGGCCCGAGGAGAACCTCCATCCGGTCGACGATCCCGGGGTCGATCCGCGCCAGGGTGGGCGTGCCGGGACAGACCCAGGCGATGAGCGCGTCGCGCATCGTGAGGTCCCGCAGCACCCCGACGAGGGCGGGGACCCAGTGCTCCAGACCGAGCCCGACCAGCTCGCCACGGAGGAGCCCACCCCAGGCCACGAGCGACTCCTCGACGAGGAACTCCCGGGCCGAGGACGAGCCCGTCCCGTCGTGGTCGCCCGCCACCGCCGCCGCGGCAGGGACACCGCCCAGTGCGCGGACCGCCTCGTCGGTCCCGGCCCAGTCGTAGCGGTCCTGCCAGTCCCCGATGGCCTGTGCGAGCAAGTCGTGGCGGGGGGCGGTGGGGTCGAGCGGCGCGACGAGGGTCTCGAGCGCATCGCGGCCGTCCAGGACCGACCGGCCGAGGGCCACGAAGTCCGCGACGGCCGGCACCCTCGACGGGTCCGGCAGGAGGGTGCCCTCGGCGGGGCAGCAGTCGCAGCCCAGGCCGAACCAGCGACCGTCCCGGACGACGATGCGTTCACGCAGGTCGATGTGCGCGAGCGCGAGGGCGGCCGCGAGGGAATCGCTGAGCGGCATCGTCTCCCCGGCCCGCTCCTCGAAACCGACGACGGCCACCGAGGTCGGGGCCTCGCCCAGGAGGGTGGCCACGAGCTGGCTCGCGGCCGTGGCTGCGTGCGCCTGCGGCACGGCATCGAGGCGCGCGATCATCCCGAGCCGTCGGCCGTGAAAGCAGACGATGACCACACTCCGAATCGGCGCGAAACCGAGCTGGAACGGGATGATGGACAGGAGCTCGGCTGACCCCGAGAGGGTGATCTTCGGCATGGACCGACCCTCGCGGCGTGGTCATCGGGAGGGTAGCCCCCGGGACCGCCGCTGTGGAGGCACGGAGAGCGGCGCGGGGGTTGTGGACGGGCGCGGGAGCGTCTGCCCACCGCCCCCGCCCGATCGGTCCCCCGCGCCCGGCTCGTCAGCGCTCGAGGCGCTTGCGCAGCGACTCCATCAGGTAGTCGGTGGCGGCATCCCGGACCCCGGCCGTCGAGGCGTTGCCGCCGTTGCTCAGACTGCCGACGCGGCTGCCGTCGGACGGCCCGGCTGCCGGCCGAGTCATCGACGACCCGCTCCGGCCCGCCCGGGGGGTCCGCACCCCCTGGCCGAGCTCCCAGGCGAGGAAGCGGTCGGTCTCCTCGAGGAAGGCCTTGACCGCCCACGAGATGACGACCGCGTCGTCGGCGGCGCCGAGCACCGGGAGGATCGCCTCCGGAAGCAGGTCGATCGGCGAGGCGACGTAGGCCACCGCCCCGGCGACGAGCGCGAGACGGCGGACGGTCGTGCCGGCATACGACCCGTCACGGGTGGCCCGGAACAGGCGTGGCACGGCCTGCGCGCGCTCGGCCATGCCGGGCGCGCCGGGTCGCGTCGCGGCGCGCAGGACCGTGGCGACGGTGGCGGCGATCTTGATGCGGGACGCAGTCTTCATGACCGGCCCAACGTGCACGTGCGGGGTGGGATTCCCACGGGTTCGTCCTCTCGTCGAGACGTGGCCTGCGGGTCAGCGCCCGAAGGTCTGCACCGGAGGGAACTCCTTGCGCGCCTGCGTGGCGATGCGCTTGAGGAGGTAGACGTCGAACCCCGCGCCGAGGGCTCCCCCGACGACCGGGACGGCCCGGCCGAGCCGGGCGAAGGTGCCCTGCCCGATCCGGCTGAGCAGTCGGAAGCCGACGGCCTTGTTGAGCACCATGAGCGCCGGGGCCGGCAGCTTGTCGAAGGCGAGCCCGGAGAGCTTGCCGCCCGCGGCGTGGATGCCGGCCTTCTTGAGCAGGTCCTCGCTGTCGGCGCCGACGAGGGTGAGCAGGATCGCCGAGCGGATCTCCGGCTGGTCGATGTCGTAGCCCCGCAGTTTCGCGGTCACCGCGGTGACCCGGGTGCCGAGCAGGTAGAACTCGAGGACGTTCGCCGGCAGCGAGACGGGCATCGTGAAGAACCCGCCGAGACCCGTGACGAAGCCGCCGACCGCGCCGAGGGTGAGGTGGTCGCGCTGGATGGCCTGAAGGGCCTGCCCGGTGTCCCCGCCGGCGCTCGCGAGCGCCTTGTCCGCGATGGTGGACGCCGACCGGAACGGGCCCTGGCCGTCGATCCCGACGTCGAGCAGCCGCTCGATGAGCCGGGTCGCGGCGCCGCTCAGCCCACCCTCGTCGCTCGCCCGGGCTCGCGCGAGCGCTCCCCCGTCACCCGATCGGACGGCCGCGGCCGCCTCGTCGGAGGCCTTGGCCGCCTCGTCCTTGTTCCAACCCCACACGCCCACGCGCCGCTCCCTTCCTGTCCGCCGGTCCCGTCCGGGCCCGGCGCTCCGACCAGTGCTCCGACTGGTCACCGTAGCGTCCACGTACCCCCAAACCCCCTCGGAGGCCACCGCCGTCTGCCGGGGCGCGCGCCGCGCCGGCCCTCTCGTACGCTCGCCCCATGACCCCGCCGATCCTCGACGCCACGATCGACGAGCTGCGGCGCGACCGCACGAGCGTCAAGTGGCGCGCGCACGCCCCCGACGTGCTCCCGCTGTGGATCGCCGAGATGGACGCTTCCGCCTGCCCGTCCGTCGTGGCTGCCGTCCGCGCCGCCGTCGAGCGCGGGGACACCGGCTACGCGTGGACGGTGCCGTATGCCGCTGGGTTCGCGGACTTCGCCCGCGCGCGGTGGGACTGGACCCTCGACCCCGAGACCACGGTGCGGGTGACCGACGTGCTCACCGGCATCGCGCACCTGCTGCGGCGGCTCACCGACGAGGCGGGCCCGGTCGTCGTCAGCCCGCCGGTCTACAACGCCTTCTACGACGTCATCGAGTCGGCGGGGCGACGGGTCGTGGAGGCACCTCTGACGACCGACGGACGGCTCGACCCGGAGTCGCTCGCCGCGGCGTTCCGGTCGGTGACCGCCGACGGGGGGCGAGCGGCATACCTGCTCTGCAACCCGCACAACCCGACCGGGGTCGTGCCCACGGCCGACGAGCTCGCCACGGTCGCGCGGCTCGCGCAGGAGCACGGAGTGCGCGTGGTCTCGGACGAGATCCACGCGCCGCTCGTGCTCGGCGACGCGGCGTTCACGCCATATCTCACCGTCCCGGGCTCCGGTGCGGGCATCACAGTCACCTCCGCCTCCAAGGCCTGGAACCTCGCCGGCCTCAAGGCCGCGATCATCGTCCCGGGCGAGGGGGCCGTCGACGACGTCCGGGCGTTGCACCCGTTCGTGACCTTCGGCGCGAGCCACCTCGGCGTGATCGCGCAGCAGGCCGCCTGGGCGGACGGGCGCGACTGGCTCGACACCCTCCGCGGTGAGCTCGAGGCCAATCGGGAGCTGCTCGCGGAGCTCGTCTCCGAGCACCTGCCCGGCGCCCACCTGCTTCCCCCTGCGGCCACCTACCTCGCCTGGCTCGACTGCCGCGACCTCGGGCTGGGTGACCGACCGGGCGCGGTGTTCCTCGAGCGCGGCCGGGTCGCCCTCTCCGACGGCGTGACCTTCGGTGCCGCCGGCGCCGGGTTCGTCAGGGTCAACTTCGCGACGTCGCCCGAGGTGCTCCGCGCCGCTGTGGCACGAATGGCCTCCTGCGTTGCCTGACGTCCCCGGCCGGGCGGCGCAGGCTCCCCTCGTCGCGCTCGTCGTCGGGGCCGCGCACGGCTGCCTCCTCGGTGCCGGCACCGACGACGTATTTCCCGTCGAAGAGCTCGCTGGCCGGGTCGCTGCCCTGACCGCCGCCACCGGGCCCCGCTGGGTGCTGTGGTCCGCCGGCTCGACCCTGCGCCGACTCGTCGCCGACGGGGTCTCGGTGGACCGCACCTGGGACCTCGCCGAGGCGCACCGGCTCCTGCACGGCGGCTGGCGGGCGACCCCCGGACACGTCTACGCCGCGTGCCACGGCCGCGAGGAGCGGGACGTCCCCGCCCCGATGGTCGGGCGGTTGTCCGGCTTCGACGGTGACCTCTTCGACACGGCCGGCGGGGACGACGCGTCGCCCCTGACGCCCGACGGCCACCTCCGCGCGGATGTCCTGGCATGGGCGACCACGGCGGACCGCCTCCGTGTGCTGGCCGGTCTCGCCCTGGACTGTCAACAGCGACAAGCGAGCTCCCTGGGCACGGTCGGCGGTCCGGTGCTCGGCTCGCGGATGCTGCGCACGGTGTGGGCGGAGTCGGCGGCCGCCGTGCTCTGCGTCGAGCTCGAGCGCGACGGTCTCCCCGTCGACCGGCTCGCCGCCGAGGACCTCATCGGCGCCTCCGCCGGACCGCGGCCCACCGACGAGGCCGACGTCGCCCGGATCCGCCGCGAACGGGACGCCCTCGTCCTGCGCCACGCCCCCGGACGCGAGCGCACCGACCTGCGCAACCCGGTGCTGGTCAGAGAGCTGCTCACCTCCGTCGGGGTGGACGTGCCGAACACCCGGGCCTGGGTCCTCGAGCCCTACCGACACACCCACCCGCTCGTGGAGGCCCTGCTGGCCTGGCGCAAGGACGAGCGGATCGCGACGACCTACGGCTACCGCTGGCTCGACGAGCACGTCGGGGCCGACGACCGCCTCCGCGGTGCCTGGACCGCCTGCGACGGGGCCGCCGGACGGATGACCGCACAGAACGGGCTGCACAACCTGCCCGCTCCGCTGCGGCCCGCGATCCGCGCCAGGGACGGTCATGTCTTCGTCCGCGCGGACCTCGGCCAGATCGAGCCGCGGGTCCTTGCCGTCGTGAGCGGCGACCGGGCCTTCGCCGAGGCGACCCGCAGCGACGACCTCTACGCGCCCGTGGCAGCCAAGCTCGGCGCCGACCGGCCGACGGCCAAGGTCGCGGTCCTCGCCGCGATGTACGGCCAACGCTCGGGCACGGCCGGTGAGGCCCTCAAGGACCTCGAGCGCGCCTACCCCGTCGCCATGGGCCTGCTCGACCGCACCTACGCCCTCGGGGTGGCCCGCGCCCCGGTCCGCACGTGGGGCGGCCGGCTGATCAGACTCGGATCGGCACCTCCGGGCGACGCCGCGCCGGACGGGCCCGGCGCCGACCCCGGCCCGTTCACCCAGGCGACGGACGGCTCGCGCGGACGCTTCGCGCGCAACGCGATCATCCAGGGCGCCGCGGCGGAGCTGTTCAAGGCGTGGGCCGCGACGGTTCGCCATGCCGTGCGACCGCTCGGCGGCCGGATCGTGCTGTGCCTCCACGACGAGCTGCTGGTGCACGTCCCCGCCGACCGCTCGGACGAGGCAGTCGCGGCGGTCGACCGGGCGCTCGTCGTCGCGGCGCGGGCCTGGGCCGGCACCGACCAGGTCCGCTTCGTCGCGGACACGTCGGTTGTTCGCCGGTGGAGCGAGGCGAAGGCCTGACGCTCAGGCGTCGTCGTCGGTGACGTCCTTGAGGAAGGCCTCGAGCTCCGCGCCGATCTCGTCGGCGTTGGGCAGGTCCGAGAGGTCGGTCGCGAGCAGGCTGCGCTGCTGACGCCCCTCGAGGAAGGTGTCGTACTGCTGCTCGAGGGCACGCACGACGGCGGAGATCTCGTCGGAGTCCTCCATCTGCCGGGCGATCTCGGCCCGGTTGAGGCCAGCGGTCGCTGAGAGGGCGCGCACGTCGAGGTCGAGACCCGTTGCACTCCGGACCCGCTCGAGACCGAGCACGGCCGCGTCGGCGAACTCGCTCTGACCGAGGTAGTGCGGGACGTGGACGGCGAAGCCGAGAGCGTCGCGACCGGCCTCGCCGAGGCGGTACTCGAGGAGCGAGGAGAAGGATCCCGGGACCTGCATGGTCCCGAAGGCGGGGTCGTTGCCGCTGATGAGCGAGGGGTTGGTCCCGTGCGCCGTGACGCCGAGCGGCCGGGTGTGCGGCACGGCCATGGGGATGCCGTGGATGCTGACGGTGAGGTCGACACCGAGCGCCTTGATCAGGGTCGTCGTGGCCTCGGCCATCCGGGACCACTGGTAGTCGGGCTCGGGCCCGACGAGGAGCAGGAAGGGCACGCCCTCCTGGTCGATGACGCGGTGGAGCAGCAGGGTCGGCTCGTCGTAGCCGCTCCAGTGGTCACGATCGAAGACCATCATCGGTCGACGACCGCGGTAGTCGAGCAGCTGGTCGACGTCGAAGGAGGCGACGACCCGGGAGTCGTGGGTCGCGAGCAGGTGGTCGGACATCAGGCGCTGCGTGTGCCCGGCGTCGATGAAGCCGCCGAGGGCGACGACGAGCACCGAAGCCTTGTGGTCCGCGAGGGTCGACGGGGACACGTCGGTCTCGAAACGGAAGAGCTCGGTGGGGTCCTGCACGGGAGTGGCCTTTCGTCGGGCGAAGTCACTGGGTCCAACGCACCCGGTCCCCCCATGATTCCCCGTCCTGCGCCGCCGCGGGCGCCTTCGGCGGTCAGGGTCCGAGCCGCGCCATCGCCTTGAGGACGCGCTGCACCGAGATGCTGTATGCCGTCCCGAGCGTCTGGGCGAAGAGCGAGACCCGCAGCTCCTCGATCATCCAGCCGATCTCGACGACGTCGGCGGCGGCCCGTTGGCTTGGTCGCAGCGTCGCGAGCAGGTCGGCATAGCGGCCCTCGACGAGGTCCACCTGCTCGAGGGCCTGGGCGTCCTTGACGAGGTTGGCCGGGGCCTTCTCGAGGCGCTGGGTCACCGCGCGGAGGTAGCGGGCGAGGTCGGGCAGCCGCGCGGCGCCGGTCTCGGCGACGAAACCCGGTCGGACCAGCTCGCGCAGCTGGGCCCGGACGTCGGCGAGCAGGGGCCGCATCGCGGGGTTGCTCGAGCGGTCGAGCTCCGGGAGCCGGTTCTCCAGGGTGAGGTGGGTGGCGAGGATAGGCTCGACGAGCCCGACGACCTCGACGACCTTGGCGGTGGTGTGCGTCCGCACGGCCGAGAGCGCCCACTCGTAGTCCTCGCGCGTCCGGACGGTCCGGTGGCCCTCGGTGGCGAGGGCCCCGGCGCTGATCGCGTCGATGGCGGCGGCAAGGCAGTCGTCGAGGAGGGCGGGCACGCTGCCGTGCGGGTTGTGCCCGAGGGCGAGCTTCTGGTGGTTGCTGAGGCGCGACAGGATCTGCTTCCACGGCGGGGTGATGCCGAGCAGCAGCAGCCGTCGCACCCCGAGCCGGTGCTCCGCCTCGGCCTCCTGACGGGTGGGCAGCACCCGGAGGTCGACGCCCGCGCCGGTGTCGACGAGGGCGGGGAAACCCTGCACCCCGGACTCGCTCTCGAAGGTCTCGGGCACGGCGTCGAGACTGAAGCTCGTGAGTCCGTGCCGCTCGATCCCGACGCTCGCAGCGCTGACCCTCCGGCGCAGCTGCGGGTTCGCGGCGTCGCGCACCGCTTCGAGGTTCTTGCCCGTGGCGATCGGCGTGCCGTCGGGGGCGTCGACGCTGAAGGTGATCCGAAGATGGTCCGGGACCCGGTTCCAGTCGAAGTCCTCGCTGCGGACCGGCGCACCGGCGCGCCGCTGGAGGACTGCGGCCAGCGCAGGCCCGAGCGATCCCGCGGTCGGGTCCAGCTGCGGCAGAGCGGCTCTCGCATGGTCGGGAGCCGGCACGATGAGCCGACGTACGCCCTTGGGGAGCGAGCGGATGAGCGCGGTGACGAGCTCCTCGCGGAAGCCGGGCACCTGCCACTCGAAGCCGTCCGCCGTGACCTGGTTGAGCCGGTCGACGGGGACGTGCACGGTGACGCCGTCGGCGGCCGACCCCGGCTCGAACTGGTAGCTGACCGACAGGACGTTCTCCCCCTGCGTCCAGCTCGTCGGGTGGTCGTCGTCGGCGAGGCTCCCGGCGGCGTCCCGCAGCAGGAGGTCCTCGGTGAAGGTGAGCAGGTCGGGGGTGGCGCGTCGGGCCTTCTTCCACCACGAGTCGAAGTGCCGGCCCGACCCGACGTCGGCCGGAATCCGCTTGTCGTAGAACGCGACCAGCGTGCTGTCGTCGACGACGATGTCACGCCGCCGGGTCCGGGCCTCGAGCTCACCGAGCTGGGTGACGAGGTCGGCGTTGGCCTGGAAGAAGGCGTGCTCGGTGCGCCAGTCACCCTCGACGAGGGCGTGCCGGATGAACAGGTCCCGGGCGAGCTCGGCGTCGATGCTCCCCAGACCGATGACCCGACCCACGACGATCGGGACGCCGTAGAGGGTGACCCGCTCGGTGGCGACCGCGGACCCCCGCTTGCCGGACCAGCGCGGCTCGGAGTACTGGCGCTTGACGAGGTGGGCGCCGAGCCGCTCTGCCCATTCCGGGTCGATCCGGGCGTTGACCCGAGCCCACAGCCGGGTCGTCTCGACGAGCTCCTCGGCCATGACGAACTGTGGCTGCTTGCGGAAGAGCGCCGACCCGGGACTGATCCCGAAGCGCGCGCCGCGGGCACCGGCATACTCCCGCTTCTGCTCGTCGCGGACACCGATGTGCGAGAGGAGACCGGCAAGCACCGACTGGTGGATCGCGTCACCGTCGAGCTCGCCCGTCCCGCTTCCAGGCTCGGCGTGGAGTCCTGCCGACTTGGCCGCCTGCTTCACCTGCGTGTGGAGGTCCTGCCACTCGCGGATCCTCATGTAGTTGAGGAACTCGGCCTTGCACAACCGCCGAAAAGCACTGGAGGACAGCTCGTTCTGCTGCTCCTTGACGTAGGACCAGAGGTTGAGCCAGCTGAGGAAGTCACTCGTCTCGTCGGCGAAGCGCTTGTGTGCGGCGTTGGCGAGCTCCTGCTTCTCCAGGGGTCGCTCCCGGGGGTCCTGGATCGACAGGGCGGCCACGATGACGAGCACCTCGCGCAGCACGCCGCGCTGGTCGGCCTCGAGGACCATGCGCGCGTGCCTCGGGTCGATCGGCAGCGTCGCGATGGTGCGGCCGTATGCCGTGAGCCGGCGCCCCGGTCGGCGCCGACCCTTCGTCGCCGCCGTGGTGTCGTCCTCGGGGGTGAAGGCCTGCAGCTCCTCGAGCAGCCGCACGCCGTCGGTGATCTGGCGGGAGTCCGGTGGGTCGACGAACGGGAAGCGGGCGATGTCGCCGAGGCCCAGCGCGGTCATCTGGAGGATGACCGACGCGAGGTTGGTGCGGAGGATCTCGGGATCGGTGAACTCCGGCCGTGAGTCGTAGTCGTCCTCGGAGTAGAGCCGGATCGCGATGCCCTCGGAGACACGGCCGCAGCGTCCGGAGCGCTGGTTGGCCGAGGCCTGGCTGATGGCCTCGATGGGGAGGCGCTGGACCTTGGTGCGCTGGCTGTAGCGCGAGATGCGCGCCGTGCCCGTGTCGATGACGTAGCGGATGCCCGGGACGGTGAGGGAGGTCTCGGCGACGTTGGTGGCGAGCACGACCCGTCGGCCGGTGTGCCGCGCGAAGACGCGGTGCTGCTCGGCCGCGGACAGCCTGCCGTAGAGAGGGACGATCTCGGTGACGGGCAGCTGCAGGCCCTTGAGGGCATCGGCCGCCTCGCGGATCTCGCGCTCGCCGGAGAGGAAGACGAGGATGTCCGAGCTCGAGCCGCCGTGCCGCTCGGTCCACAGCTCGAGCACCGCGTCGGTGATGCCGGTGACGAGGTCGCGCTCCTCCTCGTCGGGCCGGTCCGGGTCGACGAGCGGCCGGTAGCGGAGCTCGACCGGGTAGGTGCGGCCGGAGACCTCGATGATCGGGGCCGGCTCGCCGTCAGGGCCGGCGAAGTGCTCGGCGAAGCGCTGCGGGTCGATCGTCGCCGAGGTGATGATGACCTTGAGGTCGGGGCGGCGGGGCAGCAGCTGCCTGAGGTAGCCGAGGATGAAGTCGATGTTGAGGCTGCGCTCGTGGGCCTCGTCGATGATGATCGTGTCGTAGCGGCGCAGCTCCCGGTCGCGCTGCATCTCGGCGAGCAGGATGCCGTCGGTCATCACCTTGACGAGCGTGTCGCGGCTCGACTGGTCGGTGAAGCGGACCTGGTAGCCGACGACCGTCCCCAGCTCGACGTCGAGCTCCTCGGAGAGCCGCTCGGCCACGGCGCGGGCCGCGATCCGGCGGGGTTGCGTGTGACCGATGACGCCGTCGAGGCCACGCCCGAGCTCGAGGCAGATCTTCGGGATCTGGGTCGTCTTGCCCGAGCCGGTCTCCCCGGCGATGACGACGACCTGGTGGTCGCGGATCGCAGCAGCGATGTCGTCGCGTCGCTCGACGACGGGCAGCTGCGGCGGGTAGGTGATCGGCGGGACGGTCGCGGCGCGCGCAGTCCTGCGGGCCTCGCGCTGCTCCGGGCTGAGCGTGGGTCGTCGCGTGCGTCCGGGACCACCCTCGCGGGGGGTGCCCTCCCGGGAGGTGGCCTCTCGTGAGCCGGCTTCCTGCGGGGACGTCGTGGCCGTGGGGCGGCCGCGGCCACGACCCCGACGACCGCCGCTCCGGGCGCGCGGGCGCTCGGTCGTCGGGTCGTCGGGCATGAGGGACAGGATAGGCGGGCCCGCTCGTGGCGCCGAACGGACAAGCGGCCGGCCACTACTCATCGGCCACCGGAACGGCCCTGTCGTGGCCGTCGTCGAAGACACGGGCCGTCAGGACGACCACCGACCCTGCCGGGGCCTAGCGTGTCCCTACCGTTGACCGACCGTCGAAGCGAGGAAGCCGTGTCCGATCCAGACCGTGGAGGCGACGACGGTCGCCCGCACGTCCCGGACCCGCAGCAGGACCGGCACGTCGCCTTCCCCGACGACCGGGGTGCCACGACCGCACCGCCCCTCCCCCCGGAGGCCTGGGCCCCTCCGGCGCCGAGTGAGGCAGCTCCCGCGCCGCGTCGGTACACCGGCTCGCCCGGCCGCCCACTGCCTCCTCCGGCCCCACCGGGGGTGGTGACGCGCGCCAACCGGATGCCGCGCTGGCTCCCTTTCGTCATCGCCGTCCCGGTCCTCTTCGGCGTGGCCAACCACGGGACCGAGGTCCAGGTCAGCTCGGACGACGGCGTCTACAGCATGGAGGCAGACGGCTCGGACGTCGCGATGTCCGACAGCGTCCGAACCGTCACGGACACCGCGGCCATCGCGCCGCGGCTCGTGGGGTCACCGACCGTGACGCCCTGGTCGCCCACCGACACGACTCTGCGGGTCGAGGTCGTGTCCGACGATGCGACAACGGGAACATCGGAACCCCGTGACATCACCATCTCCAGCGAGAGCCGGCAGGGTGTCACCGGGAGGTTGGGCATCTCCCCGCTCACGCTCCCCGCTGCGTACGACGTCCCGGTGGGCCGGAACCTCGTCCGGCTGGAGGTGACCGCAACCGCGTCGTCCGCGGAGGGCGTCATCCAGTGCCGCATCTACTCGGGGCCGGACCTCGTTGCGATCGAGACCGGTAGCAGCGCCGCCGTGTGCACCCTGACCCCGTCGGCGGGCTGAGTGGTCATGGCTGGCGGCCGGCCACAGGTCCCCGATCCGCAGCAGGACCGCCATGAGCACCGCTCAGGTCGAGGTCGTCGCGACGGGCAGGAGCGGAGACATCATCCAGTGCCGCACCTACAGTGGCACCGACCTCGTCGCGATCGCCACGGCCCAAGGAGCCGCGGACTGCATCGCCGCCCCGCCGACGAACGGGTGAACCATGGCCACTGAGGAGCAGGCGAACCGCACCGCCCAGCAGGCAGACCCGGACCCGCAGCAGGACCGCCATGTCGCCTTCCCCGGCGAGTCGGGTCCTGCGGTCCCGCCCTCACTGCCCCCGGACGCCTGGGCTCGACCCCGCAGCGGCCCAGAGCCGCGCCGACCGGCATCGCCGCGCCGCAACCGCTGGCCGGCCGTGCTCCTGCTGGTCCCGCTCACGATCGGCCTCGCCAACGCGGATCGTCACGGCCGGCCGGACGCCATGAGTGGCCGCCAGAGCGTGTCCGCGGACGAGCAGCTCGACAGGAGCGAGACGACCACCGTCGTCACGCCGGTCACGGGCGATCCGCCCATCGCGGCGCCCCTGCCGGGCTCGCCTCCCGTTGTGCCCTGGTCGAGCGACCGGTCCCGGCTGCGCGTCGAGGTCGTCTCCACCACGACCGGCAGCACGCCCGACCAGGCGAGCGTCGTCGTTCGGGGTACCTACCTGGCCGGCTGGAGCCAGACATCGTTCGACGGCGTCCCCCTCCCCGTCGCCTATGACCTCACCC
>JBBRGO010000031.1:0-19222 GCA_038224055.1 Actinomycetales bacterium
CGGCGACGAGCCGACCCAGCCGGCTCTCGTCGGTCGGGCGGACCCAGCGGTGGGGCGCGACGGTGTAGGCCTGGGCGCCGGCGGCCCGCAGCCGGTCGAGCTGCTCGACGTCCTCGTGGCCGTGGAGCCGGACGGTGACCCGGCGGCCATCGACACCGGCGGTGAGGGCGAGGTCCACGGTCGAGGACGTCCGCTCGTCGACGGCGATCCCGTCGTCGTCCAGTCCAGCGGCACGGGCCGCGCCGCCGGCCTTCGCTCCCCGCACGAGGATGCGGCTCTCACGCAGCGCCCGGGTCAGCTCCTCGCCGAGGCCCGCGGCCTCCGCGCACTCGAGCCAGCGGCGGAAACCGTAGGCGGTCGTGACGATGACGACCTCGGGACGGCTGGCGATGACCGCGCGCGTGTCCTCGACGAGGATGTCGTCCTGCTCGACCGGCGCGACGTGAAGTGCCGGGGCGTGGATGACATCGGCCCCCAGCCGGGCGAAGGGGGCGACGAGGTCGGCGGAGTGGCGGTCCGAGGTCACGCCGATCTGGAACCCCCGAAGGTGTCGAATCGAGGTCGGGCTCATGCCGGGCCGTGACCGACCGGGACGAGCACGACGCGGTCGGGGGCCCCCGCGAGCGGATCGTGGAGCCCGGTCACGTCGGCCAGGTCGGTCTGCACGAACACGGTGACGACGCCCTCACCCCGCCCCTCAGATCACACCCACGTCGCCACCCGCGTTGCCGCCCACGTCGCTACGGCCGAGCGAGCCCGGCCCGGGCCTGCCAGAGTGAGGCCATGCATCCCGTCCTCGTCGCGACCGCCCACGGCACCGGATCCGCGGCCGGTCGCGGCGCCGTCGGGGCCCTCGTCGCTGCGGTCGCCCGCCGGCGCCCGGACCTCGTCGTCCGCGCCGCCTTCGTCGACGTGCAACCGCCGACGCCGGCCCGAGTGCTCGAGCAGATGCAGGAGCGGCCCAGTCGGCTCGTCCCGCTGCTGCTCTCCGCCGGCTACCACGTGCTCGTCGACCTCACCGAGGCTGTCGCGACGTCGCCCACCGCGACGTTGGTGTCGGCCCTCGGACCGGATCCCCGCCTCGCCGGGCTGCTGCACGAGCGCCTCGTCGAGGCGGGGCTCCGCGACGACGACGTCGTCGTCATGGCGGCCGCGGGGTCCACCCAGGCCTCGGCCGTCGCCGACTGCGAGCAGGTCGCACGCGAGCTCGCGGCGCTCATCGACCGCCCCGTCACCCCCGCCTACCTCTCTGCTGCGGAGCCCCGGCTCGACGTCGCGGTGGCGGCCGCGCGCGAGGCCGGCGCCGGACGCGTCGTCGTCGCGAGCTACCTGCTGGCGCCCGGTTTCTTCGCCGACCTGGCCGCACGCTCGGGCGCGGACGTCGCCACCTCACCCCTGCTCCCCGCCCACGCCACACCCCCGGCCGCGCTCGTCGACATCGTCCTCGACCGCTACCTCAGCTGATGAGCGCGTGGGCGCCCCAGGCCGCGGCAACTCCGAGCACGACCGTGACGACGACGTTGCGCAGGGCCACCCGACGCCGACCCTCCAACCGCAGCTCGACCGTGTCGACGGCCAGGGTCGACAGGGTCGACAGCCCGCCGCACAGCCCGCCGATGAGCACGAGGACCCAGCCGGGGCCGAGCACCGGACGCAGCCCGATGACGGCGCCGCCGATGGCCGAGGCGAGGGTGTTGGCCAGCAGCACCCCGATCGGGAAGACATGACGGGCGAGGGAGCGCACGAGCAGGGTCCGGAGCAGCGCGCCCGCCGCGCCCGCCGCGACCGCCGCCACCCAGGCCCACGTCGGCAGCTGGGTCACTCGTCCTCCCTCGCCGCGACGAGCAGGTGCCCCACCGCGACGCCGAGCGCCGCCGCGGCCAGCCCGAGCACGATGCTCACCGACAGGCCGAGCCACGCGGCATACCCCGGGGTGGTGTCGACGAAGGCGATGCTCAGCGCGGAGAACGAGGTGAGCGACCCCAGGCCACCCGACGCGACCAGGGCCCTGGTGCGGGGATGGAGGGGCAGCCGGATGAGGACACCGAGGACGAAGGCTCCGACGACGTTGACGACGCTGATCCTCGGATCCCAGTCGGCCTGACCGCCGCCCTGGGTCAGCAGCAGTCGCAGCAGGGTCCCGAGGGCCCCACCGAGCGCGACGGCGAGCGGATGCATCGCGCCAGTGTGTCAGCGGAACGTCGAGGCACCGTCACCGTGCGCCCTCCGAAACGCACTCGTGACCGGAGCGTTTCGCGATCGTGTCGCACGCGCGGGGACAGCGGCATACTCATGGGGTCCCCGCCCACCCCCGCTTCCACGAGGACGCCGTATGCCGCTTAGCCCGCCCGGCTCGTACCGCACCATCGCCTCCGCGGCGACGGTGGAGCTCGAGGTGCGCCGCTCCCGCTTCGTCGCGGACGTCGCCCGGGTGACGACGGAGGACGAGGCGAGGACGGTCATCGACGCCGTCCGGGCCGGGTCCCGCGAGGCCGGACACCACTGCACCGCCTTCGTCCTCGGACCGGAGGGCGCGACCCGACGCAGCAACGACGACGGCGAGCCGTCGGGAACGGCCGGTGCCCCGATGCTCGACGTACTGACCAGCCGTGGGCGCAGCGACGTCGTCGCGGTCGTGTCCCGGTGGTTCGGGGGCACGTTGCTCGGCACCGGGGGGCTGATCCGCGCGTACGGTGACGCGGTGGCAGCGGCGCTCGAGGCCGCCGGCGAGGTCCGGCGCGAGGCCCGGGGCGTCTGGGCCGTGGACGTCGACCACACCCACGGACCGCGCGTCGAGAACGCCCTGCGCGAGATGGCGTCGATGACCGTCTCCGCCGCGACGTGGACGGCCGGCGGCCTGCGCCTGGAGGTGGCGGTGGCACCGACGGCGACCGTCGCGATGACCACCCTCGTCGCGGAGCTGACGGCGGGCAGGTCCGAGCCGGTCCTGCTGGCGCGGACCTGGGTCGACGTGCCGGTGCCCGCGGCGGGAGGATGACGGGATGAGCTCGCAGTCCGCCCTCACCCCGCTCCACCCCCTCGCCCTCGGCACGACGCAGGAGGCGAACGCGCTCCTCGGGAGTGACCCGCTCGCGCTGCTGCTCGGTATGCAGCTCGACCAACAGATCCCGATGGAGAAGGCCTTCACCTCCCCGAGCGTGCTCGCGGCCCGGCTCGGGCTGACCGAGGGTGCCCACCTCGACGCGGCCGCGATCGCCGACCTGCCGCCCGACACGCTGCTCGAGCACTTCCGCACCGTCCCGGCCCTGCACCGCTTCCCCGGGTCGATGGCGACGAGGACCCAGCAGCTGTGCCGGGCGCTCGTCGACGAGTGGGGCGGCGACGCAGCCAACGTCTGGGCAGGCGTCGCGGACGGCGCGGAGCTCGTCCAGCGGATCGCGAGCCTGCCCGGCTTCGGTGACCAGAAGGCGCGGATCTTCGCCGCCCTGCTCGCCAAGCAGTTCGGGGTGCGGCCGCAGGGATGGCAGGACGCGTGCGGCGACTACGGCACCGACGGTCACCGCTCGATCGCCGACGTCGTGGACGACGCGAGCCGGCTCAGGGTGCGCGAGTTCAAGAAGGCGAAGAAGGCTCAGGCGCGCGAGCGGGCCTGAGCGGCCTGCTCAGTCGGCGAGGAAACCGAGCAGGTCGGCGCGGGTGAGGACCCCGACCGGCTTGCCGTCATCGACGACGAGGATCGCGTCGGACTCCTGCAGCTCGGCCCGGGCCGCGCTGACCGGCGACCCGGCCCCGACGAGGGGCAGACCCGGCTCGAGGTGCTTCTCGACGGAGTCGGCGAGGTGGGCGTGGCCGGTGATGAGTGCCTCGAGCAGGTGCCGCTCGCTCACCGAGCCGGCGACCTCCCCCGACATGACGGGAGGCTCGGCCTTGACGACGGGCATCTGCGAGACGCCGTACTCGCGCAGGATCTGGACGGCGTCGCGGACCGTCTCGTTGGGGTGGGTGTGCACGAGGGCGGGGAGCTGGCCCGACTTGCTGCGCAGGATCTCACCGACCGTCTGCTCGTCGTGGTCGCGCAGGAACCCGTAGGAGCTCATCCACTCGTCGTTGAAGATCTTGGACATGTAGCCGCGGCCGGAGTCCGGGAGCAGCACGACGACGACCGCGTCCTCGGGCAGGTCCTTCGCGGCGCGGAGTGCGGCGACGACGGCCATCCCGCAGGAACCCCCGACGAGCAGTCCCTCCTCGCGGGCGAGCCGACGGGTCATCTCGAAGGAGTCGGCGTCGCTGACGGCGATGACGTCGTCGACGACGGACGGGTCGTAGGCGCCCGGCCAGAAGTCCTCACCGACGCCCTCGACGAGATAGGGCCGGCCGGACCCGCCGGAGTAGACGGAGCCCTCGGGGTCGGCGGCGATGATGCGCACGGCGCCGTCGCTGACCTCCTTGAGGTAGCGGCCCACCCCGCTGATCGTGCCCCCGGTGCCCGCGCCCGCGACGAAGTGGGTGACCCGGCCGTCGGTGTCGGCCCACACCTCGGGGCCGGTCGAGGCGTAGTGGCTGTTCGGGCCCTCGACGTTGTAGTACTGGTTGGGCTTCCACGCGCCCTCGATCTCGCTGACGAGGCGGTCCGAGACGCTGTAGTAGGAGTCCGGGTGCTCCGGCTCGACGGCGGTGGGGCAGACGACGACCTCGGCGCCGTAGGCCTTGAGGACGTCGCGCTTGTCCTTGCTCACCTTGTCGGGGCAGACGAAGACGCAGTGGTAGCCGCGGCGTTGCGCGATGAGGGCCAGGCCCACCCCGGTGTTGCCGCTCGTCGGCTCGACGATGGTCCCGCCGGGCTTGAGCAGTCCGTCCCGCTCGGCCGCGTCGATCATCCGCAGCGCGATCCGGTCCTTCACCGAGCCGCCGGGGTTGAAGTACTCCACCTTCGCCAGCACGGTGCACCTCACCCCCGCGTCCTCGACGACGGACGAGAGCTTGACGAGGGGCGTGTTGCCCACGAGGTCGGCGACGTGCTCGGCATACTTCACCCCGCCATCCTAGGAGGCCCGTCCCACTCCCCGAGCACCGTCACGAACCGGGCCCCGGCCCACCGCCCCGGACGCAGGCGTATGCCGCTGTGCCGCCTCCCCCGGACGGGTGGACCGGGCACCGGGACCGTCGGCCCGCGGGGTTACCGTGGGACCTCGGTTCGAGGTGGGAAGGGGATGCTGATGGGCAGGGCCCGACGCGCTCGACGGATCGCGCAGCAGGCTGCCTACGGCGGCGGCGTCGGCGTGGCCGGTCTCGGGGCCCTCGGCCTCGCGGGCTACGGCCTGCTCAAGGTCGAGGCGGTGATGACGCGGCGGATCGTGGGCCAGCACTTCGAGGGCGCCCCCGACGACGCCGGGACCTACGGGGCGGGCCCGGGCGAGCCGATCCGCTTCGTCGTGCTCGGGGACTCGACCGGGGCCGGCATGGGCGCCGACGAGCCGCACGAGACGATCGGTGCGACCATCGCCAACGGTGTGGCCGCCTTCAGCGGGCGGCCGGTCGTGCTCACGAACGTGGCGGTCATCGGGGCCGAGTCGCGCCACCTCGACCCCCAGGTCGAGCGCGCCCTCGAGGCGGTGCCGGCACCGGACATCGCGGTGCTGCTCATCGGCGCCAACGACGTCACCCACCGCATCGAGACGTCCACCGCGGTCCGGCACCTCGAGATGGCGGTCCGTCGGCTCCGCGAGGCGGGCGCCGAGGTTGTCGTGGGGACCTGCCCGGACCTCGGCGCGCTCCAGCCGGTCCCCCAGCCGCTGCGGCTGCTCGCCCGGCGCTGGTCCCGTGACCTCGCCGCCGCCCAGACGGTCGCCGTCGTCGAGGCCGGTGGCCGAGCCGTGTCCATCGGCGACCTGCTCAGCGACGTCTTCTCCGCGGAGCCGCACATCATGTTCAGCGCCGACCGGTTCCATCCCAGCCCCGCCGGCTACGCGCGTGTCGCCGCGGCCCTGCTGCCCTCGGTGAGCGCTGCCCTCGACCTCTTCGGCGAGCGCAGTGAGCCGCTGGCCCCGAACGAGAGGCGCGGCGAGGGGGTTGGTCCGGTCGCCGTGGCCGCCAAGCGGGCCGTGCTCCGCCCCGGCACCGAGGTCTCGGCGGCCGAGGTCGGGGGTCAGGCGCGTGGTGCGCACGGACGATGGGCCGTGCTGCGCCACCGGCTGCGGCCGACCGTGGCCGTGCCGTCCTCGGACCCGGTGCCCCCCGTCACGGAGGATCAGCCGATCGAGAGCACCTGATCGCCGGGCGGCGCCTTGATGCCGAGGTCGGCGTTCCAGCGGGAGAAGTCGAGCTGACCCGGATGGGCGGACGTGCCGATCCACCGCGCGACGTCGGAGGTCTCCTTCGATACGTAGAGGGCCCCGTCTCTCGGCTGGCCGGACCCCGTCGTGAGCACCCAGCACGGGACGTCGTCGACCGTCTCCTCGCCGACGGTGTCGGACAGGTCCTGCGCGGGGAAGGTGGCGATGCTCCGGTCGACGAACGACGCGAGCGTCAGCTCGTCGAGCACGGGGACCACGCCGGCCGGCACCTTGATGAACTTGTCGCCGGCGATCGAGACGATGAAGGGCACGCTCTGGCTGCTCCAGAACGTGTCGTCCGCCTTGACGTAGACCGTGCCACCGACCGAGACGAGGCGGACCGTCCCGGCCTTCGGGGCGGACTTGCGGACGTCGACGGCGGACCCGTCGCGCGTGCCGGCGAAGGACACGGTGGCCTGCTCGCCCTGGTCGCGGATGGTGCCCGCGAAGGCACCGGAGCGGGCGGCCTTCGCCTGGGCCGTGGCCCGCGACAGGAGCGCCGCCGCATCCGTCCCGTCGAGTGCCCGGGCCGTGGCCGCACCGCCCCCCGTCACTCCGGACCCGGTCGAGCCGGTGGGCGACGGGTCACCGGCGGATGTGCAGCCCCCGGCGAGCAGCACGACCACGAGCAGCCCCGTCGTCGTCCGGGCCGCGCTCATCGCGGCGTCTCCGCGCCGGTCGTCGTCCGCATCGCCGGGGGTGCCGTCACTCGACGACGAGGATCTGGTCGGCGGGTGGGGCGGCGAGTCCGAGGTCCTCGTTCCACTGGGAGAAGTCGAGCCGGCCGGGCGCGGCCGAGGACCCGGTGAACCGGACGAGCTCGAGCTTGTCCTTCGAGACGTAGAGCGCGCCCTCGGTCTTGCCCCCGGCGGCGTCGGTGAGCACCCAGCAGTCGGTCCCGTCGACGGTCTCCTCCCCGACCTTCTCGGAGATCTTGCCCGCCGAGACCGCGCCGAACGCCTTCTCGAGGAAGGACTTGAGGCTGAGGCCGTCGGTGATGCCCGCCGCGCTGGCCGGGGCCTTGACGAACTTGTCCCCGGCCGCCTGCACCGGGGCGGGCGCCTTTTGCGCCTTCCAGAAGACGGGGTCCGCCTGCATGAAGACGCCCGCCGGCACGGCGATGAGGTGCAGCGTGCCGTCGGCGCCGAGGTCGAGCGACACCTCGGACTCCTTGCCGTCCCCCGTGCCCTTGAAGTCGATCTTCATCGTCGAGCCGCTCTGGTCGATCGACCCTGCGAACGCGCCCGACGTGGCGGCGAGCGCGTGCGTCCGCGCCTGCTCGAGGATGCCGGCCGCGTCCGTGGGTGCCGCCGCCGTCGAGGTCGCGCTCGTCGTGGTCGCGGAAGGCGTGCTCACCGCGGCGGTCGTCGACTCTGCGGGCGTCTGCGAGGAGGAGCAGGCCGCCGTCCCCAGGCTGAGGGCGAGCACGGCCGCGAGGGAGACTGCCCGGGTCGTCGTCGTCATGGTCTCGTTCCCTGTCGGAGGTGTCCGGAGTCGGGTCCGCGGTGGTCGCGGCGGCTCCGCGACGCCGTCGTGGCGCCTCGCTGAGCCTACGTCCTCACCCCGGGAGGATGCCCGGTGGCGCGCGTGATGGTGTCCGCGGCTGTCCACCGCCGGCTCAGCGGCATACCATCGGGGTCGAGGTGAGCGCTCGCTTACCTGCCGTCCCGCATCGGAGCGGGAGCGGCGTGCCACCGTCCCAGGAGGACTCCGTGACCGAAGCCGTCATCGTCTCGACCGCCCGATCGCCCTTCGGGCGCGCCTTCAAGGGCTCGCTGAAGGACGTGCGACCCGACGACCTCGCGGCCACCGTCATCCGTGCCGCGCTCGACAAGGTGCCCGCGCTCGACCCCGCCCTCGTCGAGGACCTCTACCTCGGCTGCGCCGAGCCCTCCGGGCGGCACGGCTCGAACATGGCCCGCGTCGTCGCGACGCTGCTCGGGCTCGACGGGACCCCCGGCGCGACGGTCAACCGGTTCTGCGCGAGCTCGGCCCAGACGACGCGGATGGCCTTCCACGCGATCAAGGCCGGCGAGGGCGACGTCTTCCTGTCGGCCGGCGTCGAGTGCGTCTCGCAGTACACCGACTGGGCGGGCGCGGGTGGTGCTGCCGCCGACACCCAGAACCCCCGCTTCGACGAGGCGCAGGCCCGCACGAAGGCAACGGCCGAGCACAACACGCCGTGGACCGACCCCCGGGCCGACGGACACCTCCCCGACGTCTACATCGCGATGGGCCAGACCGCCGAGAACGTCGCGAATGCCTTCGACATCAGCCGCGCACGCCAGGACGAGTGGGGCGTCACGTCCCAGAACCGGGCCGAGGCCGCCATCGCCCGCGGCTTCTTCGACTGGGAGATCACGCCCGTGACGACGCCGGACGGCACTGTCGTCAGCAAGGACGACGGTCCGCGCGCTGGTGTCACCCTCGAGGCCGTCCAGGGCCTCAAGCCCGTCTTCCGCCCCGACGGGACGGTCACGGCCGGCAACTGCTGCCCCCTCAACGACGGCGCGGCCGCGCTCGTCATCATGAGCGACACGAAGGCTGCCCAGCTCGGACTCGAGCCGCTGGCCCGGGTCGTGTCGACCGCGGCCTCGGCCCTCTCCCCCGAGATCATGGGCCTCGGTCCGATCGAGGCCAGCGCCCTCGCCCTCAAGCGGGCCGGCATGTCGATCGGCGACATGGACCTCTATGAGATCAACGAGGCCTTCGCCGCCCAGGTGCTCGGCTCGGCCGACCAGATCGGGATGGACCTCGACAAGCTCAACGTCAACGGTGGTGCGATCGCGATCGGTCACCCGTTCGGCGCGACCGGGGCCCGGATCACCGGCACGATCATCAACGCGCTGCGCGACCGCGACGAGCAGTTCGGGCTCGAGACGATGTGCGTCGGCGGCGGCCAGGGCATGGCCGTGATCTTCGAGCGCCTCAGCTGACCGACCACGCTCACCGTGGACGTTGTCAGAAACGACGGGTCGGTGCTGCTCGCGGAGGAGCAGCACCGACCCTGACGGTGTCCGGTCGGCAGCTCAGTCGATGAGGCTGCCCCACGTGCTGTTGCCGACGACGCCGTCGACGACGAGTCCCGTCTTCGACTGGTAGGCCCGCACCGCCGAGTACGTCGCGGGTCCGAACGACCCGTCGACCGTCAGTGAGTAGCCGGCGTCGACGAGCTCGCGTTGGAGACCCTTGACGGCTTCTCCCGAGGCGCCCTGGCGCAGCACGGGCAGGAGGGAGTACCACGTGTTGTTGCCGACGACGCCGTCGACCGACAGCCCGTGCGCGGACTGGAAGCTCCGCACCGCGGACTCGGTGGCCGGACCGAATGAGGCGTCAGTCGTGACGCTGCGGCCCGACGCACGGAGGAGGTACTGCAACGTGCGAACGGCCGCGCCGCTGCTGCCGCTGCGCAGGACCGGCAGGCTCGTCTCCGTGCTGCCGCCGCCGCTGCCGCCCGTGCCGTACTTGCGCAGCACGTCGTTGGCGTACGCGACGCGTTGGCTCGTCGCGCAGGTGCCGCAGCGCTCGAACTTCTGCATGAAGACGGTCGTCGCCGCGTCGACCGTCGCCGCGGACCGCAGGCTCGACAGCCCGTAGCCGGAGTACGTCGTCAGCTCGTACCACGTGAAGTCGAGCTGGGCGGGCAGTGCGTAGCGGCTGCGGGAGCTGAGCCCGGCGTACCAGACCACGTTGTCCCGGGAGGCGGTGTCCCACCGGCCACCCTCGCTCCACTGGGCGATGCCCATGCCCGGGCCGCCCGGCTGGTTGGCGTAGGGGTTGACGGGGCTGCCCGACTCCTGGATGAGGTTGCCGACGATGCCGGCGGACTGGCGTTCGGTGAGGCCCTTGGACACGAAGTAGTCGAAGGCGATCTCATCGTTCGACGCGGCGAGGGCGCTGGGCGCCGAGACGACACCGAGGATCGCGACGGCCACCCCGGCAAGCAGTCCGGCGAGGGTTTTGCGGGTGGTGCTGGTCTTCATCTGAGTCTCCGATCTACGCGAGCAGCCTGCTCCACGTGTTGGGGCCCACGACCGCGTCCGCGTCGAGGGCATGAGCGGTCTGGAAGGACTTCACGGCCGAGGCGGTACCCGAGCCGAACACGCCGTCGACCGTGACGGCATGCCCCTGGGCGGTGAGGGTGGTCTGGACTCCGCGCACCGCGTCGGAGGTCTGGCCCTGGCTGCAGGTGACCGCCAGCGGCGCCTCCCACGTCGCGCGCCCGATGACGCCGTCCGCGGTCAGGCCCTTCGACTGCTGGAAGGAGACGACCGTGGACTTCGTGCCGGGACCGAAGGCGCCGTCGACCGTGAGGCCGCGTCCCGAGTGACGCAGCAGGTACTGGGCCGTCGTGACCCGGAAGCCGCTGTTGCCCTGCTGGAGGGTCGGCCACGTCCGGGTTGGGGATGGCGGCGGGTTGCTCGTGCCCAGTCTGGTCGCGACCTCGGAGCGGAGCTGGGGAAGCCTCGCGTACAGGGCGTTTCCCGGGCACTCGGTGTCGAGGAAGTCGCGGTGACCATAGATGTCCTCGGGACCGAGGCCGTACGTCTGGCAGAGGTAGGCACAGAGGGTGACGAGGGCGTTCCACTGCGACGTGGTGGGCAGGGCGGTGGTGTAGGTGCCCTCGTTCTCGATGCCGATCGAGGTCGCGTTCTGGCCCGTGCAATGGGCGCCGAGCGGGAAGACCGTGCTCGTTCCCGCGCCGAGACCCTCGATCGAGCGGTGCCGACCCTCCATCGCGTAGCCGCCCCGGCTGATGGTGAACTGCTGGCCCGAGTCGATCCAGCCGCGGGCGAAGTGCCACTGCTGGATGTTTCGGGCGAGGGAGTATGCCGCCGCCTTCGAGTAGTCGGTCGTGTTGCCCGAGGCCGTGTGGTGCACGAGGATCTTCTGCGGCGGTCCGGTCATGCCGACCGTGCCGGTGGCCGGCTGGGCGCCCCACGTCGCGCAGGAGGCGATCGTGGGCCGCGCGACGGCGGCGTTGGCCGGACCCGCCTTGGCGACCCCGAGAGCCCCCGCCGCGCCGACGCCGAGCGCGCCGAGGAGAAGTGCGCGACGGGCGAGCGCCGGGGACGGGTTGACCGAAGCGGGTCGAGTCGAGCGCTCGGTGTGGCTGCAACCATCACGACACATGTGGATCTCCTTGTGGGACAGCGATGTTGTTGGTCACAACGCGGCCTGTCACCAGCCGGAGCAGGCGTGGGCGTCCCACGCGATGCTCGTCCGGATGTCGACGTGGGCGTGGTCACTGTGGGCCGGGTAGCCGGGGCCGAAGATGCCACCGAAACCGGCGTAGCGGGCCTGCTTGGCGATGCTGCAGATCGAGGTGGCGCTGTTGCCTGGAACGAGGTCGAGCGCCCCACCGCTGAGGTGGACGCTGTTGCTCGCGCCACCGACCGAAGCGTTGCAGGCCGAGTCGCGGAATCCGGACGTCACCTTGAGGGGGTGGTCACCCAGCTGGTGGCGCAGTGCTTCCGCCCGCCAGAGCACGCGCTTCATGTTCTCCTTGTTCGCCGCCGTGCCGGTGAACCCCTTGCCGCAGTTCTGGCTCGCCTCGGCGTAGCTGAAGTGCACGGGGGTGCAGTCCGGGTCCTGCAGTGCGTAGATCTTCGAGAACGTCGCCGGGCCGGCGACGCCGTCCGCCGCCAGGCCGTACGCCTTCTGGAAGTTGCTGACGGCCGTCTTCGTCTGGGGCCCGAACGACCCGTCGATGCCCATGACCTGGCCGCGCGGCACCCAGCCGGCGACCCGGATCTGCAGCTGCGTGACGTCGGCCCCCGACGCGCCGGCGCTGAGCGTGCGTGGCCAGGAGTAGCACTGGGCGGCATGGGCGACCGGGGCCGTGGCGGTCATCGTGGCGGTGGCGACCCCGAGCCCGCCCAGTGCGAGGGCGATGGCGGAAAAAGCGTGGGTGAATCGGTTCCTGCGCATGCGTTCGTTCCTTTCGTAAGCGGCCTGTCCTACAGGCCGAGACTGGGCTGTCGTTGCGATCAGGTGTAGGGGTTGTCGACCGAGTTGCCGACGAGGGCCCAGCCGCTGTCGTCACCAATGCGCGCCTCGATGCGTCTGATCGGCTTGGAGTCGCTCCACGAGAGCCCGTTGTACGACTTGTAGAGGCTGTCGCACGCGTTGTTGTTGGTCGTGTCGTAGCGCTTCGTCGTGTAGACGTATGTGCCGTCCGTGTGCCAGACCTTGAGGTGCACGTAGCCGTTCGCCCCGTTGCACAACGTGTCCTTGATGCTCATGTTCACGCTGGTCCGGTACGCACTCTGGAACGAAAGCGTCGCGCTCCCGCATGCGTTGGTCCCGCAGGCGTCAGAGCGGCTCGTCGCTGCGGATGCCGCAGCGGTCGGGCCGAGAATCAGGGCGGGAACGGCAACCGCGCCGACCAAGAGCCCAAGCGTCTTCTTCTTCAGGTTCATCCGGGTGCCTTTCGTCCGAGGCCACCCCTGTGTGGTGGCCAGTGATCTCACCTTCCCGGCGCGTGGCCCCGGAGCCCACGGACAACCCGGACAAAGGGACCCGTACATCGGTGGTCCGAGTTGCGGGGCGGCGCCTCCTCCCCCACGATGCGAGGGCGGGACCTCAGCGGGTCCCGCGTTCGCCGTCGTGAGTTGCCTCGCGGTGGCCGCACACCACGTCAGGGGATGGCATGGACGGAGATTTCGGGACGCAGCTGCGAGGACTGCGCAAGCGAGCCGATCTGACGCAGGAGGCGCTCGCCGACCGGTCGGGTCTCAGCGTCGAGGGGATCAGTGCGCTCGAGCGCGGTCAGCGGCGTCGCCCTCGGGCCGACACGATCGACCTGCTCGCGGCCGGACTCCGGCTCGGGCCGGACGACCGGCGCTCCCTCGTCGCGGCTGCCGCTCGCGCCCGGCCCAGTCGAGCGACGCGGCGCAGCCGCGTGCCGCGCCAGCTCCCCGCCCGCACCCACGCCTTCACGGGCCGAGAGCCCGAGCTGCGCACGCTGACCGGGCTGCTCAAGAGCCCTCCGCACCGCGACTCGCCGGTCGTCGTCGCCATCGTCGGCATGGGGGGCCTCGGCAAGACCACCCTGGCCGTGCACGCGGCCTCGAACGTCGTGGACGAATACCCTGACGGCCAGCTCTACCTCGACCTCCGTGGTCACGACACCCGAGCGCCGCTGACTGCCCTGCGCGGTCTGACCTTCCTCATCGGCGCCCTGGGCGGCGACCCGCACGAGGTGCCCGACGACATCGACCAGGCGGCAGCCATCTTCCGGTCCTTGGTGTCCGGCTCGCGGGTACTCATCGTCCTCGACAACGCGGCGGACACGGCCCAGGTCGAGCCGCTTCTCCCCGCCGCAGCGGGCTGCGCCGTCATCATCACGAGCCGGCGAGCCTTTGCTGGCCGAGCCGATGTGCACCACGTCCCACTCGACGTCCTGCCGGCGCGCGAGTCGAGGCACCTGCTCGGCCGGCTCGTCGGTGAGGAGAGGCTGGCCGTCGACCCGCGCGCCGTCGACGAGCTGACGCGGGCGTGCGGTGGCCTCCCCCTGGCACTGCGCATCGTCGGTGCACGCCTCGCCGCTCGACCGTCGTGGCCACTCGACTTCCTCGCCTCGCGACTCACCGAGGCCCGCACCTGCTTGTCCGAGCTCTGCGCCGGTGACCTTGCGGTCCGCTCCAACATCGCGCTCTCGGTGGAGAACCTCGAGGCGAGTGACGACCCCGTCGACACCGTGTCGGCACGGGTGCACCTGTGGTGCGGGCTGCTGCCGTCGACGCGTCTCTCGGTCCCGGCCGTGGCCCGTCTCGTGGACCTGCCCGAGGACGTCACGGCCACGGCCCTCGAGAGACTGGCCGACGTCAGCCTCGTCGAGGCGACGGGTCCGGATCGCTACGGGGTGCACGACCTCGTCCAGGCCGTGGCACGTGAGCGCGCCGAGGCCCTGCTCGAGCGCGGCGAGCGTGACGCGGCGATCGGCCGGCTCGTCGAGTTCTACGTCGCGGTGTCCTGGCGGACCCGGCACCACTGCCGTCCCACCCCTGAAGGGGTGGACGCCGAGGCACTCATGCAGGCCTCCCGATCGTGGACGGATCCCGCCGCGTGCCTCGACCTCCTCGTCGCTGACGCCGACCAGTTCACGGGAATCACCCAGTTGATCGCCGGGACCCGGTCGCCGTCGCGCAGCTTGCTCCCGTGGCTGGCACTGGGCCTGATCACGTACTTCGTGACACGGGCCGACACCGCGGGGTGGCCGGAGATGCTCACTCTCGCGGTCAGCGCCCTCGACGGCGAGGCCGGCGGACCCGACGTCATCGACCCGTCCTGCTCGTCCCGCGCACCGACGACGGCCCTCATCGGACACCTGCACGAGGACCTCGCCCTCGCCCTGAGCGGGAGGGGCGAGCATGAGGCCGCACTCGGTCAGGCCCGGCGGGCCGTCGAGCAGTTCCGGACGGCCGGGAGGGCGCGTGCCGAGGCATCGGCGCTCGGCACCGAGGCCATCCTGCTCGGCCGACTCGACCGAACCCCAGAGGCGATCGCCCTGCGTGAGCGCGCCCGGCGGATCAGCGAACGCCTCGGCGACGCACGAGCGGTCGCAGCCGCAGACCGAGATCTCGGTCTGCTCCTCGCACGGACGGGCGATCTGGGCGCCGCCGTCGTGTACGAGCGTCGGTCGCTCGAGACCTACACCCGGATCGGGATCATGCGCGGTGCCGCGATGGCTTCGGTGAACCTCGGCGTCATGCTGCGCGACACCGGCGAGCTGCGCGAGGCCCGGACCCACCTCGAGCGGAGCGCCGCCATCTTCCACGAGTTCGGCGACCGGGCGGGGTTGACGGAGTCGCTCGAGGAGCTGGGCTACTGGCACGTCGTGGCCGGGGATCCGGACCTCGGGTTGCGCATCCTCACAGACGGTCTGGCGCTCGTCGACCACGCCGACTCGGGCCAGTGGGAGGCAAGCCTTCGCACGCGCCTGGGTCTCGCCCTGCTTCGACTCGGGCGGCGAGCAGAAGCCGAGCAGCACTGGCGGGCCGCCGTCGAGATCCATCGACGGCGGGGTGAGTGGCGGGCGTTGGCGGAGGCACGTGCCCTGCTGGGCCCACCCGTGACGGCTTGACCTCGATCCACCGACGGGCCCGCGGTCGGGCCGCGGCATCATTCTCCACGGGCCGCACCGCTCAGAAGCCCCGGCGGATGCCGCGCAGCTCATTGGCCACGGAGGACGCGGCGTTCGCCTCCGGATCCGCCTCGAAGAGGTCGTGTATCACCACGGCGAGCTGGTCCATGACGACCGCCGGCCCGAGATCCGGGACGGGACGGGACGGGCCACCGCGGAGGGCGGCGGTGCGGTCGGCCAGGGTCTGCACGAGAGCCCGCGTGGGCGGCATACGAGAGAGCGCGTGGTCGATCGGTAGCTGGTGCCACCGATCGACTACGCGCCGCAGCTCTGTGGAGACCTCCTGCGGGACAGGGGACCTCACGTGCGTCGAGGACTCAGTTGCGCAGGCGCGCGAAGAGCCGGACGAACTCGATGTAGAGCCAGACCACCGAGACGATGAGGCCGTGGGCGAGCAGCCACGAGTACTTCTGCGGCGCTCCGACCCGGACCGCGTGGTCGATGGAGTCGAAGTCGATGGCCAGTGAGTAGGCGGCGAGCGCCGTGCCGAGGATGCTGAGGCCGATGCCGAGCGGGCCGCTACCGCCGAAGCCCCAGCCGTCGATGACGCCGGTGAGGAGCAGCACGAACTGGAGCACCGAGAAGATCGCGTAGCCGACGACGGCGAAGAAGAAGATCCGGCGGGTCTTGGAGTTGACCTTGACGAAGCCGGTCGCGTAGCCGATGTACATCGCGGCGAAGGTACACAGGGTGGCGAGGACCGCCATCGTCACGACGCCCTCGTAAGCCGGGACGCTGTTGATGAACTGGCTGAAGGCGCCGACGAAGAGGCCCTGCGCGAGGGTGTAGAGCACGATGAGCGGGACGGACACCTTCTTGCTGAAGGCGATGGCGAAGCCGAGCCCGAGTCCGACGATCGCGCCACCGAGCCAGAAGGTCATCCCGAGGGACGGGTTGCCCTCGGAGACGAACCACGACACGCCCGCCGCGGCGAGGAGCAGGACGAAGAGGCTGAGGCTCTTCATCACGACGTCGTCGAGGGTGACCCGGCCGGTGTCGGCGGGGCCCGCCGGCGTGCTCGAGTACATGTCGTTGAGCTGCTGCGCCGTCATGGACTCCTGCGCGGCCATGCCGCCCGTCACGCCCTGGCTGGCAGCCTGCGGGTTCTGCTGCGAGTTGAAGCCGGCGTAGCGCTCCTTCTCGATCTGCTTGTCGAGTCGGTCGAAGACCGGATTCTTTGATGCCATGACTCTGTGCCTCCCCGACACCTCGTTGTCACGCTGCGTGACGACTGTTCACAGGGTAAGCGATCGGGTGGTGCCATTTGGTTCCCCTTGCCTGCAGGTCGGCCCCATCGCGGCGGAAATCGTGACGACCGGCTCCCGGCGCGGGAGGCGGACGGCATACTGATCCCCTTGCCCCCGTGGCCCAACCGGCAGAGGCAGGCGACTTAAAATCGCCACAGGTGAGGGTTCGAGTCCCTCCGGGGGTACTGGTCAGTCGACCTGGGACAGCGCGATCCCGTCGAGGATGTCGTGCTCCGACGTGACCACCTCGGTGAGCCCGGACGCGTCACCGACGCGCTCGACGATGCGCCGCCACACGAGCGCACCGGCGCCGATGACGTCGACCCGGCCCGGGTGCATGTACGGCAGGGCGGCCCGCTGCTCCCGACTCATCGCCAACAGGTCGGAGGCCGCCTCGCGCACCTCATCGACGGGTGAGCGGGACAGGTGGATCGCCGCGGGGTCGTATGCCGCCAGGCGGAGTCGGTGCGCCGTGATCGTCGTGACGCTGCCGGCCAGCCCGACGAGCGCGCCGAGTCCCTCGAAGGAGACCACCTCGTTGGCCCGGTCGATTGCCGCATCGGCGTCGGCGAGGGCCGCGACGATCTCGGCCTCGGTGGGCGGGTCGCTGACGAGGTGCCGCTCGGTGAGGCGGACGCACCCGATGTCGACGGACCGCGCGGCCTCGACGGTGTCGGTGCCCCGGACGAACTCCGTCGACCCGCCGCCGAGGTCGACGACGAGGTAGGGACCGGTCACCCCGGCGGCCGCGAGGCCCCCGGTCGCGCCGGCGAAGGAGAGGGCGGCCTCCTCGTCACCCGAGACGACCTCGGGCGAGACCGGCCGGCCCCAGTGCTCGAGGAAGGCGGCGCGGACGCCCTCGATGAACTCGGCGGCGTTGCTCGCGTCGCGGGAGGCGGAGGTCGCGACGAAACGCACTCGGTCGCCGCCGAGCTCACGGCACGTCGCGGCATACTCCCGGGCCACCCGCAGGGTGCGCTCCATCGACTCCGGAGCGATCCGTCCGGTGCGGTCGACCCCGTGGCCGAGGCGGACGATCTCCATCCGGCGGACCACGTCGGCGAGGGACCCCGTGGCGGCGTCGACGTCGGCGACGAGCAGGCGGATCGAGTTGGTGCCGCAGTCGATCGCGCCGACCCGGGTGGTGGTCTCACTCATCTGCGGTCTCCTCGTCCTCGGCGGCGTGCACGAGCGCGCACGACGTGGGGGTCCACCAGGGCTCGAGACGCTCGAGGGTCTCGTCACCGAGCGGGTTGGCTCCCGGACCGGCGGCGAGCGAGTGGGCCACGAGCACGTGGAGGCACTTGACTCGGGTGGGCATGCCGCCGGCCGACACCCCGTCGATCTCCGGGACGTCGCCGAGCTCGGCGCGCTGCGCCAGGTAGCGCTCGTGCGCGTCGGCGTAGGCGGCCGCGAGCTCCTCGTCCTCGCCGAGACGGGCCGTCATCTCCTTCATCAGCCCGCCCGTCTCGAGCGTGCTGACGGCACCGGTCAGACGTGGACACGTCGCGTAGTACGTCGTGGGGAAGGGGGTGCCGTCGGGCAGCCTCGGCAGGGTACGGAGCACGTCCGGCTCCCCGCAGGGGCACCGGTGCGCCACCGCCGCGACACCACGCGGGGAGCGTCCGAGCTGACGGTGGACCGCGGTGAGGTCGGCCGGGTCCACGGTCTCGACGGGCTGGACCGGGTCGTGAGGCTCGTTCACTGGCCGGTCGGCAGCCCGGCCGTGGGGCGGTCAGCGATCTCGATGGACTGCCACACCTTGCCGTACCACGGCGAGGCCTGGTCAGCCAGGGGCGCGGCGACGACCGGCCGGGCGGTCTCCGGCGCCTTCGTCTCCGCCGACTGGGGCGCGAGGACCGTGTAGGCGCGGTCGCCGATCCGCACGAACTTGAGTCGTTCCCTGGCCTGGACCTCGATGTAGGCGGGGTCCTTCCAGAGCGCGGCCTGCCGCTCGAGCGCGGCGACGTCGGCCTGCTGGTCGACGACCTCGGCCGCCAGGACGGCGGTGTCGTTGCGCTGCTGGATCAACGAGCGCAGCGTCGGGACGAGCGTCACGGCGAGCATCACGACGATCGCGACGAGGATGCCGGCCCGCACCCACGTCGTCGACGGGGAGGGTGGGGTCGGCTGGGTCGTGCGGGGCCGGGCGGCGAGGGCCGGGCGTTGGCGTCCCGGTCCCGCCTTCGGACCGGAGCCGGAGCCGGAGCGCGACGACCCCGGCCGCGTCCCCGAGGGCCGGGGACCGAGCGATTTCCCGGCAGGCTTCCCGACGGGCCTGCCCATCGGCTTCCCGGCCCCGGTCGCCCGGCCCACACCGCTGCCCGGGCCGCGACTCGAGGAGGTGCGGCCCGGGCGGGAGGGGGTGCGGTCAGCCATGCGTGCGATCAGTCCTGTGCAGTGTGGGCGGTGGCGTCGAAGCGCGGGAAGGCGCCGACTCCGGCGTAGACCGCCGCGTCGTCGAGCTCCTCCTCGATGCGGAGCAGCTGGTTGTACTTCGCCACCCGCTCGGACCGCGCCGGGGCACCGGTCTT
>JBBRGO010000032.1:0-19156 GCA_038224055.1 Actinomycetales bacterium
GGGAGGCCCGGAGCGCCGCTTCGGCTCAGCCGGCAGAGGACAGGCGGCTGAGCCAAGGCGCGAGGATCGACCGAGCGCCAGCGAGGGAGGCCCGGGCCTGCTGGTTCGAGGTGTCTCGCCGCGGCCCAGCGCGAGGAATCACCTCGAACGGGCGGGGGTATGCCGCTCAGCGGGGTTCCTGCCACCGGTTGCGGTCCGCGCGTTGGGACCCGAGGCGCCTGGCGACGACGGCCTTGAGCGCGTTCCAGGCCTCGACGATGGCGATGACGAGGGGGACCAGCAACCAGGGGTACTGCTCGAAGAACGGCTCCACAGCGGTCTCCTTCGTGGTGTGGGCGAGTGGGTCCGGCCGACCGTCAGGGCGGCGGTGGGGGCCGGTCGATGAGCGTCACGGCACGGAGAGCGGCATACGGCCAGTTGCGCACGAGGTCGGCGACGGTCACCGTGCCCGCGAGCGGCGCGACCACGGGGGCGTCGACGGACGACCCGACAACGGCGAGCACCAGCACGTGCTCCTGGGTCACCCCGCCGAGGTCGATGTCGACCGAGACCGACAGCGGCAGCCGCGCCTCGAGCTCGCGGTGCAGGGCGACACCGGACGCCCCGGCGGGCGCCGCGTTCCAGCCGCCGGGACTCGGCAGGGCCGGGCCGGGACCGAGCAGCGAGGCGACGTAGGCGGGGACGTCGGCCACGGTCGTCGCGAGCAGCGCATCCCGGTCGGGGCCAGCCATCCAGAGCACGACCGCTCGTGCGCCGTCGACCGGGACCCGGCGCGAGTCCCGGTGGTGCAGCAGCACGTCCACGGTGACGCGCTCCCGGTAGGCGGTCCAGTCCTGGTCGGCGTTCACCGGGCGGACGAGGTCGAGCAGGTCGATCTCGGTCCCGGGCGCCGTCGGGGCGAGCGCCGTCTGCCACGGCGCGCGGTAGACCGCGAGGTCACCGGTGCCGTCGGTGGTCACCCGGGACGAGGCGTCGAGCCGGATTCCGCCGACGACGTCGTCCCACACGGCCCGGTCGATCCGGGCGATCCCGCTCAGCCCCATGCCGACCCGGTGCTGCGCGACGGTGTCGCGCAGCCCGGCGGAGAAGGCCCCGTCGGCCACGACGTGGGGATGGCGCCACCGGAGGGCGGTCTGGAAGGTCCACAGCTCGTAGGCGGGCGGGTTCGTCGGGACGATGGTGGCGCGGAACGGGGGCGCCGCCGCTCGCGGCCACGCCGGGCGCACGACGATGTCGGGACTGGCCCAGACGTCGTGGGGTGGTGCGCCCGGGGCCAGGCGGGGCCGTGCCATCGGCGTCGGGAGTCGGCGCCGGTCGTCGTTCGGGTGGACCCGCACGTAGGTGCGCCGCACCTCGTCTCCGGCGAGGTCGACCTCCCAGATCCCGCGTGACTGCACTCCGGCCCGGAGCAACCGGGGCGCGTGCGGCGCGTCGGCGGGGGGTGCCGGCGGGGCCGGTGCGCCGGGCGGGGCCGGCGGCGGCCAGACGTCGAGGTCCTGCACCGTGGCCTGCGGCAACCCGTTGACGAAGGTGTCCCAGGCGTGCGTCGCCCCCACCCCGCGAACGCCCACCCACACTCCCGTCGCGGTCCCGACGTAGACGCGCGTCGGGAGGGCGGGGTCGACGACGACGGCGTAGACGGGGTCGAGCGGTCCCTTCGTCACGGCCACCGCGGGGGGCGGCGGGTCGTCGAGCTCCCGGCGGAACCTGGTCGCCGTCACCGTCCCGCCGCCCGCGGCGGCATGGTCGACGAGGAACACCGTGTCGGCGTCGCGGTCGGTCGGGGCACCCGTCGTCGTGACGTAGCAGAGGGTGTCGGAGACGGGTGCGATGTCGGTGAGCAGACCGGGCACCGGCAGCTCCCCTGCTCCGGCGCCGCGGACCCTCGCGCTCGCGGCCCACGCCGTCGGGCCGGTGCGCTCGTGCCGGACGAGACCTCGCTGGTAGAGCGCCCAGAGGACGTCCGGGGAGGACCAGACGAGGGTGACGACGCCGCCGAGACCCGGGACGCCGAAGGTCCGGTGCCCGGCATCGCTCCCGCCGGGCCGCGGGTCGCTCACCGCACCGCCCGGGTCGTTGCGCAGGACGACCCAGGTGCGGGCGCCGTCCGCCGTCTCGGACAGCCAGACCCGGTTGGTGCCGATCGCGGTGCGGGCCCCCGTGGCTGACGTCGCCGTCACGGCCATCCCGGAGTAGAAGAGGGCCGCGTCACTCTCGCGGACCCCCGCCGCAAAGGTCGTGCCGCCGTTGGTCCGCGAGAGCGGGTCCCGGAAGCGTGAGGACGGGCTGCCGAGCCAGCCGGCGTTGGTGTACTGCGCCATGACGAGATCGGAGCGGATCGGGTGGAAGGCGCACCCGCCGCCGTCACCCGCGAAGGTCTCCTCCCAGAGGGTGTCGCCGATGCGGACCTGCGCGCCGTTGTCCTGGAAGCCGGTCACGACGAGCTGGCTCGACGTGGGGTGCCCCGCGACGAAGATCGGCTCGAGCGAGGCGAGCCCGGTGTGCCGAGGAGCGAAGGTGTTGACCCGCCCGTCGCTGCCCGACACGAAGACGCCGCCGTCGCAGCCGACCCAGACCTGACGGTTCGGGGATGCCGCCCCGACGACCCGGATCGTGTGGACGTCGGCGTGGACGTTGTTGCCCACGAGGCCGCGACGGTCCGCGCCGTCCCCGCCACCGGGAGTGCCGCCGGCCGTCGCCGGGGGGCTGGGCGCGCCCACCCGCGAGACACCCGCGGCAGCCGCGAGCGAGGTGCCGACCCCTGCTGCCGTCTCGAAGCACCAGAGCGACGCGCTCCACTCCGCCCCCGGGGTCGGCTGGACCGTGCTGCCGCCCAGGTAGATCCGGTCGACCCCCCCGATCCCCCCGACCCGGTCGACCGCGAGGGCCTGGTCGTAGTAGCCCTGCGCCCCCCAGAGGTCGTCAGGCACCCCCGTGACGATCGTCGCCGCCGGGGCCGCGACGGTGACGTCGGCGAGGTCGGTCATCCGCCACAGCCGGGTCGACCGGCGCTTGCCGCGCTGGCGCTCGCCGACGGCCCAGACCTCGTGGCCCGACCCGCGGGCCAGGGTGATCCGGCCCGAGACGAACCAGCTCGCCTCGGGCACGAGGTCCGCCACCTCGGTCCCCTGCGTCGCGCAGAGGTCGTCGGTGACGAAGACGCCGAAGTCGTCGATGGCGACGACGACGCGTCCGGGGTCGCCCCCCGGCAGCCACAGCACGTCCGTGAAGACCACCTGCCCGGGCCCGAGCAGGTTGTCGTTGAAGTTGGTCTGCTTGGTCCACTCGTAGCCAGGCCGGGCTGGGAGCGACGCCGTGGCCGGCAGGGTCTTCCACTCTCCCAGGTGGATTCCCGTGCTCGTCGCGGCGAGGACCCGGTCGCGGTGGGCGCCACCCTCGACCATGGGCGTGGCCTCCGGGTGCCGGGCCAGCCGGTAGATCCCGCTGCCCTCGAGCGCCGCCAGACCCGTGTCGGGCAGCCAGGGGTTGACGCCGTCGGCCCGGGTGGCCGGGCCGACGGCGGCGAGCACCCCGACGCCGCCCTGGGCCGTGGAGCCCGTCGCCGACTGGCGGGGCGTGATCTCTCCGGTGCCGACGAGGACGACGTCGTGGGCCGGGTCGTCGTCGACGAAGCTCACGAGCAGCGCCCCGCACGTCTGGGCGTTGTTGCTGCCGCCCACACCGCGGGCGACCTCGGCCCACCCCCCGACCGGTCCCCAGGTGGATCCGCCGTCGCGGCTGAACCAGACCCCGCCCTTGGCCGTCGCGGCGTAGGCCCGCGAACCGTCGTCGGAGACGGCGAGGTCCACGACGCGGCCGGTGACCCGCGGGTGGTCGACCGCCTGACCGAGGCGCACGACCGAGGGCCCGATGGGGACCCACCTGCCGGTGTCGGACGTCGGTATGCCGCGTGCCCGGCGGACCGCCCCCCGCCCGCCCGGCGGGGTGCCAGGCCCGGCGTCGGACGCCGTGACGCGTCGCGCGAAGGCCTCCGAGAGGGCGGCCTGGTCGACCTCGCCGTGCATCTCGTCGAGGAAGGTGGCCCGCTGCCGGGAGCGTCCCCGCTTGGCCGCCTTGCGGGCGGCCCGGGTCGTCTCGGCGAGGCGGGCCTCGTGCGCGACCGCCTGCTCGGCGGCGACCTCGGCGGCGCGCGCGAGACTCACCCGGGGCTTGCGCCCCCGGGCCGACGACCCGCCGTCACCGTCGGTCATGGCGCCCCCTCCTCGGTCCCCTCACCGATCCGGATCCAGCCCTCTTGCAGCTCGTGCGGCATCCGCGGCAGGTACGCGGCGGTGGTCGAGGCCAGGATCGGGTCGTCGCGCCATGTCAGCGGCCCGGTGCGCCGGGTGAAGCGCTGGTTGTCACCGAAGGCGTGCACCGTCGGCATCCGGATCTCGCCGGGGTCGACGACGACCGGGCCGACCCGCATCGACGGCATGAGGGCGCGCAAGCCGCGGGTCACCCACTCGTCGGCGAGCGCGATCGACTTCTGCGGCAGGACGCCCGACGTCAGGTGCAGCTTTCCGGCCGGCAGCATGAGCACGGTGAGGGCGACCGTCTCACCGGGACGCAGCAGGAGCGTGTCCTCTGCCTCGATGTAGGCGTTGACGAGCGGGCTGGTGGCGGGGAAGTCGGTGTGCCCGAGCACCCCGAGGTGCCCGCGGTGCCGCCCGGATGCGAGGGCCTGTGCGGCGACGACGCGGTCGACGACGTGGAAGCGCGTGTAGTCGTCGCCGACGAAGAAGCCGAGCACGGCGTCGTCACTGCGGTTGAGGTCGCCCAGCCGCACCGGGAAGCGCTGCTCCGACAGCCGGGCGAAGGCGGCCCGGCGCGCCTCGACTCCGGCGGCGGTGGGCACCGCCACCTCCCCGAGGTCGTCCGGGGTCTCGAGTCGGAGCGTGGCCCGCACGACGGCGATGGGTCTGCCGACGAGGCCCGCGATCGACGGACTTCCCACGGCGGCATACGTGTCCACGCTCCACAGGGTCGAGTCGACGGCACGGAGCAGCGCCGAGAGCGTCGTGTCCGTCTCGGCGACGGTGGCGCCGGCAGCACGGTTCGCGACGTCCTGACGGACGAGCCCGGCGGCGATGAGCGCCGCGTGCTGCGCGTGCGCCGGGATCGCGTCCAACGGTCCGGCATCGGGCGGCACGGGACGCCCGGGCGACGGCTCCCAGGTGACGGCGTCGGTGACCCCGTCGTGGATGACCTGTCCGAGCGGGTTCCCGTCGCGGTCGAACACCTCGAGGGCCTCGTCGATGTGGTCGGGCAGCAGGAAGCCCGAGACGGGGTTGACCGCCAGCTCCGGGTGGAGCTGGTCGACGTAGGCCTCCGCGGCCGTGGTCACGTCGGAGTCGAGGGCGAAGGCCGGTTCGACGAGCCGGAACAGCCAGCGGGCGCCGTGGAGCAGACGCGGTCGCAGGGTGATCGTCGCGGGCCTGTGATCGGCCTCCAGGGTCAGCGTGGTGGACAGCTCGTCGACGGGCACCCGCTGCGTCCGGCCGAAGGCGTCGACGAGCCGGAGGTCGAGCACCTCGAGCGTCCCCCCGAAGAGCGGGTGGGCCGCGCCGGACGCCGGGACGAGGCGCTGGCCCTCCCCGGTCGGGGGCCGCACGATGTGGCCGACGTAGTCGATGCCGAGCAGCTGCTCGCGGATGCCGTCGAGCGAGGCCGAGACGGCCTCGAGCGGCCCGAGCAGGGCCGCGAGGTCGCCGAGGTCGCCCTCCTGGGCCGGGTCGAGGACACCGGGGTCACCCTTGGCCCGCTTCCGCTCGGAGTCGAGCAACCGGGCGATCCCCGCCGTGAGCGCCGCGCCCACACCCGCGTTGATCGGCGACCGTCCGGTCAGCTCGCGCGTGACCTCCGAGCCCGGGCCGCCCGCCACGGCGGCCTCGAGATCGAGTCCGTCGAGCGTCCACCCGGCGAGGTCGCCGGAGCCCGTGGCGCGCACCCGCCACTCGAGGAAGACCGGCACCCACGGCTGGCGCCAGTTCGTCAGCGCGACGGGGCTGGGCGGCGTGCCGACGAGACCCGAGAAGCGAGCGACCTCGACCGCGAGGTCGCCGACGACCGAGGAGGCCCGCGTGCGCACCTGCGCCCACGTGAGGCGGTCACCCGGTGCCCGGGTGCCCGTCGCGCTCGTGAGCACGGTGACCCCGCTTCCGTCGTAGGTCCCCAGCGCGCCGTGGATGCGAAGCATCTCGGCGCGGACGCGCGTCTGGAGCGGACCGAGGTCGACGCCCGGGTCCGCACCGGCCCTGGCGAGCCAGTCGTGGGCGTAGCCGTCGAGCAGCACCGCCTCGCGGACGACGGTGAGCACCTCGGCGGGCACGGCTCCGGAGCCGATCGTCGGCACGATCGCGGCCCCGGTGACGACGCCGTCGATGGCGGTGACCGCCTCCCCCGGGTAGCGACACCGCAGCAGCGCGCCGTCCTCGTGGAGGCCGTCACCGTGGAGTCGGTTGTTCGGCTTCGCCCCCCGGAGGGCGACCTGCACCGGACCGGGCCGGAACAGGCGCGGCGCCGGGCGGGTCACCGAGCGGCTCTCCGACTCGGCGCGTGACTCAGCGCCCGGCGCCGGACCCGGGCGCTCGGCGGAGGTGGACGTCTCGGTGTAGCCGGCCCGCTTGCTCGCCGCACCCGCCGACGAGGCCCGCAACCCCCGGAGGCCGTGGTCCCACTCGAGCCGGGCCGTGCTGATGTCGCCGAGGCCACCGTCTGCGCGGGCGCCGCGGCCCTTGCGGCCGACGGCCGTCGGCCCGAGGGCGGTCGTGTCCTGGGTGCGCAGGACGTCCGCCCGGGCGGCCGGCAGGGGCGCTCCGGCGAAGGACCAGAAGGTGTCGGCGTGCTCCCGGGCCTCGAGATCGGCGATGCCGTCGGGACTGCCGAGGTCGCTGAGCAGGTCGCCGGTGAACGCGGCGAAGAGCCGCTCGGCGCTCTGGCGGCGGTCCCGCCGCTGCGCGTCGGTGAGGCCGGGGTCGCTCGCCAGCCCGAAGGCGGGGGCAGCGAGCGCCGCCGCGACGTCGTCGACGTCGAGCCCGATCGAGCCCCCCATCGAGGCCTCGTCCGGGCGCTCGTCGTGACCCCGAGCGGTGCCGTCGATCGGGACCCCGAGCACCGTCCCGTGGAGCAGGCAGTGGTAGCGGGTCGCCCCGGGCCCGATGATCGTGGCGGCCACGTGCTCCACGGGCGAGGTCACGAACGGCTGCACGTCGGCGTAGCGGACCGGAGCCGTCGCGTACTTCGTCACCAGGGTCGTCGGTGGTGTCTTCGGCGAGTCCATCCCGAGCTGGTCGCGCAGCCGGCTCTCCCGCTCGTCGGGGGGCTCCTGCAGGGCGTCCTCGCCGTCCGGGCTGACGCACCACCCCAGCCGTGCCAGCACCCGGTCGAGGGCGGTCGGGCCGACGCAGCCGGCGAGCGGGTCGGACGCCGCATCGCTCCACCAGCCGGCCACGGCGTAGACGGCCCGGCCGCCGTGGAACCCCTGCGGCGCCACCGGTCCCAGCTCGGCGAGGTCGTCGAGCGGGTCGTGCAGCGTGAAGCGGCCCTTCGCGCCCTCGTAGGTCGCGCTCCACAGCAGTGAGCCGCCGCTGCTGCCGTCGAGCGGGACGAGGGGGTCCCCGGGTGTCGGCGTCCCGGCATACACGTCGAGGGGTGTCGTGGTGCCCTGCACCGCGTCGACGACCCAGCCGGCGATGTGGGCCACGCGCCCACCGTCGGGGAGCAGAGCCCTGACGACGACCCAGCGGTCGGGCAGGGCCGGCAGGCGCAGCGACGCCGTCGCGGGGTCGTGGGCACCCCGCAGGAGCGCGTCGGGCATGGCCCAGTGCAGGTGTATGCCGCTGGGCCGGGTCTGCGGGTCGGCGAACGGCTCCGGATCGGTGCGGGTCCCGCCGACGGTCACGGTCGCCTCGCCGTCCTGGGCGGCGACGACGAAGGCCTGGACGTCGACGGGCACGAGGATGCGGCGGTTGCGCGGGAGGCGCGTGTCCCACGAGCCGATCACGGAGAGCCGGACGTCCGCTCGAGCGAGGGCCGTCCACCGCTGGGTGTAGACGGCGTCCTTGAGTTCGAAGACCTGGTCGGCCATCACGGGCCTCCGGTCTGGAACGAGCGGGCGAGGTCGGCGTAGGCGATGGAGGCGCTGAAGCTGTGGGTGAGGGTGGTGCCGGCGGGGTCTCCCCACACCTGGCGGAACGGGAAGCGGATCGCCTGGAGGGCGTACTCCGCGCTGTCGAGTCCTTCGGCGTCCGCGCCGGTCTCGGGTCCGATGGCGCGCAGCGTCCGCTCGAGCTGCTCGATGTCGACGACGCCGGCACCGCCCGTCCCGGACCGGAAGGGCACCGTGACGCCGTCGGCCGGGACGGCGGGGACGGTCCCGCTCGCGCCCCGCGGGGGCAGGTAGTCGAAGGTCGTGCGGTTGCGGGGTCGCAGGCGGAGCGACAGGGACGAGGGGGGCGGGCCCGCCGGGTCGGCCGCGTCGGCCGGGTCGTCGAAGCCGAACTGGATCCCCTGGCGCGGCTCCTCGATGTGGACGATCTTGGGGATGCCGTCGAAGAGGCAGAAGAGCACGGCGGGGGCGAGCCGCTCGAGCCGGAGCAGCCGGAGCCGGTCGGGGTCGCCCTCCGCCTTGTCGGCGTAGGCGGCGTCGTCGCCGGCCGGTGGGTCGACGGAGAAGGCGCGGACGTGCAGGCCGGGCCAGCCGGAGACGGCCCGGGAGCGGAGCACGAAGCCGCTCACCGCCTCGACCCGCCCGCCCCAGCGCGGGGTGCCGGGGCGGCGGCGGACGTTGCGCTCCTCGGTGTCGAGCTCGGCGCGGACCGCGGGATACTGCGCCTCGAGGTGCGCTCGGTCGTCGCTGTTGACGGTGCCGGCGCTGAGCGCCCCCTGGACGAGCGCGTCGGTCCACCTCCGGTCGAGGTAGAACCACCGGATGGACTCCTCGGGGAGCAGGGCGGTGTCGGCGACGAGGTTGGCGAAGGGGACGCCCTCGAGGAGCCGGAGCCGGACGAGCCACGACCGCAGGTCGGCCGGCATCGCCGAGTCCGCGTCGTCGTCGGCGACGACGATCGGGGCGGGGGCCGTGGCGATGACCGTGAGCGGCATCGTCGCGTAGAAGGCCGTGGCATCCGACTTCATCAGCCGTCCTCCCTCTGGTCGGGTGTGGTGCCCGGCGGTCGGACCGGGTCGGTGAGACCGAGGGCGTCGTCGAGGACGTCTCGGGTCGGTCGGGCTGCGGGGACGGTTCGCGGGAGCGTCGGTCCGAGGAACGGCTGCGGCTCGAGGCGGTTGGCGAGGGCGTCGGACGCGAACGCGGTGACGGCGAGGCCGAGGTGGGTCTGGAGGGTGAGCCGGGTCAGGGCGCCCTGCTCCCGGGCGGGGAGGTCCGAGAGCCGCAGCTCGGGGACGTCGAGCGCACGCGCCTTCTCGAGCATCACCCCGACGTCGTCGACCCCGAGGTCCATGCCGAGCCCGCGGGTGACGGCGGCGAGGTCCGCGCCGTCCATCGGCAGGGGTGTGGCCAGGGGGAAGAGCGGTCGGGGGTCGCCCACGGTCGCCTCCGGACTGGTCGCCAAGGTGTGGGCGATGCCGAGCCCGAGGGCTCGGGACAGGCCCGCTCCGTACTGCGTAGTGAAGCCCGGCGCCGACGCGAGCCCGGGGAGGACGGGGTCCCAGAGGGTCTTCTGCCGGGCGGCCTGGTAGTCGGTCTGCCGCCAGCGCAGCAGGGCCGCGACCATCGCCGGCGAGTTGAGGGCGAGGAGCCGCCCGATCTCGAAGGCCGCCGCGAGCGAGAGGTCCTCCCGCCCGTCCGGGATCACCGTGCGCAGCTGGTCGGCGACGTGGGCCAGGGGCAGACGGTCGGCGACCAGGTCGGCCGGGTGCGGCAGGAGCGGTCCGCGATACCACGCGCGGACCTCGTCGCCGCGTCGGGTGCGCTGCACGAGACCCACGTGCCCGGTCTCGACGACCTCGAGCGGCACCCGGCCGCTCGACTCGACCGGGTGCTCGCCCACGGTCCCGAGCAGACCGGAGTCGAGCTCGGTCATCAGCTTCTCGAACGTCGTCGTCCCGGTCGACACGAAGGTCCAGTGGAGCAGCACGGGGAAGCGGAGCACCGGGTCGACCAGGTCGCCGAGGCGGGGGTGGACGGAGGCGCGGTCCATGGCGGCGAACGTCGTCTCGGCCGACGGGTGCGCCTTCTCCTGCCACGCGAGCGTCCCGGCATACGCCGCCGGCACCTGGTCGCCGACGACCACGCGCGTGGCCGTCGCCTCGGCGGTCCCGAGCCCGCGGACGCCACCGATCGTGTTCGTCACCTTGGCGGCGCTGATCCCGGACGCCATCCCCATGACCGTCTGGTCGTGGGCCGCGGCGGTGACGACGACCCGGTCCAGCGCGAGCTGGGCGAAGTCGCTGACGAACACGTGGGGCGGCGAGTGCTCGAGGAGGCGGTCGAACTGCCCCTCGAGGTTGACGAGCGCCGCGGTGTAGGTGACCGGCACCTCGCTGCCGTCCGGGCCGCGGCCGCCGACGGGCAGGCGGTTGCTGATGACGACGGCGAGGAAGCCGTCGTCGTCGCCCATCATCAGCTCGGTGTCGTGCAGGTCCACCTCGCGGGCGTGCGCGAGGAGCGGGACGTCCAGGCGGGTCGGCATGATCCGTTCGACCATCGACCGGCGGATCGCGAGGTGGTTGCCCGTCTCGACGTCGACCGGCCCGGTGAGGGTGACGCCCGGGGAGACGCACTGCGCGACCTTGACGTTCTTGACGACCTCGGCCTCGCCCTCCGCCACGAGGACCAGGGCCATCCACGGGGTCTCGGCCGAGCTCGTCACGCTCCGCTCCCACGGCAGGGTGCGTCGCTTGATGACGACCTGGGGCAGCCGGCTGCCGTAGGCGCCCTCGGTCCCGGCCGGGGGGAAGGTCGAGAGCACCTGGTCGGGCGGCAGCTGGTAGCGCGGCGACGTCACCTCGACGTGCAGGTCGAGGGGGTCGACCTCGAGGACGTCGGGCCCGAGCGCGCCCTTGTCGTTCGTCGCGTCGAGGTCCTGGGTGGTGTGGAAGCGGTAGAGCCCGGCCGTGAGCGGCGGCGTGATGTGCGTGTAGAGCTGGAAGCGGCCCTCTGCGACGGTCATGGCGTCGCCCCTCCCCTCGTCGCGCCGCGCGCGCGACGGACCCGAGCGACGGCACGACGCGGCGCCGGCGGCGCGTCGCGCCAGGCGACGGTGCACCCCGGTCCGTCCGCGGCGAGGAGCGAGGTCGTCGAGGCCGCGACCCCGACCCGGGCGAGCCGCTCGGCCAGGACCGCTCCCGGCCCCGTCCCGGCCTCCGTCCCGCCGAGCACTCCGGCCAGGGTCCAGTCGGCCCCGAGTCGGACGGTGACCGTCACCGCCACGGACCCCGGGTCGGGGACGACGTCGTGGACGAGCACGGTGACGGCCCCGAGGGTGACGACGGTCGGAGGCCGCTCCCTGCCGTGGTCGAGGACCGGGGCCGCGCCGATGAGGTGCAGGCTCGTCGGCTCGAGGACGCGTGCGGTGGCGCCGGCGAGGACGATCGCCACCGTCGTGACCGGGCGGCTGAAGCGGGTCGTCACCTCGTCCGCCTCCCGCACGAGGTCGCCCGCGGTCGCCCATCCGAGCTGCTCTCCGCCGCCGGCCGCGTCGACGCTGACGACGCAGCCGGCAGCGAGCGCGAGGTGCGACCCGAGGCGCGCGACCCGGGACCGGTCGTGCCAACCGGCCAGACCGCCTGCGGCGGAAGGGTCGCCGTCCGCCTGGACGACGACGTGGGTCGTGCCCGCGGGGACCTCCTGCTCGCCGTCGACGACGCCGAGGTCCGTGGTCGCCACCCGCCCGGCGACGGCGACGACGCGGGCGCGGCCCGTCACGACCAGCCGCGGGCGCCGCTGCGCGTCGACGTCGATCGCGGCATCAGGCGACTCGAGGACGACGACGTCACCCGGGCGCAGGCCGGTGCTGCCGGACGCGTCACGGGGGCGGCGTGGCACGTCCCGGGACGTCGCCGACCGGGTGGCCGCACGGGAGCGTCGGCCCGTGCTCAGCTCACGCGCCAGCGCGCGGTCCGCGGCGTGGTCGCGCGGCGAGCCCGGCACGAGGCCGGCACTGCCGCCGAGCCCACCGACGAGCTCCTGGAGGCCGGGCGACCCGACCCGCGAGCCGGCATACGTCCGGACCGCACCGACCACGTCGGTGCGCGGGACGGGTCCGACGCCGACGACGGTCCCCCCGTGCTCGAGGCCGGGGCCACCGGTCCGCGCCAGCACGACGGGCAGGTGCAGGCCCAGCCGACCCCGCACCGACTCGGTCGTCGGAGCGGGACGCCGAGCGAGCCGGGCGTCGGACACGGTGGTCGGGGTCTCGCGGACGACCGCTCCGATCCCCGACGTCAGGTGGGCGACGACCTCGGGGCGCCGCGGCGGCGCGGCCTCCGGCGGGACGGGCAGCCCGAGCTCCTCCCGCCCCCCCGCGGCGGCGCCCACGGCGGCCAGTCCGTCGGCGAGCGAGCCGAAGATGGGCGGCGCGGCGCGGTCCCGGGTGAACGTCGCCCGCGAGAGGGCACTCTGCCGTCCGACGGGCAACGCCCCCTCGGCGAGCGACGTGCCGGCCCCGTCGGCCGGGAAGAGGGCGGCCCGGGCCAGCGCGAAGGAGGCGGTCACCGAGACCGGCCTGAGGATGTCGAGGTCGCGGGCCACCCGGAGGAAGTCGGAACGCTCCGCACCGGTCGCCTGGAGCGGGAGCGGGCGCCGCTTCGACGTGACCTGTCGGTAGAGGATCTCCGGTCCGACAGCGGGCATCTTCGGGACGGCGACGAGCGTCACGAGGTTGCCGGCGTTGACGATGTCACCCTTGGGCAGCGGCGTCACCGGGAGCCCGAGCGCCAGAGGCGGCCCCCAGACGCCGAGCGGGAAGGACCCCGAGCCGAGGCGGGAGCCGTCCGGCTTCGCCCCGGAGAGGATGTTCGCCCCGAGACCGGGGAGCGCGTCGGCGGCGGGCTCCTCCCACGCCCTCGTCGAGTCGTTCCAGCGCTTGAGCGCGATCGTGACGACCGACGCGAGGCCCTGGGCGGCCATCGGGGCCAGCCCCAGACCCATCGCGGCACCGTCGGAGCGCACGGTCGGGACGCCCACGACGACGGCGCCGACGGCGACCCCGGTCGTCGGGATCGTCGTCGTCAGCGACAGCTCGAACTCCGCGTAGACCCGGAACGGCAGGCCCCTGCTGCCGTCGGCGCTCGGGGCGCCGGTCCGACCCCCCGTCGCGGTGGGCAGGGTGCCCCGCCCGGTGATGCCGGACAGGGCCCGGGCGCGCCCGCCACCACCGTCCTCGAGGTACTTGGTGACGAACTGCGTCCAGTCGAGCACCGCCGGCTCGACCCGTCGCGACGAGCCGAAGCCGACCGTGATCTCGCAGGGTCCGACCTCGAAGGTGGCCTCACCGGCGAAGTCCGGGCCCCAGACCTTGATCTGCGCGCCGAGGCTCAGGCTGATGCTGATCGAGCCGAAGAAGCCGAGGTCGATGTCGATGCCGGCGGAGATCCTCGCGTAGGCCCGGACCTCGAACCAGAACGGGTCGAAGTAGATGATCCCGTGGGCGCCGAACGCGACCCGGGCCCAGGCCCACCCGAAGTCGGCGCTCGCCTCGACGTCGGTCCCGGCCATCAGCGCCTCGGACGTGAGGGCGAAGTAGGAGCCCCCCTTGATGACGATGGCGTCGCTCACCTGCCAGTGGATGCCGAGGCGCGGCACCACCGGATAGCCGTCCCGGTGGAAGTCGGGGTGGTAGCCCCCGATGCTGAGGACGAACTGGCCCGCGAGCGGACCCTTCCACCAGATGGCGAAGGCGAACCCGCCGGTGAGCCGCACGTCCTCGTAGAGCAGCCACGAGTTGTCGGTCAGCTGCGCCTTGATCATGAACACGCCCTCGCGCGTGGAGAAGCGGGCCAGCAGTGCGAGCTCGATCGAGACGAGGGCGGCGCCGGGGCGCGGCAGCGCCATCCGGGCGAGGCCGAAGAGGGTGATCTCGAGGCCGTCCCCGAAGGACACTGCGACGACCGCGACCCCGTCGACCAGCGCGAAGCAGGTGAAGCTGATCCCCGCGGCGAACCAGAAGTTGCCCATCTGGTGCGGGAAGTACTCCGAGAGCCGGCGCAGCTCGTCCATCGGGTTGTCCGGGGGTCGTGCCCCCGGGTCCAGGGCCTGGATGAAGGGGTACTCGCCGAAGCGGGAGATGTCGTCGGGGACCTTGAGCCCGCGGTTGATCCCGAGACCGCCGCCGAGACCGGTGACGAAGAACGCGGGCGGCCCCCCGATGGGCCCGTTGACCGCCCCGAAGACGAAGAACGAGGCGTTGCCGTGGTCGTTGGTGTAGCCGCCGAAGACGGACAGCCCGTATGCCGCGAACCGCCCGACGAGCATCCCGACGTAGGAGACGGAGCCGGCCGCCTCGGTCTTGAGCAGGCCACCGGAGAGGCTGAGCCCGGCCATCTCGGCACTGATCGCGAGGCCGGCGAGGTCGACCGACCAGCTGCGCAGGAGCAGGACGTCCCCGCCGTTCCAGTTGATCGACAGCTCGTCGACCGCCGCGGTGAGGCCGAAGAGCGAGACCTGCCCGGTGAACAGGAGCGAGATCTTGACGACGCGGCCGTCGTTCTCCACGGAGTTGAGGCCCACCCGCTCGACGTAGAGCGGGCCGAGCTGGCGCTGGATGGAGATCCACCACGGTCCGGGCGGGTCCCCTGCGGTGAGGCTGAACCCAGCGGCGGCGCCGGGGTGCTTCTGCACCGCGACGGACGGCGAGAAGGCCGGACGGTTGCTCACGCTCGCCGAGCCGGCGTCGTTCATCATCGCGTTGGCGACCCCGTTGTCCCCGCCCCCACCGCCCGGCGCGACGGCGAGACCGTCGAGCTTGAGCCGGGCGCCACCGCCGACGCCGCTGCTCGTCGCCTCCGCGTAGACGTTGACCTCGATGCCGTCGAGGGCGATGGAGCCGAGGTCGAGGAGCGGTCCGGCGGCCTTGCCGAACCGCAGCCCGACGCCCCCGATCGCGAAGCCCGGCGCGATGACCAGATCGGTCGCTGTGCCCTCGAGCAGGTCGATCGTCAGGCCGGACGTCACCGTCGGATGGATCCACGCATTGTCGGCGACGAGGGCCACGGTGACGTCACCGTCCGCGAGGACGACCGGACCGCCGGCGAGGGTGAGGGCGAGCCCGAGCCGGTGGACGCCGCTGCTGACCTCGGGGCCGACGAGGGAGATCGTCACGGTCTCGTCGATGGTGACGCTGAGGGGCACCGTCGCCGTGGCGCAGTTGAAGGCGAGTCGCTCGAGACGGGCGAGCATCGCCTCCCCGTCGAGGAGGTCGGTGCCGAGACCGGGGTCGATCGTGAGGTCTCCACCCGCCAGCACCACTCCCTGGAGCAGCTCGACGGCCCGGTCGCTGACGACGGGACCGAGCTGGTCGGCGAGGATACCGGACGCGATCGAGAGCGCGACGCCGAGCAGCCGGGTGCCGACCACCACCGGGTCGATGATGAGGTCCTCGGTGGCGGGTCCCCGCTCGACGGCTGCGAGCACGGGAGCCCGACCGTCGAGCGTCCAGCGGAACTCCACACTGTCCGTGCCGGACTCGTCGAGGCTCACCCCGATCCCGACCGCACGGTCCACCCCCGCCGGGGTCACCCCGGCGCGGACGGCGACGAGGGGGCGGAGCGTGAAGGTGCCGAGGTCGAGGACGAACGGTCCGGCGACCACGTCGAGGAGCAGACCCGCGGGCCCGAGGGTCAGCCCGTGCAGCGTGATCCGGCCCACGGGGTCCGCGGGCGAGCCGATGACGGCGGTCGCCGCGAAGGTGATCGACGGAGCGGCCGCGTCGAGCGTGATCGTGGCGACGTCGCCACCGATGACGAAGGAGCGCCGCGTCGGGCTCGGTGACGACACCGCGACGACGGCGCCGGTCGGGTCGAGGCCCCGGGCGAGCGAACCGAGCCCGACCGAGACGAGCCCGGGCACGCGGTCGAGGATCGAGCTCGCCGGCGATGCGGCCAGCAGCCGCACGGCAGCGATGTCGAGCCCGTGGGAGGGGGTGAGCAGGGCGAGGCCGAGCAGGACGTCGTGGACGACCGCCGCGACGTCCTTGACGAGCGCGCTCCCGGTGTCGTCACGGTGCCCCATCAGCTCGTCGAGCAACCGCGTCAGGAGCGACTCCGCACCAGCGAGGACGGCTTCCCCGACACCGGGACCGCTGGGATACAACGACATCCGCGCAGCGGGCGCCGGGCGGACCAGGCTGAGACCGAGGCCGGGTGTCACGTGCAGGGCGAGGCCGTAGCCATCCACCGTGACCTCGGCGTCCACGAGCGGCTGTGGGGGGCCCTCCCGGCCCACGGACAGGCCGGCGACGACGGATCCCGCGAGGTGGGCCGCGTCCGCCCCGGCCCCGATCTCGGCATCGAGGTCGAGGGCGGCCCGCAGCTCGAGGCGACCGGCGACGACGGCATACGTGATGGTGAACCCGTCGGCGACGGGCCAGCCGGGCGCCGCACCACGCGCGGGCGCGACGATCGGGGCGAGCGCGTCGAGCGCCGCGACGGCCGCGGCGAAGGGGTCGACCCGGCGCGAGAGCCACGCCACCGGGTCGGCGAAGAGGCCGAAGGGGAGAACGGTCGACGCCGCGCCGCCCTCCGTGGGCGCGAGACCGAGCGCCGTGAGCGCGCCGTCCACGAGACGACCCGCGTCGGTGGAGAGCTGCTGCCGCACACCGTCGAGGACGGCACCGAACGCGGCGGCCGGGACGAGGGCCCGGAGCACGCCTGCCAGCGCGCCGGGATCGAGGGCGGGCCACAACGCGACGGTCGTCGGTGCTGCTGCCCACCCGTCGGCACCACCGGGGGCGTGGACCTCGAGGCGGAGGGCGGCCCCTGCCCCGCGCGTCGTCGCCGTCCCGACGAGGCCCACCCCGCCGGAGGACGCGTCCCGCCCACCCCAGGTGAGCGAGAGGTCGGCGCCCGTCCCGTCCGCCGAGGCCACGACCGAGAGGGTCGGCAGTCCCTCCGTGGTGACCTCCGCGGAGGCCGACACCGCACCGGTCGCGAGGTCGAGCAAGACCCGGGCCCCCTCGGCGCCCAGGGTGACGACGCCCGGGCCCGTCGGCTCCCCCACGTCCGGGAGGAACGCCCGGAGCGTGGCCGCCACCCGGTCGGGGGCTGCGGCGATGCGGGCACGGAAGGTCGTCGCCGGGTCGAAGAGGAGGTGGTCGAGCCCCGCAGGGTCGAGCCCACCGTCCCGCGTGACACCGAGCAGGTCGAGCAGCGCCGTGAGGTCGGGGGACGCCGCGATCACCCGACCGACGACCTGGCCGATCACGATCCGGGCCTCCGGCAGGGCCGCGGTCGCGAGGTCGAGGTCGGCGCCGGCGCGGACGACCCACCGGACCCGGGACACGTCGAAGCACCGGGCGTCATGGAGGACGACCTCGCTCGACCCGGCGCTGCCGTCGAGGAGGACGTGGACACGCACCTCGGCCCAGCGGGCCTCGACGTCGCGCTGGGCCGCGCCCGGCCCTCCGACGAGCCACCCGTCGGTGACGCCGAAGCGGGCGGTGACCGTCACCTCGCGGGTGACCTCGAGGGCCGGACCCTCGTCGGGTCGGGCGACGAGCCGCAGCAGGGTGAGCGCCGCCCCCGCGCCGACGAAGACCCCCCCGAGGTCGAGGTCGAGGACAGGGACGTCGAGGCCGAGGTCGAGCTCCTGCGGCAGTCCGGTCGGGAGGGCGTCCGATGCCGCCTGGAGCCGGCTCACGCCCGCGGCAACGATGGCGCGCACGGCGCCGCGGGCCTGGACCTCGTCGACGGCACCGAACACCGCCCGAACCTCGAGGCCCGGCCGGAGGACCTCACCCTCCGCGGACGGGAGGTCGGTCGGGGCGACGACGGCCTCCGCGTGACGCACCATGGCCACGCCCCGGACGAGCGGGGTCGACTGCTGCGCTACGAGCAGCTCGGGCCACGCCTCGAGGTCGCCGGGCGCGATCGACGAGAGGAACGAGAGGGCGTCGGCCGCGAGCCCCGTCCGCAGACCGGCGAGTCCCACCCCGGACCACGGTGTGCCGACCGTGACCACCGCGCTCACGGCGGGTCGCAGACTCGCGACGCGGACCGCCGCCGCGCCCGAGGCGCCGTGGGCGACGAGGACGATCGGGGCGCTGCGGTGGGCAAGGACCGCGGCGAGCTGCTCGGTCTGGCCTGCGACCCCGTCGTGGTCGGGACGCCCGGCCGCCGCGCTGCGCGGGTCGGCCACGCGCACGAACCACGTGCCGGGGGCGGTGGGGTCCAGCTCGGCCGGGGCGGCAGCGGTGGCGTCGATCCCGGTCGACGGCGGCGTCCCGGCGAGCCAGTCGCTCGCGGCCCCGACGTGCACGACCGAGGCGGTCGACGCGGCCAGCCCGTCGAGCACCCAGGGCTGCCCGGTGCGGGCGCCGGCCGTGAGCTCGCCGTCACCGAGACCCGTGAGCACCACGCCCGTCACGGCGCCGGGGAGCGATCCCAGCTCCTCGGGTGGTCCGATGACCCCGTCGGTGCCCGCCCACCGGACCACGAGCGAGTCCAGGCCCTCTCCGAGACGGGGTCGGCCGACGAGCAGGTCGGCCACCTCGGGCAGCGACACCGCGGCCTCGGCGAGGGCGTCGACGAGGGACTGCCCGTCACGGGCCATCTCGAGGCGGCCGGCGTAGGTCGGGCCCGAGGACGACTGCGGCGGTGGGCAACCGGGGACGCTCCAGGCGACGAGCGCCGGTGCCCGGGGGTCCCCGGCCACGGGGCACCGGTAGGGCGACTCCGGTCGGCCGCGCCCGAGCGGCGCCTCGAGCGTCCCTCCGCTGAGCAGGACGGCCACGGGGCGAAGGACCGCCTCGACGTGGCCGCAGTCGAGGGCGAGCCCGGCGAGCCACGCCTCGATCGCCAGGACGGGGTCGGCGATCAGGTCGCCGAGGCCGAGGTGGGCCCCCGCCCCGCTCCAGCCGAGCAGGTCGAGCGGCACTCGCACCGCGGGCGCGTCGACGTGGCCGAGCAGCTCGACGAGGAGCGTCTCGATGTCGTCCCAGTCGGGTGCCCACTCGAGGTCACCACCGGGGCCACCACC
>JBBRGO010000033.1:0-18715 GCA_038224055.1 Actinomycetales bacterium
CAGCAGGTCGAGAACGGCGCCCAGATCATCGACGTCAACATGGACGAGGGGATGATCGACGGGGTGGCGGCCATGGACCGCTTCCTCAAGCTCGTGGCGAGCGAGCCGGACATCAGCAGGGTCCCCGTCATGGTCGACTCCTCGAAGTGGGAGGTCATCGAGGCCGGGCTCAAGTGCGTCCAGGGCAAGGCGATCGTCAACTCCATCTCGCTGAAGGAGGGTGAGGAGGCGTTCGTCGCGCAGGCCCGGCTGGTCCGCAAGTACGGAGCGGCGGCCGTCGTCATGGCCTTCGACGAGGACGGTCAGGCCGACTCGCTCGAGCGGCGCAAGGAGATCTGCTCGCGGGCCTACCGCATCCTCACCGAGGAGGTGGGCTTCCCCGGCGAGGACATCATCTTCGACCCCAACGTCTTCGCGGTCGCCACGGGGATCGAGGAGCACGCCCGCTACGGGCTCGACTTCATCGAGGCCACCCGCTGGATCAAGGAGAACCTGCCGGGCGCCCTCGTATCGGGCGGCATCTCCAACGTCTCGTTCTCCTTCCGCGGCAACAACCCGGTTCGCGAGGCGATCCACGCCGTCTTCCTGTTCCACGCCATCCGGGCCGGCCTCGACATGGGGATCGTCAACGCCGGGGCGCTCGTCGTCTACGACGAGGTCGAGCCCGAGCTCCGCGAGCGCATCGAGGACGTCGTGCTCGACCGGCGACCCGATGCCGCCGAGCGGCTCCTCGAGATCGCCGAGACCTACAACCGCGTCGGTGAGGTCGCCGAGGCAACCGAGCAGGAGTGGCGCGCGCTGCCGCTGCGCGAGCGGATCACCCACGCCCTCGTCAAGGGGATCGACGCCCACGTCGAGGCTGACACCGAGCTGCTGCGCGCCGAGATCGAGGAGGCCGGTGGCCGCCCGATCGAGGTCATCGAGGGCCCGCTCATGCAGGGCATGGACGTCGTCGGTGACCTCTTCGGCGCCGGGAAGATGTTCCTGCCCCAGGTCGTCAAGAGCGCGCGGGTGATGAAGAAGGCCGTCGCCTACCTCATCCCGTACATCGAGAAGGAGAAGCTGGCCGACCCCAGTCTCGCCACCACGAAGGACACCAACGGCACGATCGTCATGGCGACGGTCAAGGGTGACGTCCACGACATCGGCAAGAACATCGTCGGCGTCGTGCTCCAGTGCAACAACTACGAGGTCATCGACCTCGGCGTCATGGTGCCGGCGCAGAAGATCCTTGACGCGGCCCGGGAGCACGAGGCCGACGTCATCGGTCTGTCGGGCCTGATCACCCCCTCGCTCGACGAGATGGTCAACTTCGCCACCGAGATGCAGCGCCAGGGCCTGACGATCCCGCTCCTCATCGGCGGCGCGACGACCTCCCGGGCGCACACGGCGGTCAAGGTCGACGGCAAGTACGACGGCCCGGTCGTCTGGGTCAAGGACGCGTCGCGGTCGGTCTCCGTCGTCAGCTCGCTGCTCAGCGACGAGCGACGCCCCGTGCTGCTCGACACCCTCCAGAAGGACTACGACTCGCTGCGGACCCGGCACGCGGCGAAGTCCGACCGCCGCCTCCTGTCGGTCGAGGCGGCCCGGGAGAACGCGAGTCCGATGGACTGGGCGGCATACCACCCCCCACGTCCGCGGCTGCTGCTCACCCAGGAGAAGGACGTGGGTGCCCTCGGCGGGAGCCGGGGCCGGACGGAGCACGTCCGGGTCCTGCGCGACTACCCGCTCGGTGAGCTGCGGCGCTACATCGACTGGCAGCCGTTCTTCAACGCGTGGGAGATGAAGGGCGGCTTCCCCGACATCCTCAACAACCCCGCCAGCGGACCGACGGCGCGCAAGCTCTACGACGACGCCCAGCAGATGCTCGACCGGATCATCGACGAGAAGTGGCTGCGGGCCAACGGCGTCCTCGGTCTGTTCCCGGCCAACGCCGTCGGTGACGACATCGAGGTCTACCTCGACGAGCACCGCACCGAGGCCCACGAGACGCTCCACCACCTGCGTCAGCAGGGTGACCACCGGCGGGGCGTGCCCAACCGCGCGCTCTCGGACTACGTCGCCCCGAAGCAGACCGGGCTGCGTGACTACGTCGGCGGCTTCGCGGTCACCGCCGGCCTCGGCGGCGCAGAGCGGGTGTCCGCCTTCAAGGCCGACCTCGACGACTACAACGCCATCCTGCTCGAGTCCCTCGCCGACCGGCTCGCGGAGGCCTTCGCCGAGCGGCTGCACGAGCGGGTCCGCAAGGAGTTCTGGGGCTTCGCGCCTGATGAGCACCTCGACAACGTGGGTCTCATCAAGGAGCAGTACGCCGGCGTCCGCCCCGCGCCGGGCTACCCGGCCTGCCCCGAGCACACCGAGAAGCAGACGCTGTGGCGCCTGCTCGACGTCGAGGCGAACACCGGCATCCAGCTGACCGAGAGCATGGCGATGTGGCCGGGCGCGGCAGTGTCGGGCTGGTATCTCTCGCACCCGCAGTCGCAGTACTTCGTCGTCGGCCGGCTCGGCCGTGACCAGGTGGAGGACTACGCGGCGCGCAAGGGCTGGAGCCTGGCCGAGGCGGAGCGCTGGCTCGCCGCCAATCTCGCCTACGACCCCGAGGACTGACGTGACCGAGACCGATGCTGTCGCCACCGACGAGACGTATGCCGGCCAGCTGCCCGCCGCGGTGCTCTGGGACATGGACGGGACCCTTGTCGACACCGAGCCCTACTGGATCGCGGCCGAGCACCAGCTCGTCGCGGCGCACGGCGGGCAGTGGAGCGACGAGTTCGCGCACTCCCTCGTGGGCAACGCCCTCGAGGTGTCGGCGCAGCTGATCATCAACCACTCGGGCATCTCGCTGTCGATCCCGCAGATCATCGACGGGCTGCTGACGATCGTCATCGAGCGCGTCACCGCCGAGGTGCCGTGGCGCCCCGGCGCGCGCGAGCTGCTGGCCGAGCTGGGCGGCCGAGGGGTGCCGTCGGCGCTCGTCACCATGTCGTGGCGAGCCCTCGCCGACGTCGTGGTGGGCAGCCTCCCCGAGGGGGCGTTCACCGTGGTCGTCACCGGGGACGAGGTGGGGCACGGCAAACCGCACCCCGAGCCCTATCTCACCGCGGCCGACCTGCTCGGGGTGGACCCGCTCGACTGCGTCGCACTCGAGGACTCCCCGGCGGGCGTGAGCTCAGCCACGGCCGCAGGCGTCCCGACGATCGCGATCCCGCACGTCGTGCCGGTGCCGGACACCCCGGGGTCGGTGCAGGTCGCCACCCTCGACGGGGTCAGGGCGGCGGACCTGCGGAGGCTGACGGCCGGCCTGCGCTGAGCCGAGACAGCTTGAGCAGCTGCCGGCGCCTCATCACCCGGTCCCCCCAGGCGACGGCCGCGGTGGTGAGGCGGGACGGTGGGCCCGAGGGTGGGGGATCGCGACCTCGCACCTGGGCGCATAGCGAAGCTGGCGCAGGCAGCGCTAGACGTGCTCCGGCGGTGCGTCGACGTGGACGGCGCGCACTGCCGCTGGGCTGGCGTGGTCGCGAAGCGGCGACGGTGGGCTGGAGGTCCCGGAGTCGCCCCGTTCCCAAGGGAGCCCGGGCATCAACGGCCCTTCCGCCGGGACCGACCCCCTGAGCCGCCTCGCTGCTTGCGGTCGGGCGGTCGTCCTGCGGCTGACTTCCGTCCGGCCGCCGTGGCCCGGCCACCCGAGGGTCGTGCGGCCCCGGGGGCCTTGCTCTCCCGTCCGGTCGACGACGAGAGGGGCTCCCCGTCGGCAGCTCCTCCGCGGGTGCTGCGCTCGGTGCGGCCCCGGACGACGCCGATGAAGGCCTCGATCCTCGGGTCCTCGTCGTCGACTCGCCAGGCGAGGCCGATCTGTGACTGGGCCACGCCGGTGACCGGGCGGTGCACGACGTCCTTGCGGTGGTGCAGCCGGGCCACCGAGAGCGGCACGATGACGATGCCGGAACCCGCCGCGGCGACCGAGATCGCCGTCCTGGCCGTCATCGGCGCCAGCGAGCCCGCCCGTTCGAGCAGGTCCGCGTCTGCGACGGCCGCCCACTCCGGAACCGTCCGGGGGTCCTGGAGCAGTCCCTCACCGGACAGGTCCGACACGTCCACCTCGTCGAAGGCGGCGACAGCGTGGTCCTTGGCCACGACGACGACGGGGTCCTCGAGGTAGAGCGGGATGACGTGCAGACCGTCGCGCTCCACCGGAAGTCGGACGAAGCACATCGACGCTGCGCCCGAGCGCAGGCCGGCGAGCTGGTCGCGCTCCTCCACGAGTTCGACCTCGACGGCGTCGTCCGGCAGCCGTGCGGCCCAGGTGCGCAGCCACTTGTCGGGCGTGACGCCAGGGACGAACTGGACGCGGAACGGCTCCGTCATCGGGGTCCTTCCGGGACGGGGCTGGGCCTCCGAGGCTAGTGCAGGACCGGACGGCACGGTCCGGGCGGGGGCCCGCAAAGCTCTACGCTGAGACCATGAGCTCGCCCACGCCGCAGACCATGAAGCCGCAGACCGCCGCCAAGAAGCTCGGGGTCCTGCTGGCCGAGACGCCTGCGGAGTTCCAGGAGGGCGCGGTCAGCCGCACGGAGCTGAACGAGCTCAACGCCAACCCGCCCGCATGGCTCGCCGACCTGCGTCGCAACGGTCCGCACCCGCGCCAGGAGGCCGCCCGCCGGCTCGGCATCTCCAACTCGGGGCTGGCCCGCGGCGGGATCACGGAGTTCCTCACGAGCGAGCAGGTCGCGACCCTGCTCGAGGAGATGCCCGACTGGCTGGCCGCCGAGCGGGCGACCTTCGCCGAGGTGCGGGCCGAGAACGCGCGCCTCAAGGCCAAGGCCACCGAACAGGGCGTCGAGCGCCAGCAGTCCTAGACCCCGCTCACGCGAGGGCGCGCCCCGTCACGCGTGCGGTCGAGGGCGCACTCGATGGGAGCCGGGCGCGCACTCGAGTGCACGGCCCTGGTCTGGCTTGCTCGAGACGGTGCCCCGTCATGGGACCGCGTGGCGACGGGAGCCGGGTGCGTCCGAGACCGCCCGGCGAGCTCTGCTCCCCGGGCCCGGGCCAGCATCATGGCGAGGGCGGAGTACGTGATCATGGCGGTGGCCTCCCGTGTGGGCTGTTCGCCCCTGGGGGCGGTCACCCTCGTGGGCGACCCCTTCAGGCTCCCGGCGCGAGGCGGCCTCCGGATCGGCCGAACGACGTAGAGCAGGACCGAGGAAGGGCGTAGTCCGCTTCTGGTCAGCCAGTCCACCCAGCGCAGCCAGCGCACCCAGCGCACCCAGCGCACCCGACCGGCCCGCGCCCCATCGCCACGGGCCCGCTCGCTCAGCGAGCGACGACCCCGCCGAGGGGCACCCGCACGGTCACGGTGCACCCGGCCCCAGGGGCGCTGGTCACCTCGAGCTCGGCGCCGCAGGCGGCCGCGCGGTCGCGCATCGTCGTCTGACCGAGGTGCCCCGGACCCGAGGCGCGGGGGTCGAACCCCTCGCCGTCGTCGGCGACCTGCACCAGGAGCGTGCCCGACCCGGGAGCGTCGAGCCTGGTGATGATGACCTGTGCTGCACTCGCTCGACCGTGCTTCGTGGTGTTGTTGAGGGCCTCGAGGACCAGTCGGTACAGGTGCTCCTCGGCCTGCGGCTCGAGGGGCAGCCGTTCGGTGGGACCGGTCACCGTGATCGGCAGACCCTCCCTCGCGCTCAACGCCGCCGCTTGTCGCTGCAGGGCCCCGACGAGCCCTTCCGCAGCCAGCGCGTCGGGACGCAGCTCGAAGATGAGGGCCCTCATCTCGGTCAGGGCGCCCCGGGTCAGCTGGGCGAGCGTGGTGACCCCCACCGCGAGCGGGTCGTCTGGGGCAGTCCCCATGCTGTCGAGCCGGCGCTCCGCGGCGCGTGCGTGCAGGGTCATCGCGAAGAGCGCCTGGCTGACCGAGTCGTGCAGCTCGCGGGACAGTCGCTGGCGCTCGACCAGGGTGGCGTGGGCTTCCGCGTCCTGGAACAGGCGGGCGTTCTCGACGGCGACAGCGGCCTGGTCGGCGATGGCCTGCAGGAAGGTGAGCTCGTCCTCGTCGACCTCGCGCCCTGCGGTGACGTAGAGCAGCAGGCAGCCGTCACAACGCCCCTGCAACCCCAGCGGCACCACGACGGTGTCCTCGAAGTCCAACCCGTCCCACAGCGGGTGCAGCGGGGCGTACCCCGGGTCGGCCAGCGCCTGGGTGCGGAACCCGCGGAAGACGTTGATCTTCGTGTCGTTGGTGACCTCGCGGATCACAGACTCGGCGCCGAGAGCGTAGGCGGCCTCGACGGCGGCGCGGTACCCGTGAGGCAGGCCGTCATCGCCGTAGTGGGCGAGCCGAAGCAGGTCCGAGTCCTCCCAGACCACGACGGCAGCCGCGGCCGCGCCGGTGGCCGATCGGACCGACCGAGCCACCTGCTCGAGCGTTGCCTGAAGGGGGTGCTGGACGGTCATGGCATCGGCGATCGCGGTGAAGCCGGCGATGCGCTGCTCGAGCTGCTCCAACGCCCGAACCCGGTCGGTCGCATCGGTCACGATGTCGACGAACCCGGCCACCTCACCGTCGACGAACGTCGGCGCGAAGACGACGTCCCAGTAGGTGACGATGCCGTCGTTGGACAGCCGGTGCGCCGCCTGGCGCACGACCTGACCTGCGAGGACTGCCTCGAGCAGCGGCGCGGTGACCTCCTCCTGGCCGGGCAGCAGCTCGAACATGCCCCTTCCCGGGGTCACCCACCCGGCCGGGGAGCCCAGGTAGTGCGTGAAGAAGCCCTCCCACGTCCGGTTGCACCGCTGCAGGCGGAGGTCGGTGTCGAACACCGCGATCCCCATCGGCACCTGGTCGAAGAAGATCTCCAGGAGCTGGGCGTCGAGGTCGCCGTCCCGGCGGGTGGCCGGCGGGACGGTCTCCCGCTGAGCGGGGACCGGCCAGGTCACGACCCACCCTTCGGAGCAGGGCTCACGAGACCTTCTCGGACCGCCCACATCGCCGCCTGGGTCCGGCTGGCCAGGCCGAGCTTGGCGAGGATGTTCGAGACGTGGGTCCGGGCCGTGCGCTCGCTCACCGCGAGATCCTTCGCGATCTGGCGGTTGGTGTTTCCTCTCGCGATGCTGACCACCACCTCGCGCTCGCGAGCGGTCAACGACGCTGACTCCTTCTTGGGGGCGCGCAACGATGCCGTCAGCGCCTTGGCCACCGCCGGATCCAGTCGCACCTCCCCAGCGACCGCGGACCGGATCGCGTCGGCGACCTCGGAGGCCTCCGCGTCCTTGAGCAGGTACCCGGCCGCGCCGGCCTCGAGCGCACCGCGGATCTGTTGCTCCTCGACGAAGCTCGTGACCGCCACGACCTCCACCTGCGGCCAGCGGGCCTTGATGGCCGCGGTGGCCGTGATCCCGTCCATCTCCGGCATCAGCAGGTCCATGAGGACCACGTCGGGGAGGCCGTCGCCGTTGGCGAGCACGGCGAGCTCGTCCAGGGCGCGTCGCCCGTTCGACGCGGAGCCGACGACGATCAGGTCCGCCTCCGTGGCGAGGTATGCCGCCAGGCCCGTCCGGACGACGGCATGGTCATCGACGAGGAACACGCGTGTCGACGTCTCGTGGTTCTCCATCGCCCGCCACTCCATCCAGCCGCGTGCGCGGCGCATCCAGCCCCAGCCCCGAACCCTCGCGGGGCCGCTACCCCACACGAGGACCTCGCGTCACTACGTCATTCTGCCGCATGCCGGCGGCAGAAGGACCGAACGTGGGTCGGCGCTGTGCCGCAGGTTGGGCACGCTCGCGTCGAGCACGCTCGAGACATGCCAGCAACCAGCCACCGTCCCGAACCCTCGCGGCGCCAGAACCCCGCAAACGGCGCGACCGGACCGGCGCGCGTGGGGGCGAGCCGAGGACCAACGGTTCCGGATGGCTCCGTGGTCGCCGCTCTACCCGGGGCAGCGGGGCCACGACCTGAAACCGCACGTCGCCCCCACGGCCCACCGAGCCGGTGCTGCACAAGCAGGTCAACAGCGCCTTCATCGGCACCGACCTGGAGGCGGGTCCGCACACGCTGGCCGCCCCCGGACTCGTGCTGCGCGGTCTCACCACCGGCCACTGCGTCTCCACGACGGCCCGCCCTGGCGAGCCTGCACCGGGAGTTCGCCCACGTCCTCACCTCAGGAGAGCTTCCATGACGCGTCCTCGACTCGCCGGCTGGGCGTACGCCCTCTGCTGGTCCGGTGGTCTTCTCCTCGTCCCGGGGCCACCCACCGCCCAGCCCGACACGACCCAGGTGCGCGCCTACCTCGACGCGCACGCCACCGCGGCGGCGATCCAGTCGAGCCTCGTGCACGGGCTCGCCGCCCTGTGCCTGTGGGGCGTCCTGCGGTCCGTGGCCCAGCAGCTGGAGGCTCTGCCGGGATCGCGTCTGCTCGTGCCGGTCGGGACGGGTGCTGTCGCCGTGTCACTCGCGCAGTGGTTGGTCATGCTCGGGGTCTGGGCCACGACGGGCCGCGTCGGCGTTCAGTCGACCGCCTCGATGCTGTCGATGATCGGGTTCCTCGACACGGCCAAGCTCGTCCTGCTCGGTGTCTTCATCGGTCTGACGACGCGCGGTCAGCACCGCCGCACTCCGGGGTGGTTCCGTTGGCTCAGCGCCTTCCTCGCGGTGCTGCTGCCCATCTCCGGGTTGGCCTTCGTCGTCCCCAGCAGCTACCTGCACGGCGCGCTCTACCTCAGCCTTCCACTGCTGATCGGGTGGGTGGGCTCCGCCCCGTACCAACCGTTCACGAGCGGAGGCGGAGCGGTGCTGACCTCGGGGTGCGCCCGGCCGTCAAGGCTCCCGCAGTGAAGCCGCGGCCCGACCTGAGGTGTTGCGCACGCCCTCGCGGCCCGTCGATGCTTCGCACACCCGGCAACAGAAGGATTCCCATGCCGTACGACATCACCGACCGGGTCGCCACCCCGGACGAGCACCGGATGCTCGCCCACGCCGTCGGCTGGCAGGACGGGTTCCGGTGGGCGGCAATGCCCGCCTCCCTGGCCGCCTCGTGCTCCGGAGTCGTCGTCACCGACGACGACGGATCCGTCGTGGCGATGGGGCGGACCGTCGGCGACGGAGCCTTCTTCTTCTACCTCCAGGACGTCGCCGTGCACCCCGACCACCAGGGCCACGGACTCGGGGGACGCGTCACCCGGCGCCTGCTCGAACAGGTCAGGGAGCTTGCCGGTGGGGACGCGTTCGTGGGGTTGTTCGCGACGGAGCAGGCCGCCGCCCTCTACCGCCGCGAGGGCTTCGACGACGAGAGCGACATGAACGGCATGTGGCGGATGCTGCGCTGACCTCGGCGCCACTGCTTCTTCGCGGGCATCGGGGCCCGACAAAGGGCCCGAGAACCGGCTCCCGTCCGCAGGGGCCTACCTCGTCGCGCCCGGACGGCGACGGAGCACACGTTCCAGATCGGTATCACTAGCGGCCGTGGGGCCGCGGAAGGAAGTCACACCATGTCCACAGCAGAATACGTCCTGAACCTCGGACTGCTCGTCTACATCCTCGGCGCGAACCTCGGCACCCGCCGACTCACGCCCGGTCGCTCGCTGCTGCCGCTCGCGCTCGTGGCGGGGGGCGCGGCAGTGTTCCTGCGCCACCTACCGGCGGCCGGGAACGACACCACCCTGGAGCTGATCGGCGCCCTGAGCGGCGTCGCTCTGGGAGTGCTCGCCGGGCTCCTCGTCCGGGTGCGTCCCGATGAGAGGCGTCGCGGTCTCGTGACGACCGCCGGCGTCGGGTATGCCGCACTGTGGGTCGTGGTGATCGGCGCTCGCATCGTGTTCGCCTACGGAGCGGACCACTGGTTCGGACCCCGGATCGGGCAGTTCTCCTTCGAGCACCGGATCTCCGGCCCTGACGCGTGGGTCGCCGCATTCGTCCTGATGGCGCTGGCGATGGTGTCGACCCGGGTACTGACGACCAGCGTGTTCGCCCTGCGGGTCCGCCGGGCGATCCGGGTGGTCGCGCCGTGATCACCGCCACGTCGGCGCGCCCGGTCAGGAGCGCCCTCGGGATCTTCGCCCTGTTCATGGTCGTCACCGTGGGCGCGGCCGCGGCCCTGACGGCCCTCCTGCCGGACGCGACGGGGGAGGCGCGAGCCTTCGCCACCCTGGTGCTCCTCGTGGTGCTCGTCCTCGCCGTCGCCCCGAGGTTCGCCCGCTGGTCCGAGCTCGGCGTGAACGGTCCCCGTCACTGGCGCCGCCTCGGACTGCTCACGGTGCCGGCGGCTCTGTCGGTGACCCCGCTCCTGCTCGGGGTCCACCACACGGGCTCCTCCCGGCTGGTCTTCCTCACGGTGGGATACCTGATGACCGGGATCGCGGAGGAGCTGCTGTGGCGCGGGATCGTCCAGCGGACCCTCGCGCCGCTCGGCACGGCCCGTGCCGTGCTCCTGACGTCGGCGTTGTTCGGCGCCGCGCACCTGGCGAACCTTGCCTTTCGCGACAACCCCGGACTCGTGCTGGCCCAGGCGTGGGGCGCGTTCTGTTTCGGTGTCGGGTACGGCGCCGTCCGCACGCGGATCGACACGATCGTCCCCCTGATCGGTCTGCACCTCGTCACCGACCTCGCCGCCGCGGTGGGCGCGATGCCGAAGATCCCGACCCTGGTCGCTCAGGACGTCGTCCTCCTGGCCTTCGGGATCGCGCTCCTTGTTCGAACGGGCCGGGCAGGTCGTCCTCATTCCACGGCCCTGACAGATCCCGCGGCAGATCCCTTTGAGGATCCCTTGGAGGATCCCGGGACGGCGGCGGCGACCGACCAGGCGTCCGCGCTGAGCCCGCGGCAGTGACGGTGAGGGTCCTGACCTGCGGCGGACGAGGAGCTCACCGGCGGTCGGCTGTTTCCGGCGCGTTAACTCTGTGACCGCGACTTGCGGTGGAGGACCACTGGTCGCCAGCATTGGCACTCATGACGACAACACGGCCGGCGGAGCCCGGCGAGGACGTCCTGAGCGACTACGGGACGTCAGCCGGCAAGATCGAGCCCGGCGGCATCGAACGGGTCCCGGTCGAGGACCGGCACGGCAAGCCGTGGCACCTGTTCACCACCTGGATGAGCCCGAACCTCGAGTTCGCGACCGTCTTCGTCGGGATCATCGGGGTGCTCTTCTTCGGTCTCTCGTTCTGGCAGGCGGTGGCCGCGCTGGTCATCGGCAACGCCCTCGGCTCGATCAGCCACGGCGTCCTGTCGGCCTGGGGTCCCCGGCACGGGCTGGCGCAGATGGTGCTGAGCCGCACCGGCTTCGGCTACTGGGGCAACCTGCTTCCCGCCACGCTGATGTCGCTCATGGCCGGCGTGGGCTGGTTCGCGGTCAACAGCATCAGCGGCGCCTACGCGCTGGCCACGCTCCTGCCGATCTCGCCGCAGGTCGCGCTCGCCGTCGTCATCGTGGCCCAGATCCTCGTCGCCTTCTTCGGCCACAACCTCATCCACCTCTTCGAGCGGATCGCCTTCCCCTTCCTCGTCGTCGCCTTCGTCCTGGCCGCCGCGAGCACCTTCGGGCACGCCAACCTCTCGACACCCGGCACCGGTGGGATCCCGACGACCGGGGCCTTCCTCATCACCCTCGCCGCCGCCTTCGGCTACTCGGCCGGTTGGAACCCCTACGCCTCGGACTACACCCGCTACCTGCCCGAGGGCGACGGCCGCAAGGCCGGGATCGCCGCCGGGCTCGGTGACTTCGTCAGCTGCAGCGCGCTCATGATCGTCGGGGCCGCGTCCGCGACGATCATCAACACCGGGCTCGCCGAGGACGCCTCGCCCACCGATGCGTTCACCCACTCGATGCCGGCGTGGATCTCGTCGATCACCCTGCTCGCCATCGCGCTCGGCGCGGTCTCGGCCAACGTGCTCAACATCTACTCGGGCGCGATGTCGTTCCTCGCGATGGGGGTCAAGATCGGCTACCGGCTGCGGCGGGGGATCGTGGCGGTCCTCTTCGGCATCGCGGGCGGCATCATCGCCTTCACCTACCTCGACGAGCCGGAGGTCTACGAGAACTTCCTGCTCATCATCGCCTACTGGATCGGGCCGTGGCTCGCCGTCGTCTTCGTCGACCGCCTGATGCGCCGCGGTGACGACGCCGCGATCACCGCGGTCGCCCAGGACCCCACCTCGACGAACTGGGCCGGCCCGATCGCGATGCTCACCGGTCTCGTCGTGTCCGTCTGGCTCTTCTCCAACCAGACCAACTACGTCGGACCGGTCCCCACCGCCAACCCCGACTTCGGCGACAGCACCTTCTTCGTCGGCTTCCTCATCTCCGCCGTCGTGTATGCCGTCCTCGTCCGGGTCATCACGCCGACCTCCACGATCCACCGAGGGGCCTGACATGCTCGAGCTCGATGACGCAACCGCCCGGCGCTGGCTCGCCACGGCGCTCGGTGAGGCACGTGCGGGTCTCGCGGAGGGCGGCATACCGATCGGCGGAGCCCTCTTCGGTGCCGACGGGGTGCTGCTCGGCAGCGGTCACAACCGGCGGGTCCAGGACGACGACCCGTCGGTCCACGGCGAGACGGACGCCTTCCGACGGGCCGGGCGGCAGCGGACGTATGCCGGCACGACGATGGTCACGACGCTGTCCCCGTGCTGGTACTGCTCCGGACTGGTCCGCCAGTTCGGCATCTCCCGCGTCGTCGTGGGGGAGGCCCGGACGTTCTTCGGCGGGCACGAGTGGCTCGCGGAGAACGGCGTCGAGGTGATGGTGCTGGAGGACGCGGAGTGCGTCACGATGATGACCGAGTTCATCGCCGAACGGCCGGACCTGTGGAACGAGGACATCGGGGTCCCCGGTGCGGACGAGGAGGTCTGAGGTGGCTGCACCCGGGCACGTCCCCGTCATCGACATCGGGCCGTGGTTCACCGGCTCGGACGCCGACCGGGCAGAGGTCGCCGCCGCCGTCGACGACGCACTGACGTCGGTCGGCTTCATGCTCGTCACCGGGCACGGGGTGCCGCGGGAGGTCGCGGGCGAGCTGCGTGAGCGGTCACGGGACTTCTTCGCGCTCACCGCCTCCGAGAAGCAGGCGTATGCCGTCTCGATCGCGGGGCGGGGCTGGCTCCCTCCCGGCGTGGAGGCCAACGGCTACTCCGAGGGCACGGAGACGCCGCCCGACGCGAAGGAGACCTTCGCGGTCGGCGCCGACGCGAAGACGGGCGACGCCCGGGTGGACGCCTACTGGTTCCCCGACAACGTCTGGCCGCGCGAGGTGCCCGGCCTGGAGCCGGTCGTCACCGACTACCTGGCGCGGATGCGCACGCTGGGGGACGAGCTGCTGCGGATCTGCGCCGCCGCCCTGGGGCAGCCGTCGGACTTCTTCACCCGGCACACCGAGCGTTCGACCTTCACCCTCAACCTCAACTGGTACCCGCCTCTCGCCCACGTGGGGGAGGTGGCGGAGGGCCAGTTCCGGATCGGCCCGCACACCGACTTCGGCACGGTGACGATCCTCGACCGGGAGCCCGGAGCCGGTGGTCTGCAGGTGTGGACCGAGGACGACGGGTGGCAGGACGCCCCGTGGGATGCCGAGGCGCTGACGATCAACACGGGGGACCTGCTCGCGCTGTGGAGCGGCGGTCGGTGGAAGTCCAACCGGCACCGGGTGCTCCCCCCGCAGGAGGCCCACCCGGACGAGGACCTCGTCTCACTCGTCTACTTCTACGAGGCCGACCACGACACGCGCGTGCAGCCGCTCGCGCCGCCGGTCGGTCGACGGACCGATCTCGCGTCGGTCGTGTCGGGCGACTTCATCAAGGAGCGTCTCGACGCGATCACCGTCGCCTGAGGGCCGGCCCGCACCGGTCGGTCCGGGTCAGTCCTCGGTGGAGGCGACGTAGCGGCGCAGCGTGCTCAGGTCCTTGCCGAGGAGCTTGACGTCGTAGCCGAGGTCCTTGCTCGCCTCCGCCTTCGTCAGCGTCCACCGTTCGTCGCCCTCGACGACGTGCACCTCGTCGAGGTTGGCCACTGTCCCGAGCATGATGGTGCCCGGGGTCGTGAAGTCCGTCGCGTCGGCGGGTTTCACCGGGGCATCGAGATTGACGATCAGCTGGTAGGGCTTCGCCTCCGTGACGAGGGCGATCGTGTACGAGCCCACGGGGCCGAAGCCGGCCCGGCGCACCAGGCCAATGACCTTCGAGTTGTCGCCGATCCATTCGGTCCGGTCGGACCAGAGGGCGTCGGCCCGGGCCGACGCGCCCTGGGCTGCACCGGCCGCGGACCCGACCTCGATGCTGCCGTCCGCGGTGCAGCCGCCGAGGCCGAGCGCCCCCACGAGCAGTCCGGTTGCGAGGGCGTGCTTCACCATGGTGCGGACCCCTGTCGTCGGCCGCGCACTCGCGGCGGTCGGGCCACTGTAGGACATCGACCCGTTCCCCGGCGCCGACCGGGCCTGCCTCCGGCCTGCCACCGGGCCTGCCACCGGCCGTCAGCGGTGCTGCGCCGTCCAGGAGCCCGCCGCGGCGGCTTCAGCGATCTGGTCGGCGATCTCGACGTGATGGTCTCGGAGCAGCCCCGTCGTCACCCGCACGTGCCCACCCCCGCCGGCGCTCTCGTCGAGAACGGTGAACGGGGTGCCGGGTGTCACGGCGATGCCCCGGGCCCCGAGCCGGAGCACGGCTGCCGACTCGTCGCGGACGGGGACCCAGATGTTGAGCCCGTCGGTGCCGGGTATGTCGATCCCGTGGGTGCCGAGTCGTGCCACGACGAGCTCGCGGCGCCGGGAGTACTCGGCCCGAGCCCGTGCGACCCCCGTGCGCGCGTCGGCGTCGAGGAGCAGCGATGCGAGCACGCGCTGGAGGATCCGGCTCGACCACCCCTGGCCGAGCGCCCGGGTGCGTCGCACCGGCAGGAGCAGCGGGTCGGGTCCGCTGATCGCGGCCAGCCGCAGGTCCGGGCCGTGGGACTTGCTGAAGCTGCGGACATGGAGCACCTGGTCGGGGATCCAGCGGCCGAGGCTGGTCGGCACCGAGGTCGCGATGTCGCCGCCCGAGTCGTCCTCGACGACGAAGGCTGACGACCCGCGCAGCAGTGCGGCGAGACGCGCGGCCCTCGTGGGGGACATCGACACGCCCGTCGGGTTCTGGCCACGCGGTTGGACGAACAGCGCCGTCGGGCGGCGCTCGAGCGCAGCCTCCACCGCGCCGAGCTCGACGCCGTTGGCGTCGAGCGGGATCCCGGCCACCTCGACGCCGCGGTCCTCGAGCAGGTCGAGGAGCGGGGGGAAGCCGGGGTTCTCGACGAGGACGAGGTCACCGGGGCGCAGCAGCGTCCGCACGATGAGGTCCAGGGCGTCCATGGCGCCGTCGACGACGAGGAAGTCCTCGACGGCATACGGCCACTGGTCGAGCAGGGCGACGCGCAGCTCGGCGAGCACGGGGTCGTCGAGGTAGCTGCCGGGGGTGGGGCTCGCGGTGAAGCCGGCGAGGACCGGGCCGAGCTGGGGCAGCAGGGCCGCGTCGGGGATACCGGTGGAGAGGTCCAGGGTCACCTCCGACTCATGTCGCAGGGCCCTGGCGTAGCGGTCACCGCCGGGGTGTCCGGTCGGCGCGATCGTCGTCCCGCGCCGCCCGTCCGAGCGGATCGTGCCGGACCGGGCGAGCATCTGCCAGGCCGCACTCACCGTCGTCGGCGAGACCATCAGCTCCTCGGCGACCCGACGGATCGGTGGCAGGTGGTCCCCGGGGGTGAGGACGCCGTCGCGGATGGCCCTGGTCACGGACTGGGCCAGACCCTTGGCGGTGGGCACGTCCAGTCGTTCCTCGAGGGCGGAGAGGACGGCGCGCATTTTTGTAGTGTAGCAAAACAGGCTTTGTATGGCTTGGCAGTGGGACGTAATCTGGTCCCATGACGACGACCTCCACGCCCACCCCGGACACCACCGCTGACACCACCCTCGTGAAGTCCATCGACCACTGGATCTCCGGCACCCGGACCCCCGGCACGTCCGGCCGGACCGCTCCCGTGCACGATCCCGCCACCGGCAGGCAGACCGGCGCGGTCACCCTGGCCACGCGCTCCGAGGTCGACGCGGCGGTCAAGGTCGCCGCGGCCGCGGCCCGCGACTGGCGCACGAGCTCGCTGTCGAAGCGGGCCGGAGTGCTCTTCGCCTTCCGCGAGCTGCTCAACAGCCGCTCCGACGAGCTCGCCGCGATCATCACCGCCGAGCACGGCAAGGTCCTGTCCGACGCCGCGGGGGAGATCGCCCGCGGGCTGGAGAACGCCGAGTTCGCCACCGGCGTGCCGCAGCTGCTCAAGGGAGGCTTCTCGGAGCAGGCGAGCGCCGGGGTCGACGTCTACCAGATGCGCCAGGCGCTCGGCGTCGTCGCCGGGATCACCCCCTTCAACTTCCCCGCGATGGTTCCGCTGTGGATGTGCTGCAACGCGATCGCGTGCGGCAACGCCTTCATCCTCAAGCCGAGCGAGAAGGACCCGTCCGCCTCGCTCTTCCTCGCCGAGCTGTGGCAGCAGGCCGGGCTGCCCGACGGCGTCTTCACCGTCATCCAGGGCGACAAGGAGGCGGTCGACGCGATCCTCGACAACGACGAGATCGCCGCGGTGAGCTTCGTCGGCTCGACGCCCATCGCGAAGTACATCTACGAGCGGGGGACCGCCAACGGCAAGCGGGTCCAGGCTCTCGGCGGCGCGAAGAACCACGCGCTGGTGCTGCCCGACGCCGACATCGACATGGCCGCCGACGCGATCGTCTCGGCCGCCTACGGCGCGGCCGGCGAGCGCTGCATGGCGCTGTCCGTCGCGGTCGCCGTCGGCGACGCCGGTGACGCGCTCGTCTCCGCCGTCTCCTCGCGGCTGCCGAAGCTCACGATCGGTGACGGCGCGGCCGAGGGTACCGACATGGGCCCGCTCATCACGAGCGAGCACCGCGACAAGGTCGCCGGCTACATCGCTGCCGGCGCCGAGGCCGGGGCCACGGTCGTCGTCGACGGCCGCGACCAGCAGGTGCCGACCGAGGGGTACTTCCTCGGGATGACGCTCCTCGACGACGTCACCTCGGACATGACGGTCTACCGCGACGAGATCTTCGGACCGGTCCTGTCCGTCGTCCGGGTGGACACCTTCGAGGAGGGCCTGGCCCTCATCAACTCCAACCAGTACGCCAACGGCACCGCGATCTTCACCCGCGACGGCGGCGCCGCCCGCCGCTTCCAGAACGAGGTCGAGGTCGGCATGGTCGGCATCAACGTGCCGATCCCCGTGCCGGTCGCCTACTACTCCTTCGGTGGCTGGAAGGACTCGCTCTTCGGCGACACCCACATGTACGGCCCCGAGGGCATCAACTTCTACACCCGCGGGAAGGTCGTCACGCAGCGCTGGCCCGACCCGGCGACCTCCTCGGTCGACCTCGGCTTCCCGCGCACCCGCTGACCGCGCCCGCGCACCCACCCAGACTCAGCGGCATACGCCGGAATCCCACGGACGAGAAGGACTTTCATGACTGACATCGACGAGCGCACCAGCGTCGCAGGCCGACTCGACGCCCTCACCGAGGCGGAGGTGCGGGCGCTTGACCGCGCTCACGTCTTCCACTCCTGGTCGGCCCAGGGGATGATCGACCCGCTGCCGATCGCCCGGGCCGAGGGATCGCACTTCTGGGACTACGCAGGCAAGCGCTACCTCGACTTCAGCAGCCAGCTCGTCAACGTCAACATCGGCTACCAGCACCCCAAGGTCATCGCAGCGATCCAGGAGCAGGCCGGCCGGCTCGCGACGATCCAGCCGTCCTTCGCCAACGACGCACGTGGTGAGGCCGCCCGGCTGATCACCGACGTGGCGCCCGACGGGATGAACTTCGTCTTCTTCACCAACGGCGGGGCCGAGGCCAACGAGAACGCGATCCGGATGGCGCGCCTGCACACCGGCCGGCACAAGGTGATGGCCACCTACCGGAGCTACCACGGCGCCACCTCCGCGGCCATCACGATGACGGGTGACCCGCGGCGCTGGCCGTCGGAGCCGGGGGAGTCCGGGATCGTCCACTTCTGGGGGCCCTACACCTACCGTTCCGCGTTCCACTCCGAGAACGACGAGCAGGAGCGCGACCGGGCCCTCACCCACCTGCGCGACACCCTCATGGTCGAGGGCGCCCACACCGTCGCGGCCATCATCCTCGAGACCGTCGTCGGCACGAACGGCATCCTCGTGCCGCCGGACGGCTACCTCGAGGGCGTCCGGGAGATCTGCGACGAGCACGGCATCATGCTCATCGCCGACGAGGTCATGGCGGGTTTCGGCCGCTGTGGGGAGTGGTTCGCCGTCGACCGCTGGGGCGTCACGCCCGACCTCATCACCTTCGCCAAGGGCGTCAACTCCGGCTACGTCCCGATGGGCGGCGTCATCCTCTCCGACCCGATCCGTCAGACGTTCGACCGGCGCCCCTACCCCGGTGGCCTCACCTACTCGGGTCACCCGCTCGCCGCGGCCTCGGCCGTCGCCTCGATCACGGCCTTCCACGAGGAGGGCATCGTCGAGAACGCCCGGATGCTCGGCTCCGACGTCATCGGCCCCGGCCTGCGCGCGCTGGCGGAGAAGCACCCCAGCGTCGGCGAGGTCCGCGGCCTCGGCGTCTTCTGGGCGGTCGAGCTCGTCCGGTCGCGGGAGACCCGTGAGCCGCTCGTTCCCTACAACGCAGCCGGCGACGCCGCCACGCCGATGCTCGCCTTCGCGGGCGC
>JBBRGO010000034.1:0-18521 GCA_038224055.1 Actinomycetales bacterium
GTCGGGCTGCACGACGAGACCGCCGCCCAGAGCGCCGAGCGGCTGCTCGAGACCTACGACGACCTCAAGGTGGCCGACCTCGCGGAGGTCATCCACGAGCTCAACCCCAAGCGCCGGGCCGAGGTCGCGGCCGCGCTCGACGACGAGCGGCTCGCGGACGTGCTCGAGGAGCTGCCCGACGACGACCAGGTCGAGATCCTCGCCGGCCTCGACAACGCCCGCGCCGCGGACGTCCTCGAGGCGATGGAGCCCGACGACGCCGCCGACCTGCTCGCCGAGCTCGCCCCGGAGCAGGCCGAGCAGCTGCTCCAGCTCATGGAACCCGACGACGCCGCCCCCCTGCGCCGGCTGCTCTCCTACGACGAGAAGACGGCCGGCGGCATGATGACGACCGAGCCGGTCATCCTCGCCCCGGAGGCGACCATCGCCGAGGCCCTCGCCATGGTGCGCCGCGAGGAGCTCGCCCCGGCGCTCGCCACGATGGTCTACGTCTGCCGACCCCCGCTCGAGTCCCCCACCGGCCGCTACCTCGGCCTCGTCCACATCCAGCGGCTGCTCCGCGAACCGCCGCACGGTGCCGTGGGCTCGATCATCGACAAGGAGATGGAGCCGGTCTCGGCGTCGGCGACCCTCGAGGTGGTCACCCGCACCCTCGCGACCTACAACCTCGTCTCGGTCCCGGTCGTCGACGACGACGGGCGCCTGCTCGGAGCGGTCACCGTCGACGACGTCCTCGACCACATCCTCCCCGAGGACTGGCGTGAGGAGCGGCACGAGCTCGAGGTGAAGCCGTGAGCGACAACACCGAGCGCCGGGCCCGCCGGTCGGCGCGCGCCGACCGGGCCGACCGGGCGGACAAGCTCGACCAGCCCCAGGAGCAGCGCGCCAGCCTGCTCCCCCGGATGACCTTCACCCAGGAGGCGTTCGGCGTCCTCTCGGAGAACTTCGCCCGCTTCATGGGGACGGCCTCCTTCCTCATCGGGATGACCCTCTTCGTCCTCGTCTGGATCGTCTGGAACGTCCTCGCCCCGGGCGACCTGCGCTTCGACGAGTTCCCGTTCATCTTCCTCACCCTGATGCTCAGCCTCCAGGCGTCGTATGCCGCACCGCTGATCCTGCTCGCGCAGAACCGGCAGGCCGACCGCGACCGGGTCACCCTCGAGCAGGACCGGGCCCGCGACGAGCGCAACCTGGCCGACACCGAGTTCCTCACTCGCGAGGTCGCCTCCCTGCGCATCGCCCTGCGCGAGCAGGCCACCCGCGACTTCGTCCGCTCCGAGCTGCGGGATCTGCTCGCCGAGCTCGAGGAGCGTTCCCTCATCCGCGGCGAGAACCCCGACGACGAGCGCTGACCCGCGAGGGTTGCGCGAACGACGGGGGTGCACGGGGGCGCAGGCCGCCCGCGGCCGGGAGCTCCCGTGGGTCGGCATACGATGGAGGACATGTCTGCCCCCGCACTGCCCAGCCGTGACGACATGCTCACGGCCCTGTCGAAGGTCAACGACCCCGAGATCCGCAAGCCGATCACCGAGCTCGGCATGGTGAAGTCGGTCGAGATCGACGAGGCCGGGTCCGTCGCCCTCGCGATCTTCCTCACGGTGTCGGGGTGCCCGATGAAGGAGACCCTGACGAAGGACTCCTCCGGTGCGCTGCTCGCCCTGCCCGGGGTGACCCGGGTCGAGGTCACCCTCGACGTGATGAGCGACGAGCAGCGGGCCGAGCTGCGCGCGCACCTGCGCGGCGGTGCCCCCGAGAAGGAGATCCCCTTCGCCAAGCCGAGCTCGCTGACGCGGGTGTACGCGATCGCCTCCGGCAAGGGTGGGGTGGGCAAGTCGTCCGTGACGGTCAACCTCGCCGCCTCGATGGCCGAGCAGGGGCTGCGGGTCGGGGTCGTCGACGCGGACGTCTACGGCTTCTCGGTCCCCCGCATGCTCGGCGTCGAGCAGCGCCCGACGCAGGTCGACGACATGATCCTGCCGCCCATCGCGCACGAGGTGAAGGTCATCTCCATCGGCATGTTCGTCCCCGGCAACCAGCCGGTCGTGTGGCGGGGACCGATGCTGCACCGGGCCCTCCAGCAGTTCCTCGGCGACGTCTTCTGGGGCGATCTCGACGTGCTGCTGCTCGACCTGCCGCCGGGCACCGGCGACATCGCGATCTCGGTGGCCCAGCTCATCCCGACGGCGGAGATCCTCGTGGTGACCACGCCGCAGCAGGCCGCCGCCGAGGTCGCCGAGCGGGCCGGCTCGATCGCCCTGCAGACCCACCAGCGGATCGCCGGTGTCATCGAGAACATGTCGTGGCTCGAGCTGCCCGACGGCACCCGTCAGGAGATCTTCGGCTCCGGCGGCGGGCAGGCCGTCGCGGACTCACTGAGCCGCAGCATCGGGGCGCCGGTCGCGCTCCTCGGGCAGATCCCGCTCGACACCCGGCTGCGTGAGGGCGGCGACTCGGGCATGCCGGTCGTCCTCGGCGCGCCTGACACCCCCGCCGCCGTGGCCCTGCGCGGCATCGCGCGCGGTATCTCCTCGCGGGCCCGTGGCCTTGCGGGTCGCTCGCTCGGCCTGACGCCCGCCGGTCGCTGAGCGGGCTCGGCTGAGCCCGCTCCCGTGAGCCGATGCGCTGAGCGGGCTCAGGACAGGGAGTCGACCCACGCCCGGTGCAGGTCCGAGAACCGCCCGGTGCCTCCGGCGACGAGGTCGTCGGGGGCGCCGTCCTCGACGATCCGACCGTGCTCCATCACGAGCACCCGGTCGGCGACCTCCACCGTCGAGAGCCGGTGCGCGATGACGATGGCGGTCCGGCCCGCGAGGATCGTCTGGAGCGCGCGCTGGACGAGTCGCTCCGAGGGGACATCGAGGGAGGAGGTCGCCTCGTCGAGGATGAGCACCGCGGGATCGGCGAGGAAGGCCCGTGCGAAGGCGACGAGCTGCCGCTGCCCCGCACTGAGCAGGCCGCCACGGTTGGACACCTGCGTGTCGTAGCCGTCGGGCAGGGCCGAGATGAACCCGTGGGCCCCGAGCTCGCGAGCGGCGGACTCGACCTCGTCACGCGAGGCGTCGGGGCTGCCGAAGCGGATGTTGTCGGCGATGGTCCCGGAGAAGAGGTAGTTCTCCTGGGTGACCATGACCACCGCACCGTGCAGGGTGTCGGCGCCCAGGTCGCGCAGGTCGATCCCGTCGAGGCGGACCTGACCGCGCGTCGGGTCGTAGAAGCGGGTCGCGAGCTTGGCCAGCGTCGTCTTGCCGGCGCCGGTCGTGCCGACGAGCGCGAGCGTCTGACCCGCGGGCACGGTGAGGTCGAGGTCGGGCAGCACGGGGGCGCCATCGACGTACTCGAAGCCGACGTGGTCGAAACGGACCTCGCCGTGCGGCTCGTCGAGCGCCACCGGGTCGGTCGGCTCGGGGACGTCGGACTCCTCCTCCAGCACCCCGGAGAGCTTCTCGAGCGCGGCCGAGGCCGACTGGAAGGTGTTGTAGAACTGCGAGATCTCCATCATCGGCTCGAAGAACTGGCGCAGGTAGAGCAGGAAGGCTGCGAGCACCCCGACGGTGACCTCGCCGTCGAAGGCGAGGTAGCCGCCGTAGAGCAGCACGATCCCGATCGTGAGGTTGCCGATGAGGCGGATGCCCGGCATGAACCAAGCGACGAGACGGAAGGCGACGAGGTTGGCGGCGCGGTACTGGTCGTTGACGTCGTCGAAGATCGCCTGGTTGCGGTCCTCGCGGCGGAACGCGTGGACGGCTCGGATCCCGTTCATCGACTCGACGAAGTGGACGATGACGAGGGCGACCTTCTCGCGCGTCGCGCGGTAGCTGCGGGCCGAGGCCGTGCGGAACCAGTTGGTCAGCAGGATGAGGAACGGCCCGCAGAGCAGGGCGACGAGGCCGAGCCTGAGGTCGAGCACCAGGAGCAGCACCGAGGTGCCCACGAGGGTCAGCGCCGCCGTGACGAGGCCGTCGAAACCGGACTCGAGCATCTCGTAGATCGCGTCGACGTCGGAGGTCTGGCGGGAGATCACCCGGCCGGAGGTGTAGCGGTCGTGGAAGGCCGGGCTGAGGTGCTGGAAGTGCCGGAAGACCCGACGACGGATCGAGAGCAGGATGTCCTGGCCGATCTGGCCGGAGCGGACGAGGAAGAGGTTGCGCGCGACGGCCTGGGTCACCGTCGCCAGCAGGACGAGTCCGACGATGAGCAGCAGCGGCTCGAGGTCTCCGGATTCCCGGATCGGCGGGATGCCGACGTCGATGCCCTCCTTGACGAGGTAGGGGACCGACAGCCGCGCGGCGTTCTCGACGACGACGATGAGCATCAGCCAGCGCAGCGCGCGCGACCACGGGGCGAGGACCTCGCCCAGCAGCCGCCGGGACCGGCCGGCCAGCCGGGCGGAGGTCTCGGCGGTGAGCTCTCCCTCGATGTCGTCGGAGGCCACCCCGCGCCAGCCCTGGGCGTCGCTCATGCCCACGCTCCTTCCGAAGGCGTCGACCCGGACGGCACCGGCGTCTCCCGGGACCTGTCCCCCACGTCGTCGGCGGCGAGCAGCTCGCGGTAGGACGGGACGTGGTCGAGCAGCTCGCGGTGGGTCCCGACGTGGGTGATCGTGCCGTGCTCGAGCAGGGCCACCCGGTCGGCGAGCATGACGGTTGAGGCGCGGTGGGCGACGATGAGGCCCGTCGTCGCCGACAACACCCGGGACAGGGCCTCCTCCACGAGCCGCTCGGTGTGGACGTCGAGGGCGGAGAGGGTGTCGTCGAGGACGAGCACCCGGGGCCGGGCCAGCACGGCCCGCGCGAGCGCGAGCCGCTGGCGCTGCCCGCCGGACAGAGACAGCCCCTGCTCGCCGATTCGGGTGTCGAGCCCCCACGGCAGGTCGTGCACGAACCCGGCCTGCGCGATCTCCAGGGCTTCGAGGACGTCCTGCTCTGAGGCGTCGGCCCGGCCGAGGGTCACGTTCTCCCGGGCGCTCATCGAGAAGAGGGTGGGCTCCTCGAACGCGGTGGCGACGAGGGAGCGCAGCTCGGTGAGCGCGAGGTCTCGGACGTCGACGCCGTCGATGGTGACCCGGCCACTCGTCACGTCGTGGAGCCGGGGCACGAGGGCCGTGAGCGCGGTCTTGCCGGCGCCGGTCGCCCCGACGAGGGCGACCGTCTCTCCGGGCGGCAGGTCGAGGTTGACGTCCCGCAGGACGAGCCGGTCGGGGGCGTCGGGGAAGGCGAAGTCAACGTGCTCGAACCGGAGGTGCCCGCGGGGCGCCGCCACGTGGCCGGTGCCGGCGACGATGTCGGGCTCGGTGTCGAAGATCTCGAGGACTCGCGCCGCCGCCGTCATCGCCTCCTGGGACATCGCGAGGATGACGCCGAGCGAGGAGACGGGCCAGACGAGCGAGAGCATCAACGTGATGAACGCGACGAGCTCGCCGGGGGTGAGGTTGCCGCGGCCGACGCCGATGGCGCCGAGGAGCAGCACGACGACGACGGCGAGGTTGGGGATCACCTCGAGGAAGGTCCAGAACTTCGCGGACAGCCGGACCTTGTCCATGCTCGTCGCCCGCAGCTCGCGGGAGGCCTGATCGTAGTGGGAGGTCATGTGGCTGCTGCGGCCGAAGGACTTGATCACCCGAATGCCGACGGCACCCTCCTCCGCGAGCGTGGCGAGGTCGCCCTGCTCGTCCTGGACCCGACGGGAGACGACGACATAGGCCTTCTCGAAGCGCATCGAGAGCCAGATGATCGGCACCGACACGGCCGCGACGATGAGACCGAGCGGCCAGTACATCGTCAGCAGGACCACGGTGACCGCGGCGAGCTGGAGGATGTTGATGATGAGGAAGAGCAGGCCGAAGCCGCTGAAGCGTCGGATCGCCGAGAGGTCGGTCGTCGCCCGCGAGAGCAGCTGCCCCGACTGCCAGCGACTGTGGAAGCTCATCGGCAGCGCCTGGAGCCGCTCGTAGAGGTCGTGACGCAGCGCGGTCTCGACCCCGAGCACGGCGTTGGACTGGACCCAGCGCCGGATGAAGATGAGCACCGCCTCGAGGGTCCCGAGGCCGATGGCGAGCAGCCCGAGCGGCAGCACCGGCGCGAGCTCGTGCCGGGTGATCGGACCATCGATGAGGGCCCGCGTCACGAGCGGGATCGCGATGGACAGCGCGACCCCTCCGAGTGAGGCGAGGAGCATCGCGAGCAGCGACCACCGATGCGGCTTCAGGTAGCCGCGGAGCCGCCAGAGCGAGTGGACGCTGGCGGACGAGCGGTCGGCGGCGGGGACGGTGGGCATCGTTGAGCGACGATAATCGGTGCCGCTGACAACGGACGCACCGGCCCCTGCGCCGTCAGGTCGCCTCGGTGTCCCACGGGGTGGGCAGCGCGGGGTCGTACCCGGGGGGCGTGCTCACCGGCTTGTCGGCGAAGGCCCCGGTCGCCCCGGCGGCAGCAGCGGCCGCCACGGGCGCGGCGGCGTCGTCGTCCGGGGCGTTGAGCGCATCGCGGACGATCTTGCGCGGGTCGTACTGGCGCGGGTCGTAGGCGCGCCAGTCGACGTCGGAGAAGTCGGGGCCCATCTCGTCCTTGAGCTGTTCCCTGGCCCGGTCGGCCATCGTCCGCGCCTGCCGCACCAGGCGGCCCAGCTTGGCGGCATACGTGGGCAGTCGTTCGGGGCCGAGGACGAGGACGGCGAGCAGGCCGAGCAGGAGCAGCTCCCACCCGTTGATGTCGAACACTGTTCCTCGCTTCCACTGGCCCCGGCTGGGACATCATACGGACGGCGGCTGGACTTCCCCGATCAGCCCTTGGGGTCTGCCTCGAGCCGCATCCTGAGGTCCACCTTCGCCCCGTCCCGGTCGACGGTGAGCGTGACCGTGTCCCCCACGGCCCGGGCCCGGATCGAGACGATGAGCTGGTCGGGCGTCCGCACCCGCCTGCCCTCGAAGCCGACGATGACATCACCGGACCGCACGCCGGCACGGGCAGCCGGACCGCCCGAGGTCACCGCGTCGGCCCCGGTGGAGACCTGGGCGCCCTCGCCCGAGTAGGTGCGGTCGAGCAGCACCCCGATGACGGGGTGGGTGGCCTTGCCCGTGGCGATGAGCTGGTCGGCGGTGCGCCGGGCCTGGTCGCTGGGGATGGCGAAGCCGAGGCCGATGTTGCCGCCCGTGCTGCTCGTCGTCCCCGGCACCCGCGCGATCGCGGAGTTGACGCCGATCACCTTGCCGCCCATGTCGAGCAGTGGTCCCCCGGAGTTGCCGGGGTTGATGGCGGCATCGGTCTGGATGGCGTTCATGTATGAGGCCTCGTTGCCGGCCCCCGGCGTCACGGGGCGGTTCAGGGCGCTGACGATCCCGGTCGTCACCGTCTGCTCCAGCCCGAGCGGGGCGCCCACGGCGATCACCTGGTCGCCGACGACGACGGCGTCGGACGGGCCGAGCGTGAGCGGTGTGAGGTCCGTCCGGTCCAGCCTGAGGACGGCGAGGTCGTAGCTGACGTCACGACCGACGATGGTCGCCATCTCGCTGTCCCCGTTGCTGAGGACGACCTCGATCTCGCCGCCGTCGGCAGCGTTGCCGACGACGTGGTTGTTGGTGAGGATGTGGCCCTTCGCGTCGATGACGAACCCCGACCCGGTGTCGGATCCCGCGTCGGCACTGACCTTGATCGTCACGACGCTGGGCAGTGCGGTGGCCGCGATGTTCGCGACCGAACCCGCCGGACGGTCCGTCGCCCCTGCGCCGGGCTGGGGCAGGGTCGAGCCCCCGAGGTGGATCCGGTCGGTGAGCAGCTGGCTGCCGACGCCGCCCACGAGGCCGCTCAGCAGGCAGAGACCGACGACGAGTCCCACGAGTCCGCCGCGCGAGCGACCCCGGACCGCTGCGGGCGCGGGCGCACCGGGCGCCTCGGTCCCGTCGACCTCCCCGGGGTGGGGCGGCGCCGTCGGTGGCCCGGCGGGGTCGACCGGCGGGCGGCCCCAGTAGCCCGGGTATGCCGTCCCGACGCCATCGCGCGACTCGCCGGCCGGCGTGACAGGTGCGTGTCCGGGTCCCTCGACCGCGGACATGACGGAACCCGGGACGGGGCCGGTGACGGCCGGGTCCGCGGGGGGTTGGTAACGGGCGCGGTGCCGCTCCTCGGCGATCGCGTCGGCCCGGTCGCTCCCCCACGGCGCGTCCGCGCGGGCCGGGACCCCGGCCCCGTCCGTCGGGTGTTCGTCGGCGAAGAGGTCGAACCAGGCGGGCTCGTGCTGCGTAGCCGGCTCGTCGCCGCCGGTGGCCCCCCCCACGGGTGGCCCGTCGGAGGGTCCCTGGGGGATGGCCTGGGTGGAGGTGAGCTCGATGATGCCGGTGTGCTCGGCGGTCGGGGACGACGCGTCCGCGCCCTCCGGACCGCCGACAGGGGGCTGCGCTGCGGCGGCCCGCGTCCCCTCGGGCGTCGTCGACTCCTCGCTCATGGTCCCGATTGTGCCGAACCGACCACGGGGACACGAACCGAGGACGTCGGCGCGAGACGAGACGAGACGTTTGCCGTGACGAGCCACGGGCGGCCGGACACCATCGAGACGACCGAGTCGACGACGCCGGGATCGGCATCGACGACGCCGGCCGGCCTGAGCCGGGCCGTGCTGAACCCGACGGACCCCGTGGCGGACCCGGTGGCGCCGAGGGAGCGCACCGAGGTCACCGAGGTGACCGAGCTCAACGAGGTCACCGAGGCGAGCCCGGCGCTACCGAACGAGGCGACCCCGGCGGGCACCCGCGCCGAGACCGGACGGCCCGCAGTGGGCAACGGAGTGACCGCGAGGCCCCAGGCCGCCGCCACGGACGCGCCGGCGGCGATCGAGGCGAGGACCGCGGCCCGCATCGGCGAGCGGTGCAGCGGCGGGGACGAGGGGCGCACGGTGGGGACGGGGTCGCGGAAGGACGCTGACGGCATACGCAGGCCCGACGGCGGCCGTGGGACGGGGGGCGCGGAGGGGACACCCGGTGTCGCCGGACCCGAGGGGGCCGCGCCGAGGCCCATGAGCGAGGACATCAGGCTCGTCGGGATGCCGGTGTCGGCGCGCAGCGAGGCGACGATGCGCCGCTCCTGGTCGGCCGCGGCGCGACACATGGCGCAGCAGACGACGTGGCGGTCGTAGAGGTGCAGCAGCGCCGGGGACAGGCCCCGGTCGACGTAGGCCCGCACGTTGCCGCGCAGGTGTGGCGTCACGGCTGCATCACCCCTGCCCTCACTGCGTGCCCGCCGCCACGCGACGACCGGGGAGGCGCAGACCGCTGCGGGCAGCAAGACCCTCGGGCCTGGCTACAGCCTCCGGGGCGCGGTGGGCCAGGGCGGCGCGCAGCTGGGCCCGGCCACGGTGGATGCGGGACCGCACCGTGCCGAGCTTGACGCCCAGCGTCGTGCTGATCTCCTCGTAGGAGAGCCCCTCGATGTCGCAGAGGACGACGGCCGCGCGGAACTCCGGCGCGAGCGCGTCGAGGGCGAGCTGCACGTCGTCGTCGAACCGGGCGTCGTGGTAGGTCTGCTCCGGGCCCTTCTCCCGGCTCGCGAGCCGACCGGCCGCGTCGTCGGGGAGGGCGTCGAAGCGGATCCGCTGCTTGCGGCGCATCTTGTCGAGGAAGACGTTCGTGGTGATCCGGTGCAGCCAGCCCTCGAAGGTCCCGGGCTGGTAGGAGTGCAGGGAGCGGAAGACGCGCACGAAGACGTCGTGCGTGAGGTCCTCGGCGTCGTGCGGGTTGCCCGTGAGGCGGTAGGCCAGGCGGTAGACGCGAGCAGAGTGCTGCTCGACGATCTCCTCCCACGTCGGGGGAGTCCACGTCGCGTCGGTGTCACTCGTCACTGGGGTGGTCACGCAGACCTCGGCCTTTCCTTGGGGCGCTCGTCTGGGTCAACGCCTCGTCGTAGGGATTCGTTCCCCTCATCCTCCCGGATCGGTCTTGTCACCGAGGGGTGCATCACCTGTGCGCAGCCTGTGCATCCTCACGACGCACCGCCCTGCTCGGACTCGTCGTCGGGCACGGCCTCGTGGTGGCGTCGACCGTGGCTGCGCTCGTCCTCCTTCATCTCCGCCTCGAACAGGTGCCGACGACCGCCGACGAGGTCCCGCCGAGCCTGCTGCTCGAGGCGCTTGAACGTCGCGTAGTAGCCGTCGTCGTACTCCTCGACGAGCTGGAAGGTCCAGCGGCCCTCGACGACGTTGCGACCCACGAGGGTCTCGGTGATCTCGTCGGCGAGCGCCGTGTGCCCGGCGGTGCGCAGGGCAGCGACGGCCTCCCCCAGAGTGAGGTCGGCCATGCCCGTCATCCGGTGGAAGGCGTAGAGGCTGCCGCGGGCGTCCTCGACCACCTCGAGGGCCGCTGACAGCTTGCCGAGCGCCTCGACGGTCTGGTCCGTGACGCCCTCCGGTCGACGGTGCTCGGGGGTCGGCTTCTCCATGCCTGCGAGACTAGGCGGGATGGGCGTCGGGCGCGTGCCCGAGGTCGCATAGGCTGGATCCCATGAGCAACCAGAAGGTGTCCGCCTGGTCCCACGCCGAGCAGTTCGTCACCCCGAGCGAGCACGTCGAGGCGGCTCGGCGACGCGGCGCGGAGCTCGGGGCACCGGCCGTGGGCAACGGGGTCGGGTCGACCCTGCAGGCGCTCGCCGCGGCGATCGGCGCCAGGGCGGTCATGGAGATCGGCACCGGGGCCGGTGCGTCCGGGCTGTGGCTGCTCGGCGGCATGCCCGCCGACGGCATCCTCACCACGATCGACCTCGAGACGGAGCACCAGCGCGCCGCCCGCGAGGCCTTCGCCGCGGCCGGGGTCGCCCACCAGCGCACCCGGGTCATCGCGGGCCGGGCGCTCGAGGTGCTTCCCCGGATGACCGACGGCGCCTACGACCTGCTCGTCGTCGACGCCGACAAGCAGGAGTACCCCGCCTACCTCGAGCAGGCCAGCCGGCTGCTCCGCAGCGGCGGCACCCTCGTGCTCGCCTGGAGCGATGCCGAGGCCGACCCGGCCAACCGCGACGCCGAGACCCGGACCCTGCGCGAGGTCGGTCGGGCGATCCGCGACCACGAGCACTTCGTCGTCACGCTCCTGCCCGTCGGCGAGGGGCTCCTCGTCGCGGTCAAGCGCTGAGCGTGAGCGCGTCCGAGCGGCCGCAGCAGGGCGGGTCGGGACCGGCCACCCGCTGGGAGACCGAGGCCGGCTCCGCGGGCTATGCCGAGCGGTTCGCCCGTCTCGCCGCGGCCGGCGAGGACCTCGAAGGCGAGGCCCGGTTCGTCGACGCACTGGCCCCACGCGGCGCGGCCGTGCTCGACGCCGGCTGCGGGATCGGCCGCATCACCGCCGCCCTGACCCGGATGGGCCATGACGTCGTCGGGATCGACCGGGACCGATCGCTCGTGGACGTCGCCGTCGAGGCGCACCCGGGGGTGAGGTATGCCGTCCACGACCTGCTCACCCTCACCCCGTCCACGCTCGCGGCGGCCGGGCACCCCGCGACCTACGACGTCGTCGTGCTCGCGGGCAACGTGCTCGTCTTCGTCGCGCCGGGCACCGAGCGCGAGGTGCTCGGGCGGATGCGTGACCTGCTCGTCCCCGGCGGTCGGGTCGTCACCGGCTTCGCGACCGACCGGGAGTACACGGTCCACGGTCTCGACCGGGACGCCGCGGCCGTCGGGCTCGCGGTGGAGCAGCGCTTCTCCACGTGGCACCTCGACCCGTGGTCGGCCGGTGCGGGCTGGGCCGTCACGACGCTGCGCCGACCCTGAACCGTCGGCGACGGACTCCCGACACGCGAGACGGCCCCCGACCGGGTGGTCGAGGGCCGTCTCGCAGGTCCGTGCGAGGTGGGTGGGGAGACGTCAGTTGACGCCGTCACAACCCTGGATCGCGTTACGCAGAGCCGCGGCCTCGTCAGGGGTCATCTCGACCACGAGCCGCCCGCCGCCCTCGAGGGGCATGCGAAGCACGATGCCGCGGCCCTCCTTGACGACCTCCAACGGTCCGTCGCCGGTCCTCGGCTTCATTGCTGCCATGGTTCCCCTTCCATAGGAATCCTGGGTCTTGTGACGACATTATTCCGCGTCTCGCAGACGAGACCTAATTGGGGGGGTGATCGGCGGGGCTCCAGGGCGGGTCCGGCTTCCGCGACGGGGCCGGATGGGACAGAGTGGCGCCCATGACCCAGACGTCCTCGAGCCCCGCCAGCCCCGCCGACGCGCCCGTCACCGTCGAGGTGCGGGCCGGCGTCGCGTGGATCACGCTCAACCGTCCCGAGGCGATGAACAGCCTCGACCTCGCGCTCAAGGAGGCCCTGCTTGCCGCCCTGCGGGCCGCGGCCGCGGACGTCGCCGTGCGGTGTGTCGTCCTCGGCGGACGAGGCCGCGCCTTCTGCGTCGGCCAGGACCTCAAGGAGCACGTCCGCAGCCTCGCGGACGAGGACGCCACGCTCTCGACCACGGTGGTCGACCACTACAACCCGATCGTCACGCTGCTCGCGACGATGAACAAGCCCGTCGTCGCAGCCCTCGGCGGGGTGGCCGCAGGAGCCGGGTTCAGCTTCGCGATGGCCTGCGACTTCCGCGTGGCGGCGGACACGGCCGGCCTCAACACGAGCTTCGCGGGCATCGCGCTGTCGTGCGACTCGGGGGCGTCGTGGACCCTTCCGCGTCTCGTCGGCCCGGCGCGCGCCAAGGAGCTGCTGATGCTCCCCCGGACCGTGCCGGCTGCCGAGGCGCTCGAGCTCGGGCTGCTGACGAGGGTCGTGCCGGCCGACGAGCTCGAGGCGGCCGTGTTCGAGCTCGCGAGCCGGCTGGCGGCCGGTCCGACCCTCGCCTACGGGGCGATCCGGCGGGCGGTCGCCGTCAGCTCCGGCACGGACCTCGCGGCCGGGCTCGCCCACGAGGCCGGGCTGATGGCCGACACCGGGGCGACCGCGGACCACCGGGCGGCCGTGGACGCCTTCCTCTCGAAGGAGCAGCCGACCTTCACCGGCACCTGAGCAGCGGCCTCACGGCGGGTAGTCGCTCGGCGGGACGAAACGCCACAGCTCGTCGGTCCACCAGTACTGGCCGACGATGAAGACGACCAGGAGGGGCACGGCCCGGACGAGCAGCCGGCTCCAGCCGTTGCCCCTCCGGTCGGCCCACCCGGCCCCGAGCACGACCACGAGGAGCGGGAAGAGCGGGATGAGGTAGCGCAGGATGCTCGTGAACGGGTCGAGGACGGCGGCGAGATAGGCCGGGTAGGCGAGCGACCACGCACGCAGGTCGGCCCCGAGGCGCCGTGCCCACGGTCCGGCCACCATCGCCACGAGCAGGAGCGGCGTGACGACGAGCCAGAACGGCCCCCACGTCGCGCCGAGGTAGTAGGTCGCCTTGTCGAGCCACGGCGTGAACGGTTCGACCGTCGCATAGCCCCGCCAGGCGGCCATCGTGTCCGTGTAGGCCGTGCTCACCCCGGTCTGCCACCAGGCGACCGCGGGCCAGAGCAGGCCGGCGACACCACACCCGAGCAGGGCTGCGAGCATCGCGGCATACTCCCGCCGTGGGATCGGCCGGGCGTCCCGCCGGCGCCACCGCAGGACCACGACGACGAGCGTCACGATCCCGAGCGGCACGGCGATCGGGCGCGAGAGCCCGACGAGGAGGGCCACCGCCGTCGCGACGTACCACCGCTCGTGCGCGAGGGCGTAGAGGTAGGCGGCGAGCAGGAGCATCGCGAGGGACTCGGTGTAGGCGAGCTGGAGCGCGACCGAGGCCGGGAAGCTCGCCCAGAGCGCCACGACGAGGTAGGCGGCCGGGTCGCCGATCCGCTCGCGGAGCAGGAGCCCGAGCAGGACGGCCGCCCCGACGCCGCAGAGCAGTGCGACGGTCGAGGCGACGACGGCGAAGTCGAGGCCGGTCACGGCCATCCCGAGACGGGCGACCATCGGGAACAGCGGGTAGAAGGCCCACGGGTTCTCCCCGATCTTGCCGCCCGGGCCGATGGGCAGGGTCTGGGGGTAGCCCGAGTCGGCGATGCGCTGGTACCACTGCCCGTCCCAGAGCGCCGTGAACGAGAAGTAGTCGACCGGGACGCCGTCGCCGCCGGTCATGCCGCTCGGCACCTGGTGCTGCATGACGAGCAGCAGGATCGTCGTCGTGACCACCCGGGCAGCGGCGTAGACCGCGAGCACCCGGAGCACGAAGGTCGACGTGGTGGCGAGCGAGAGCGGCCGCGAACGGACGCGGGAGAGGGCCGCCGTCGTCATGGCCGGGTTTCGCTCGGCTCGCCCGCCGGGCGGTACTGCTCGAAGCCGTCCTCACCGCGTCGGTCGGGGTCTCCTCCCCGGAGCACGGCGACCTCCTCGTCGCGCTCGCGCAGCTCACGCCGGAGCCGGTCGACCGTCGCGTCGACCTGGCTCATCCGGTAGCCGCGCGGGCTCACGTCGAACACGAGGTCGTCGAAGTCGTCGTCGACGATCGCGTCGTCCGGGAGCGGCTCGTGGCTGAGAGAGGAGGTGGGCCGGCCCATCCCACCGGTGACGAGCCCGAGCATCAGGGCGACGACGAGACACACGACGACGACACCCGCGACGAGGATGACCCACTTCACGAGGACCCCTCACCGGTCTGGTGCCCCTGGTGCCCCTGGTGCCCCTGGTGGGCCTGATGGGTCTGGTGCGTCCGGATCGCGGTGACCGCCTCGGCGGGATCGTCGGTGACGACGAGCCGGTCGATGTCCTCGGGGCTGATCATCCCCTCGGCGAGCACGGTGTCGCGCAGCCAGTCGATCATGCCGCACCAGTAGTCCCTCCCCATCAGCACGACGGGGAAGCGGGTCACCTTCTGGGTCTGGGCGAGGGTCAGCGCCTCGAAGAGCTCGTCGAACGTGCCGAACCCGCCGGGCAGCACGATGAAGCCCTGCGAGTACTTGACGAACATCGTCTTGCGGGCGAAGAAGTAGCGGAAGTTCACGCCGAGGTCGACGTACTCGTTGAGCCCCGACTCGAGGGGCAGCTCGATGCCGAGCCCGACGGACGTGCCGCCCGCCTCGAAGGCGCCCTTGTTGGCCGCCTCCATCGCGCCCGGCCCACCGCCGGTGATGACGGCGTAGCCCGCCTCGGCGAGGAGCCGGCCGACCTCCACCCCGATGGCGTATGCCGGCTGCTCCGGCCGCGTGCGCGCCGATCCGAAGACGCCGACGGCGGGCCCGAGCTCGGCCAGGGCGCCGAAGCCCTCGACGAACTCCGACTGGATCCGCATGACCCGCCACGGGTCGGCGTGCAGCCAGTCGGTCGACTGGCCCGTGTCGAGCAGTCGCTGGTCGGTCGTCGTGGTGGGCACCTGGTCCCCGCGCAGGGTGACCGGGCCGGTCTGTCGTCGGTCGCCCCGTCCACGGCGTCCACCGCGCCCATCACGTCCATGGGGGACCTTCGGTGCGCCGTCGCTCTCAGTGCTCACGCGCACCACTCTAGGCGCGCGCGGGTCCGCTCAGCCGAGCCACCGGATCATCGCGGCCTCGGCGTCGACGTACTGCTGAACGGGGCAGCGCTCGTCGTCCATGTGGGCGAGGTTCGGGTCACCGGGACCGTAGTTGACGGCGGGGATCCCGAGCGAGGAGAAGCGCGCGACGTCGGTCCAGCCCTCCTTGGCGTTGACCTCGACGCCGAGGGCCTCGACGAACTGCCGGGCGGCCGGCAGGTGCATCCCCGGGCGCGCCCCGTCGGCGGCGTCGGCGAGCGTCACCGGGTAGCCGTCGAAGACCTCCTGCACGTGGGCGAGCGCCGCCGCCGTGTCCTTGTCGGGCGCGTAGCGGTAGTTGACGGTCACGGTGCACCGGTCGGGGATGACGTTGCCGGCGATGCCACCGCTGATCGCGACGGCCTGGAGCGCCTCGTGGTAGTCGAGGCCGTCGACGGTGACGGTCTGCTGGTCGTAGGAGCCGAGCCGGGCGAGCACGTCGGCGGCGTCGTGGATCGCGTTGTGGCCCTTCCACGGGCGGGCGGAGTGCGCGGCGACGCCGGTCGTGACGACCTCGACCCGCATCGTCCCCTTGCAGCCGCCCTCGATGCCTCCGTCGGTCGGCTCGAGCAGCACGGCGAAGTCCCCGGCGAGCAGGTCGGGACGCTTGGCCCCCAGCAGCGCGAGCCCGTTGTACTGCCCGTCGATCTCCTCGCACTCGTAGAAGAGGAAGGTGACGTCGCGGCTCGGCTCGGGGACGTGCGCGGCGAGGCGGAGCATCACCGCGACCCCGCCCTTCATGTCCACGGTGCCACGGCCCCAGAGCTCGTCCCCGTCGCGCCGGGTCGGCAGGTTGCGCTCGGCCGCCAACGGGACGGTGTCGATGTGACCCGCGAGGACGACCCGCTCGGAGCGGCCGAGCTGGGTGCGCGCGATGACCGTGTTGCCGTCGCGGATCACCTCGAGGTGGGTGAGCGGCCGGAGCGCCGCCTCGATCGCGTCGGCGAGCACCGCCTCGTCCTGGCTCACCGACTCGACGTCGCAGACGGCGGCCGTGAGGTCGACGACGTCCTGCCCGAGGTCGAGAACGGGAGCGGCGGGCAGGCTGTCGGGCGCGAGGTCACTGAGCGGCATACCGGGAAGGCTAGCGGCCCCGGCGCGCGGCCCCGGAGAGCGTGGGTCCACCCGGCGGGCCGTGTCTCCGCAGCCCCCGGGACCCCCCTACCCTTGGGGCCATGTCTGAGCAGCGCAGCGCCTGGGGCCACGGCCTCGTCACGGTCACCTCGAGCGGCCAGGTCCTCGACACCTGGTTCCCCGCCCCGGCGCTCGGGAGCGCGCCCGACGGGGCCGAGACGCCGGCGGACCTCGCCGTCCTGGCCGGCGAGGACCCCCGGCGCGGGGTCACCACCGAGGTCCGGCTCGTCGAGATCGACCTCGACTCCGCCCCCGCCGACCCGTGCGACGCCTACCTGCGCCTCCACCTGCTCTCGCACTGCCTCGCGGCCCCCAACACCCTCAACCTCGAGGGTCTCTTCGGGGTGCTCGCCAACGTCGTCTGGACGAGCGCAGGGCCGTGCTCGCCCGAGGGCTTCGAGGCCACCCGCCTGCGGCTGCGCGCCAGCGGCCCGCTCCAGGTCTTCGGCGTCGACAAGTTTCCCCGGATGACCGACTACGTCGTGCCGCAGGGCGTGCGCATCGCCGACGCCGACCGCGTGCGTCTCGGGGCGCACCTGTCCGCCGGCACCACCGTCATGCACGAGGGCTTCTGCAACTTCAACGCCGGCACGCTCGGCACCTCGATGGTCGAGGGCCGCATCGTGCAGGGTGTCGTCGTCGGTGACGGCTCCGACATCGGGGCAGGCGCCTCGATCATGGGCACCCTCTCCGGCGGCGGCACGGAACGCGTCAGCATCGGCGAGCGTTGTCTGGTTGGCGCCAACGGTGGGATCGGGATCGCCCTCGGCGACGACTGCGTCGTCGAAGCGGGCCTCTACGTGACCGCCGGGACCAAGGTGACGCTGCCGGACGGCACCGTCGTCAAGGCCAAGGAGCTGTCCGGGTCGAGCAACATCCTGTTCATCCGCAACAGCCAGTCGGGCGCCGTCGAGGCCCGGGACCGCACGGGAACGGGCATCACGCTCAACACCAGCCTGCACGCCAACGACTGACCACGCCGCCCCGCGGCCCGCCACCCCTGCAGCCGCAGGCCGACGAAGGACTCCATGCCGACCGATCGACCGCGCCCGACTCTCGCCGAGTCCGGCCGACCGGGCCGACCCTCCCGCCCCTCGCACACCGCCCGCCGGCGCCGGCGCGGTGCGCTCACCCTGCTCGTCGTGCTCCTCGCCGTGGGGGCCGGTGGCTGGTACGGCGTGCGGTTCGTCCTCGACAGCCTCCGGTCCCCGCAGTGCTCCATCACGGCCGCCGGCGTGACCGAGAGCTTCGGGCCCGACCAGACCGGCAACGCCGCGTTGATCGCCGCGATCTCGATGAAGCGCGGCCTCTCGCCCCGGGCGGCGACGATCGCGTTGACGACGGCATACCAGGAGTCGAAGATCCGCAACCTGCGCTACGGCGACCGGGACTCCCTCGGGCTCTTCCAGCAGCGACCGAGCCAGGGCTGGGGCACCCGCGAGGAGATCCTCGACCCGGTGCACGCGACCAACGCCTTCTACGACGCGCTCGTGAAGTACCAGGGCTACGAGACCGCCGACATCACGACGATCGCCCAAAAGGTCCAGCGCAGCGGTTTCCCGGAGGCCTACCGCGACCACGAGGGGCAGGGCCGGGTGCTCGCCTCCACCCTGACCGGCCACTCCCCTGCCGGCGTCACGTGCCGCCTCGACCCGGCCACGACACACGCGGCGCCCGCCGATGTCGCCGCCGACCTCGAGGAGCAGATGGGGATCGCCTCGGCCACGGCCGGTGACGGCGTGCTCACCGTCACCGCCCCCGACCCGCGGCGGGCCTGGGCGGTCGGCCAGTGGGCGGTCGCCCGCGCCGAGCAGTACGGCGCCACGGCGGTCTCCGTCGGCCAACGAACGTGGGACCGGGGTGACGGCGAGGCCGGCTGGTCCGCCGGCGCCGACGGGACGACGGTGACG
>JBBRGO010000035.1:0-18504 GCA_038224055.1 Actinomycetales bacterium
CTCGGCGACGCAGAGGACTCCCGTGTTGCCGTCCTGGTCGGCGATCACGGTGAGCGACGGCGCGTCGCTGTCATCGACGACAGTCCCTCCCGCGGCGAGGACCGCGGCGATTCGTTGCTCGGCCACCTCGGGCGCCACGTAGACCTCGACGTGGAAGCGCTGACGCGGGGCCTCGTGCTCGTCAGCGTCACCGAACCACAGGTTCGGTACCCGTCCCGTGGTGTCCCGGATCTCGTCGCTGGGGGACCCGTGGCCCTGGGCCTCGGCGTTCCCGGTCAGCAGGGCGGCCCACACCGGCGCGATGGTCGCGGAGTGCGCCGTGTCGAGGCCGAGCTCGATGACGCTGACCGAGGCCGGGTCGGCGTCGACCTGGTGGTCGGCGGCGATCTCGGTGATCAGTCGGGCAAGGTCGACGTCCTGCTGGGTCACCCATTCGACGACGTGTTCGGTGCCTTCGTCGTCGCGGTAGATGGCGTCAGCGCTGACCAGCTTGAGGTCGACGTACCCCGCGCCGATCGACACGCCCGGGTGGTGTCCGAGCGCATCGCCCGCCTCGCCCACCGCGGCGACGAACCCTGCGGCGGTGGCGAAGTCGCCGACCAGGTAGCGGGCATGGAGTCCCTGGGCCAGCTTGCGCCAGTCAGTCAGCTTCGCCTCGGCGATCTCCCCGCCCGTCAGCATGTCCATGTCCATGTTCAGGGACCCTATCTCTGAAACTACCGCAGCGCCCGTGCTCATCGCTTCGCCGCCGTCCTCGTCCTGGCCGCGGGCCGAGGCGACCGTCCTACCCATCGCCCCCGCGCTGGCGGAGCTCGGTGCTGGTGTTCTCGAGAAGGGTCTTGAGCGCCTGGAGGTCCTTGCGGTTGGCGCGACGCATGGCTGCGGCCATCACCGGGGCCGCGAGCTGGCCGAAGCCTGACGGCTCGCCCTGGTTGCGCAGGGTCATCCGGGTCCCACCGGTCGGGGTGTCGGCCCAGGTGTAGGTCGTCCGCATCGGGAACGGGCCCTCGGCGGTGCTCATCACGAAGCGCGAGGCGTCCACCAGTTCGCGCACCTCGTAGGTGTAGGCGATGCGCCGCCCCAGGAAGTGTGCGACGAAGGCGATGCGCGACCCGACGGTGGCCGGCGGTGGCGTCTGCCAGGCGACGGAAGTGATGTTCACGTACCAGCGCGGAGCGTTCTCGGGGTCGGACGCGAAGGCCGCGACCCGACCACGCGCGGCGTCGATCTCGATGGAGGTCTCCACGTCTACAGCCACCGCACGAGCGTACTCGCGGCCCAGCCCACGGGCACGGCCCAGCAGGTGGTCTCGCTCGGCGATGCCGGTGGCCCGCCCGGCGGCGGCCCGTGTCCTGCGAGATGGCGATTGCTCGTCGGGCCTCGCGAGTACGCCGGGGCGGTCACCGACTACCGGGCGGGCTTCCCAGACCTCCACACCACGCTCGAGGACGGTGCTGGTGGACGGTGACCGGGTGGTGGTCCGCGGCACCGATCGGGGAACCCGTCGCGGGGATTTCATGGGGTTCCCCGCCTCGGGTCGAGGGGTCAGGACCACCGGGATCGAGATCCTCCGCACGGAAAACGGTAAGGCCGCCGAGGGCTGGCTCGAACCGGGCTCTGCGACGCTCCGCAGCCAGCTCGTCGCAGAGCCCGGCTGACTGCGCGCACCGCTCTTCGCTCCGAAGGCCCCGGCCCCGCGGACAACGCCTCGCGCTCACCCTGCGCGACCAGTGCTTGGTCCAGACTGCGGCGCAGGAGAGTTCAGGGACTCCTGTCGCTACGGCGGCCCGGACGCGCGTGCTGATCGGCTCGACGTGGAAGTCGAGCCAGGATCCAGCGGCCCGAGAGCCGGTCAGGCCTGGGTGCGCAGGTAGCGGCCGAAGTGGGGGACGGTGAAGGCGATCTGCCCCCGCTCGCCGGAGTAGATCAACCCCTTCTTGATGAGCGCGTCACGCGCGGGTGACAGCGACTGCGGCTTGCGTCCCAGCACCTCAGCGACGGCCGCCGTCGGCACCGCGTCGAGCTCCGCCCCGGGGTATGCCGTGGAGCCGGCTTCCGCGTCATCCGGGCCGTCCGCCGGCCCGGGCTCGACGAGCGCCGCGTCGGCCATGGCCCGGAGGTACTCCCGCTCGGCCGGGGTGGCCCGCTCGAACCGAGAACCGAAGAAGCCGACCGCGAGCTCGGACTCGGCCTCCGGCACGGCCATCCGGATGTCGTCGACGCCGACGGGTGAGGTCGGGGCGACGTCCCACACGACCTTGCCGTAGGCCTGGATGAAGTAGGGGTATCCGGCGGTCACGGCATACATCTCGTCGAGGGCCTCGGAGGTGAAGTCGCAGCCCTCCTCCGATGCCGGTCCGACGAGGGCGCGGTCGGCGGCGTCGCGGGGCAGCCGGTCGATACGGGAGTAGCGAAAGAGCCTCTCGGAGTATGACTTCGACGCGGACAGGACCGCGGGCAGGTGCGGCAGGCCCGCGCCGACGACGATGACGGGCAGGCCCGACTGGGAGATCTCGTGGCAGGCCGCGCAGAGTGCCGACACGTCCTCCGGGTCGAGGTCCTGCATCTCGTCGATGAAGAAGGCGATCCCCTTGCCGACGTCGGCGGCCAGGCCGCCGATGTCGGTGAAGAGCTCAACGAGGTCGATCTCGATGTCGCCCGAGTCGGCCCGGCCGGTCACCGCGGGGACGTCGATCCCCGGCTGCCACCTCTCCCGCAGCTTGGCCCCCGTCGGGGCCTCGCGCAGCGCGAAGCTCTTGATGATCCCGAGCACGTGGTCGATCTGGTCGGTGCGCGGGTGCCCGAGCTCCCGCACGGCCTGGTGGGCGGCCGCGGCGAGCGGCCGACGCAGCCGCTGGTCCGGGCGGGCCTCGAACTTCCCGGTCCCCCAGCCTCCCCGGACCGCCGATGACCGGAGCGCGTTGAGCAGCACGGTCTTGCCCACCCCCCGCAGACCGGTCAGCACGATCGACCGCTCGGAGCGACCGCGAGCGATCCGCTCGAGGACGACGTCGAAGGTCCGCAGCTGCTCGTCGCGGCCGGCGAGCTCGGGGGGCCGTTGGCCGGCGCCAGGGGCGTAGGGGTTCGTGATCGGGTCCACGATCGCAGGCTATACGGGTCTCTAGGGCCCTCCCGATAGAACGGCATACGAGCCGATCGGCGTGTCGCGAGGCCCGGATCGCACAACCCACCCCACAACCCACCACAAGCGTCGAAACACGACGCAATCAGTCGTTCCTGGGCAAGAAAAAAGCGCCGTTCCGCACGGTCAGGGGTGGTCATGCGGAACGGCGCCTTGCGACTATAACGCGACCCGAGGCCCGGGCGCCAACGTGTGCGCCTATCTGATCGACAACACCTCGAAAACTTCGTCCGGGTCGGCGATGGCGCCCTGCGCCTCGATGAGCAGCATCTCCTCCGAGCCGCTTGCGTGCGTCTGCTGGAGGACGGCATACATCGAGGCGGCGGTGCGACTCAGGGCCACCCGCGCCCCGTCGGTGAGGTAGTGCGCGAGGAAGAGCGCGGCCGTGACGTCGCCACCTCCGCGCACGGTCATCGGCAGGATCGGGGTCGTCACCAGCCAGGCACCGTCACCGGTGACGCAGGCCATCTGGATCGTCCCCTCCGGGGTGTCCTCGGTGAGGGCGCTCGTCACGAGCACCACCTCCGGGCCGCTGGCACGCAGCTCGTCCGCCGCGGCAAGCAGGTCGGCCTGGGTGCGCACCGACCGACCGACGAGGAACTCGAGCTCGAACTGGTTCGGCGTGAGGATGTCTGCGCGGGGCAAGACTGCGTCGCGCAGGTACTCGGGGATGCCCTCCCGTACGAAGAAGCCGCGGCCGACGTCGCCCATGACGGGGTCGCAGCAGTAGATCGCATCGGGGTTGGCCTCCTTGACGCGCGCCACCGCGTCGAGCACGACCTGCCCGACGGCCTCCGCCCCGAGATAGCCCGACAGGACGGCGTCGACGCCCGGGAAGGCCCCACGCTCCTCCACCCCGCGCAGGACGTCGGCCACGTCGGCGGGGGCGATGAGCGGCCCGCGCGTCGCGCCGTAGCCCGTGTGGTTGGAGAAGGTCACCGTGAGCACGGGATACACCTCGTGCCCGAGCCGCTGGAGCGGGAAGACGGCAGCCGAGTTGCCGGCGTGACCATAGGCGACGTGGGACTGGATCGAGAGGATCTTCACCCGCCTCAGGCTAGTGCGCCGGCTCCGTCCTCCGCGCGACCGCATGCGAGGATGGCCGCATGAGCGAGATCCCCACGACGACCGTGTCCGACGTGGCCGACGACGCCGTCGTCGTCGACGTGCGTGAGGCCGACGAGTGGGCGGCCGGGCACGCTCCCAACGCCGTCCACATCCCCCTCGGTGAGCTGACCAGCCGCCTCAACGAGATCCCGGACGGCGACACCGTCCCCATCGTCTGCCGGTCCGGTGCCCGCTCAGGGCGAGCCGTCGCCTGGCTGGCGCAGCAGGGCTTCGACGTCGCGAACCTCGACGGCGGCATGAAGGCCTGGGCGGCGGCGGGCAAGCAGCTGGCCGGCGCCGCCGATCCGCGCATCATCTGACGCGACCTCACGCGATGCCCCCGCCGGGGAACCATCTGACGCACACTGGACTCCAAGACCCGAGCGCGACCGAGCGACTCGGGCGACACGAAGCAGCGACGCGGTCCATCCCCGGAGAAGAAGCGACGATGAGCAACGACTGGAGCACGGCCGGTCCCGAGCGGGACCCGCAGGCGCCGCCTGCCGAGCTCTGGGGGCCCCGGCCGGACCCGACCCGTGACCGTCAGTCGGCGTGGTCCGACGAGGCCTCGCCGCCACCGACTGCGCAGCTCCCGCCCACCGCGTGGGTCGACCAGCAGGCGTGGCCGCCGCCGAGTCGCCCGGCCCCGATGGCTCCCCCACCCCCGTCGTATGCCGTCCTGCCGCCACCGCCGAGCCACCTCGTCTGGGCGATCCTCTTCACCTTCCTGGGGTTCTTCCCCTTCGGCATCGTCGCGATCATCAAGGCGAGCACCGTCCGGCCGCTCTGGGCCCAGGGCCGATGGGACGAGTCCATCGCCGCGTCGAGATCGGCGCGCCGGTGGGTCATCGCCGCGGTCCTGACCATCCCGGCGTTCTTCCTCACCCTGACGTCGCTCTTGATGGTCGGGGTGGCGGTCCGCTGACCGCGCAGACCCCGCCCCGGTCGTCGCTCACGAGGAGGGCAGGACCATCACGTCCGTGCACACGAGCTCGTCAGCGCCAGGCGCGGCGACGGGGGTGACGAGCACCCCCGGGTCGGTCGGCGAGGGCCGGTCCTGGTCGGTTCGCGCCCGCACCTGGACGCACACCTGCATCCGGATGGTCGACAGGGCGATCTTCGTCTGGGGCACCGCAAAGCTCGGGCCCGGAACGTCGGTGGCCGGCGGGAGCGACACCTCGGCCGAGCCGGTGAGCGACCCTCCGAGAAGCAGCGGTCGGGCCCCGATGACGGGTGCCGCGGCGAAGCGCACGCCCGGAGCGATCGCGAAGCCCTGCTTGCTGATCCGCGTCACCCCGCCGTCGCCCGCGAGGACCCAGGCGTGCGTGGGGTCGAGGTCGGCGGGCAGGCTCGCGCCGCCGAGGTCGGTCGGGATCCGATCGACCGCCACGAGGTCGGCCGTGCCCGTGTTGGTCAGCGTGTAGTCGACGGTGAGCCGACCGACGGCACGCTGCGCGAGCACCGTGAGGATGACGTCGCCGCGCGTGGCCGTGGCCCGCACCGGCCCGCCGGGCCCCTGACCGACGGTCGGCTTCGTGCCCGGTCCCGGCGGCATGGGCCGGACCGTGCCCTGCTGGCCCGAGGTCGGGGTGGGCGTCCCCGCCGGCGCCGCCGTGGTCGTCGTGTCGGTCGGGGTCGCGTCGGTCGGGGTCGTGTCGGTCGGGGTCGCCGGTGTGCTCGCCCCCGGCCCGGTCGTGCCCACCGGGGTCGTGGCCCCCGCCGGGACACCGCCGGACGTCGAGCCGCACGCCGCGAGCGCCGTCGCCGTCGTCAGTGCGACGCAGGCGAGGGCGAGCCCGCGCCACCCGGGTCGGGGCTGCGCATGCGTCGGGACGGGGGCTGTTCGGTGGAATGGCCTCATGTGGTTACAGACAAACACGACACCCGGAACGTTGCATCCCGACCCGAGGTGGCCGACGGAGGCAGTCGGCTAGAGGCGGGCGATCCAGGGGTGGGCCGGCACGAGGCTGGTCAGCGCATCGCGCAGCCACGCGCGCTGCGGCGCCCCGAGGACCGGAAGGGTCGCCTCGAAGTCCGGCTCGTCCTTCGGGCGGCGCAGCCGGGCCTTGTAGGACAGGACGATCTCGGGCCGGAGGTAGCGGATCCCGTTGTCGGCCGTCCACGTGACGTCCTCGACGGGGGCGGCCCGGCCGGGGAGGTACTTGTGCGTCCACCGCCCGTCGTCGTCGGGCGTCAGGGGCATGTCGAGCACCCACGGGGAGGTCGCGCTCGCCCGGAGCCAGAGCTGGCTGGCCGGCTCGTCGACGGTGGGCCACCGGCCGCCCAGCGGGTGGAGCACGCCGCTGTCGTTGTTCCAGACGTGCCAGCGCCCGGCCATGAACTCGACGAAGGCGGCCACGTCGCGAGCCAGCAGCGACACGTCGGTGTCCTCGTGCTCGCGCCGGAAGCCGGTCGCGGCCTCGATCGCCCAGCCCCCGACGACCCACCACGGCCGGTCGAAACCCTCCATCTCGGAGGCGAACTCGGTCGGCGACAGCGCCGACCAGGCACCGTAGAGGGCGAAGAAGTCGGCCTCCTCCGCCTTCTCCGCCGGGGAGCGCCGGAGGGGGACCCGGCCGGGCACGGGGTCGCCCGCCACTACCTGAGCAGACGCGACATGCGGCGGTCCGCGAGCGGCTTGCCGCCGGTCTGGCAGGTCGCGCAGTACTGGAGGGAGGTGTCGGCGAAGGACACCTCGCGCACGACGTCACCGCACACGGGACAGGCCTCCCCGGTCCGGGCATGCACCCGCATCCCGGCCCGTTTGGCGTCCTTGAGCTCCTTGGCGGGCTTGCCCGACGCGGTGGTGACGGCACCGAGGAGCGTGTCGCGGAGAGCGGCATACAGGCGGTCGACGACGTCGGGGGTGAGCGAGCCGGCGATGGCGAAGGGCGACAGCCGGGCGACGTGGAGGATCTCGTCGGAGTAGGCGTTGCCGACCCCCGCGATGACCTGCTGGTCACGGAGCAGGCCCTTGATCTGGGTGCGGCGGCCGTCGAGGACCGCGCCGAAGGCCTCCCGCGTGAACGCGTCGGCGAGCGGGTCGGGGCCCAGGCGCGCCACGCCGGGGACGTCGGCCGGGTCGCGCACGATGTAGGCGGCGAGCGACTTCTTCGTCCCGGCCTCGGTGAGGTCGAAGCCCGACCCGTCGGACAGCCGCAGCCGCAGCGCGATCGGTGACTTCCCGGGCCGCACGACGGTGGCCGGCAGCTGGTCGGACCAGCGCAGCCAGCCGGCGCGGGCGAGATGGAAGACGAGGTGGGTCCCGTCGGCGTCGATGTCGAGGAACTTGCCGTGGCGGTGCACACCGTCGATCGGCGACCCCTCGAGCGCGGCGGGCGGCGGGTCGAAGGTCTTGAGCACGCTGAACGACGCGAGCTCGAGCCGCTCGATGGCGAGACCGTCCGTGCGCTCGGCGAGGAAGTCGGCGAGCGCCTGCACCTCCGGCAGCTCAGGCATGACGACAGTCTGCCAAGACTCCGCGCTTCGCGGGCCGTCCCGGGCGATCGGGTTCGCGCGCCCGGGCGCCGAGGGTCAGGAGGTGGGTCGTTCCGGCCTGGAGGGCTGCTCCTGCTCCGCGACCGGCTCGCCGACCCGGCCGGCCTGCTCGAGCAGGCGGAGCATGACGTGGCCGTCCGGCGCCGAGAAGGTCGGCACCGATCGGGTGGCCCAGCCCCGGTTGGGCGCGGCGTCGATGCGGCCCATCGGGTGCGACAGGACCTGCTCGGTCGGGCTCAGCTGACGGATGCAGACGGCGTCGACGCGGTCGGGCCGCGCCTCGGCGAAGTCGGCGTAGAGCTGCGGGTCGTGCTGGCCGTCGTCGCCGACGAGGAGCCACTGGATCTCCGGGAAGTCGCGCGCCAGCCGGTCGAGGCAGGTGCGCTTGTGGGCCTGACCACTGCGGAACCAGCCGGTGTTGGTCGGGCCCCAGTCGGTCATGAGGAGCGGACCGAGGGGATAGCCACCCTCGAGCAGGAAGCGGGTCAGCGTCGGGCTCGTGTTCCATGCGCCGGTCGAGACGTAGACGATGGGGGCGCCGGCGTGGGCCGAGAGGAGCCGGCGGTACATCGGGGCCATGCCCGGGACCGCACGGCGGGCCTTGCCCCGACGGACGAAGGTGTTGAAGGCGGCGATCATCGGGCGCGGGAGCATCGTCGCGATGACGGTGTCGTCGATGTCGCTGACGAGGCCGTAGCGGACGTCCTCGCCGACGATGAAGACGTCGGCCGGCACCGGCGCGGTCCCCTGCGCCTGGACGACGACCTGCTGCCACCCCGGCTCGAGACCGTGGCCGTGGGCGACGATGTCGACGTGTCCGGCCCGGTCGGACCGGCCGTAGATCTCGCGGTCACCGGCCGTGATCGTCACGGGGACACCGGTGGCGGGCGAGGTGAGGAACGCCCGCCAGCCCCGGTCGTAGCGCGCCGGCGTGAGCGCGCCCGTCGCGTCCTGTCTGCTCTCGGGGCCCTCGGTCCCCTCCCGGCCCTTGCGGCCGAGCACGACGCGGGCGAACACGCGCACGAAGGACGGTGACCCGTAGCCGATGTGGGTGATCACCCGGTTGCCCCACCCGCGACCACGCAGCACTCGCTCGATCTGGTCGTGGACGGTGTCCTCCACGATGGCGGCCGCGTGCGGTCGGGACATGCGGCAAACCTACTTCACCCGGGGCCGCCGGGGAGGGGCTCGCCCGCCCTCGGACGATGCCCGACCCCGCCCCTCGCCGCCGCGCTGACCGAATGACGGACGCCCGGCTGTGCACCACCGCGGGCCGCCCGGTTTGATGGACCCGTGATCGACCTTGCAGACGTCCTCGGGCTCGCCGCCACCGGCGAGTTCCCCGCCATCGACGGCCGGTGGGACCGCGTCACACCCTGGCGCGACGGCGTCGAGGGCGTGATCGCCTTCACCGGCCACGCCTTCCTCGCCGTGGGGGCCGACGTGTCCGATGCCGAGATCGCCTCGCTCGGAGCGGACGGCTTCGGCGGCGCCAGCAACCCCCGGCTCGTCTCGGCCCTCGCCGGCACCGGCTGGATCGACGCCCTCGACATGGTCCTCGTCGCCGAGGGCCTCGGCGGCGAGGAGGCTCTCGTGCACCGCAGCGACCTGCGCAACCACCCCCGCGCCGAGTACGCCACCCTCGTGCGCAGCGACGTCGCGACCTACGGGTATGCCGCCCCCGACGACCGCACGCTCGTCACCGTCGCGAAGGGGATCGGGGGCCTGCCCGAGCTCGGCATCGAGACCGACCCGGGCCACCACCACGCGGGCGCCGACGTGGTCCGCGACGCGCTGACGCTGCTGCCGCGGGGTCAGGTCGTCGCCGTGGCCGTCGCCCCCGGCAACGCCCGGGCCGTGCGCGCCTCCCTCGCCGCCGGCTTCGAGCCCGTCGCGTCGGTCCAGCTGTGGCGACCCGCCCGCACCTGAGTCCGAGCCTGGGTCCGCACCGGACTCCGCCGTGAGTACGGAGGCACCGCACGCGGGCGGTGCCGGCTGCCGGAACCCACGGGTCGGCCCCCGTACGGTGGTCCCCATGACTCGGGGAAGCATGCGTGCCACCACCTCGCTCACCCTTGCCGCCGTGCTCCTCGGCGGCGTGGGGGCCGGGTGCTCACTCTTCGACAAGACCCCGGCTCCCGACGTCACCGCCCGGGCCCTCGCCGCGGGTCTGACGAAGGGTGACCTCTCGGGGGTCGCGCTCTCGGGGAGCACGCCGGCCGAGGCCACGGCCTTCGTCAAGGCCGCCTACGCGGGGATGGGCGACCTGCGCCCGGAGGTCTCGCTCAGCGACCTCACCGCCAACGAGGGGTCCGACCACGCGACCGCGACCCTCTACACGCGGTGGGACGTGAGCGCGGACCCGACCGACTGGACCTACCAGACCCAGGTCGGGATGACGCTCGTCGACGGCGCGTGGCAGGTCGCGTGGTCCCCCAAGATCGTCGCGCCCGAGCTGACCGCCACCGAGTCGCTGACCTTGGCGCGCTCCTGGCCGAAACGGGCCGACATCGTCGACAAGGCCGGCACGGCGTTGATGACCGAGCGCGAGGTCGGGGTCGTCGGCATCGACAAGACGAAGGTCTCCGGCGACGCCGCCACCACGGCCGCCACGGCTCTGGCGAAGGTCCTCGACATCGATCCGGGCGCCTATGCCGCGAAGGTGTCCGCCGCCGGTCCCCAGGCCTTCGTCGAGGCCATCACGCTCCGCGCGGACGACCCGGCCCTGACCGGGAGGCGGAGGCAGATCGACGCCGTCACGGGCTCGCTCGTCGTCCCCCGGCTGCAGGTGCTCGGCCCGACGCGGACGTGGGCGGCGCCGGTGCTCGGCCGGGTCGGTGACGCGAGCGCCGAGCAGGTGGCGAAGTCCGGGGGCACGCTCGAGGCCGGCGACACGGTCGGGCAGAGCGGGCTCGAGGCCCGCTACGACGAGCAGCTCCGGGGCGCCCCGGGAGTCGCCGTCCAGGCGGTCACGAAGGGCGCGGACGGCTCTGCGGTGGACAGGCGGGAGATCTTCGCCGAGGTCTCCGAAGCGGCAGATCCCCTCGTCACCACGTTGGACGAGAAGGCCCAGACCGCGGCGGAGGCCGCCCTGGCCGGGCAGAAGACCCACCCCACGGCCCTCGTCGCCGTGCGCGTGTCGACGGGCGAGATCCTCGCCGCGGCCGTCGGGCCCGGCGCCAACGGGTCCACCCTCGCCCTCGCCGGCAAGGCCCCACCCGGGTCGACGTTCAAGATCATCAGCTCGCTCGCGCTCGTGCGCAAGGGTTTCACCGCCGACACGACGCTCCCGTGCACCGACCGGCTCACCGTCGACGGGCGCCGGTTCAGCAACTACACCGGCTACCCCAGCGCCGAGCTCGGCGACATCCCGCTGAAGACGGCGCTCGCCTACTCGTGCAACACCGCGTTCATCAGCCAGCACGAGAAGGTTTCCCAGGACGACCTCACCGACGCCGCCCAGTCGCTCGGCATGGGCGAGTCGCTCGACCTGTCCTTCACCGGGTTCCTCGGCTCGGTCCCCGGCACGGACGATGTGGTCGAGCACGCGGCGTCGTTCATCGGTCAGGGGCGCGTCGAGGCATCACCACTCACGATGGCTCTCGTCGTCGCCTCGGTGATGAAGGGCCAGACGGTCCGCCCCCGCCTGCTCACGGCATCCCCCGCCCTGCCTGCACCGGCGACTCCTCTCGACCCCACCGAGGCAGAGGTGATCCGCACCGAGATGCGGGCCGTCGTCACGGAGGGGTCGGGCAAGGTCCTCGCCCCCGCCGGCGTCGAGTTCGCCAAGACCGGCACTGCCGAGTTCGGCACGAAGAGCCCGCCCGACACCCACGCGTGGATGGTGGCCGGTCGCGGCGACATCGCCGTCGCCGCCTACAACGAGCTCGGCGACAGCGGCACGACCGACGCCGCGCCCTTCATCCTCGACTTCCTCAAGGCCTACGACCTGCGGTGACTCTCGCCGATACCCCTGGTGGGCCTGCGCGCCCGTCTCAAGGTGACGTCGGGTCAGCCGCCCTCCGAGCCGATGATGCGCAGCGACCGTCGAGCGGCTAGACATGGGGACGTGCCCCACGACCCGAGCGACCACTTCGTCCACGTCCGCGGAGCCAGCGAGCACAACCTCAAGAACATCGACGTCGACCTGCCGCGTGACGCGATGGTCGCCTTCACCGGCGTCTCCGGCTCCGGCAAGTCCTCGCTCGCCTTCGGCACGCTCTACGCCGAGGCGCAGCGTCGATACTTCGAGTCGGTGGCGCCCTACGCGCGCCGGCTGCTCCAGCAGGTCGGGGTGCCGCACGTGCAGGAGATCACCGGACTGCCGCCGGCCGTGGCCCTCCAGCAGCGGCGCGGGGCGGCCAGCTCCCGCTCGACGGTCGGCACCCTGACCACGCTCTCCAACCTGCTGCGGATGCTCTACTCGCGCGCCGGCACGTACCCCGACGGTGTGGCGCGGCTGGGGGCCGAAGCGTTCTCCCCGAACACCGCCGCCGGGGCGTGCCCCGAGTGTCACGGGTTGGGGGAGGCCCACGACGTGGCCGAGGACCTGCTCGTCCCCGACCCGTCGCTCAGCATCCGTGAGGGGGCGATCGCGGCGTGGCCCGGCGCCTGGCAGGGCAAGAACCTGCTGCGTGTCACGAAGGCCGTCGGGATCGACGTCGACGCACCCTGGCGCGACCTCTCCCGAAAGGACCGCGATTGGCTGCTCTACACCGACGAGCAGCCGCGGGTGCTCGTCGACCGGCGCGGCGAGCCGGACGACTCCACCGGGCGCGACTACCACGGCACCTTCTGGAGCGCCCGCAAGCACGTGCGCCACGTGCTGGCTGAGACCAAGAGCCAGATGATGCGCGACAAGGCGATGCGCTTCGTCCGCAGCGCGGTGTGTCCGGTCTGTCGGGGCACCGGGCTGCAGCCGGCATCCCTGGCGGTCACCTTCCGAGGGCTGAGCATCGCGCAGACCAACGCGCTCTCCTTCACCGAGCTCGTGACGCTGCTGCGACCGGTGGCCGAGCTCACCGAGGCCGCGGCGGCGACGTCGTCGGCCGACTCGGGAGAGGGCACCGAGGTCGCCGTGCGCCTCTGTGCCGATCTCGTCGCCCGGGTGGACGTGCTGCTCGACCTCGGGCTCGGCTACCTCGCCCTGGGGCGGAGCTCCACGACCCTCTCGCCCGGGGAGGCCCAGCGGCTGCGGATCGCGACCCAGCTGCGCTCGGGCCTCTTCGGGGTCGTCTACGTCCTCGACGAGCCGTCCGCGGGCCTGCACCCGGCCGACGCCGAGCCGCTGCTGGACGTGCTCGAGGCGCTCAAGAGCGCGGGCAACTCGCTGTTCGTCGTCGAGCACGACCTCGACGTCGTGCGCCGCGCCGACTGGATCGTCGACATCGGACCGGGCGCCGGTGAGGGCGGCGGTCACGTGCTCTACTCGGGCCCGGTCGCCGGCCTCGAACACGTCGCGGGATCCGTCACGGCCGAGCACCTCTTCGGTCGCGCCGAGCCCCTGGAGCGCCCCCAGCGCACCCCACACGGCTGGCTGCACCTGAGCGGCGTCAGCCGGCACAACCTCGCGGACCTCTCGGTCGACGTCCCGCTGTGCGTGCTGACGGCCGTCACCGGGGTCTCCGGGTCGGGCAAGTCGACACTGGTCACACAGGTGCTCGCCGAGCTCGTGCGTCGCCACCTCGGTCAGGCGCCCGACGACGCAGAGGACGACGAGCTCGAGATCGACGTCGACGATGCCACCGGGCTGGAGTCCTTCGACCGCCTGGTGCGGGTCGACCAGCGCCCCATCGGGCGCACGCCCCGCTCCAACCTGGCCACCTACACCGGGCTGTTCGATGCGGTCCGCAAGCTGTATGCCGCCACGCCCGAGGCCCGCTCCCGTGGTTACGGCGCCGGTCGGTTCTCCTTCAACGTCGCCGAGGGGCGCTGCGACACCTGTCAGGGGGAGGGGTCGGTCTCCGTCGAGCTGCTCTTCCTGCCCGGCACCTACGCGCCCTGCCCGACCTGCCACGGGGCCCGGTACAACGTCGAGACGCTCGAGATCGACTACCGCGGCAAGAACGTGGCCGACGTGCTGGCCCTCTCCGTCGACGAGGCCGCCGTCTTCCTGGCCGAGGTGCCGGTCGCCGCACGCAGCCTGACCACGCTGCGCGAGGTCGGACTGGGCTACCTGCGCCTGGGGCAGCCCGCCACCGAGCTCAGCGGTGGGGAGGCCCAGCGGATCAAGCTGGCCACCGAGCTGCAGCGGGCCCGCCGCGGGCACGCGCTGTACCTGCTCGACGAGCCGACCGCCGGGCTGCACCCCGCTGACATCGCGCTGTTGCTCCGCCAGCTGCACCGGTTGGTGGACGCCGGCAACACCGTGGTGCTGGTCGAGCACGATCTCGCCACGGTCGCCAGCGCCGACTGGGTCATCGACCTGGGCCCGGGCGGTGGGGACGAGGGCGGTCGCGTGGTGGCCACGGGCACGCCGGAGGAGGTCGCCCGGGCCGAGGGCAGCGCCACGGCGCCGTACCTGGCCAGGCAGCTCTCGTCCCACCTGACGGATCGCTAGCCGCCTCGACTGCCACCGCGGAGCGGGAACGGCTTCGGTCCGCCTGCCTGGAGACCACGGTGGATGATGGGCAGATGGCGAAGACGTATCGAGTGGGCCGGTGGCAGCGGGCGATCAACGCCGTCTTCACGCGACTGGCTCTCGTGGGTCTGGGACCGAAGTACCTGCACATCCTCACCGTCCCCGGCCGAAGGTCCGGGATTCAGAGGTCAGTGCCCGTGGACGTGATGGACGCGGGCGGGGAGCGCTACCTCGTGGCGCCCTACGGTGACGTGAACTGGGTGCGCAACCTGCGCGTCGCCAAGACAGCGACCCTCCGGCGTGGCCGGCAGGTCCACCCGTATGACGCCGTCGAGATCGCACCTGGCCTGGCGCTCCCCGTGATCCGGGAGTACGTGCGCTCGGTCCCCGTGACGAAAGCGTACTGGGACATCGACGCCCACTCGTGCGACGAGGACGTGCTCAAGGAGGCCGAGGGACACCCGGTGTTCCAGCTCGTCACGCGCCGGGAGTGACGGGCGGTGCTGATCACGTGGGCGCAGGCCCTGGCCCGGCGGATGAGGCGTCAGCTGGCCGACCCGGTCGGGCCCCGGGGTGGTCCCGCGCGGAACCACCCCGTGACGACCGGGCCCACCCGACGGGTCGTCGGGTGGGCACGGTCGTGGGGCTGGCGCTCGGGTGGGTGGTGGCCTACTTCACCTTCACGACGTCGACGTCGGCGGCCAACACGTAGGCGAACCGGTGCCCGAGGCTGATCTGGTAGTACCGGTCCTCACCTGAGACGACCATGTGGTCGTCCGGGGTGTCGAGGGAGAACGTCGTGGCGCGGTAGTAGTCCGTCGGCACGGTGAGGTCGCCCACGGCATACCGCTGGCCGGCCGCGAAGGTGTACTGCAGAGGCACGACGGACTGCACCGGGATGCCCGCTGGGTAGGCCGAGGCCTCCGGGTAGGCGCGGCCGTAGACCGGTACCGTGGCGAGTCCCGTCTTCGGCACGACGTAGCTGCCGCGCACGGGGATCGCGGTCGGGTGCTTCCTCGGGTTCTCGAACCAGCCCCTGACCCCGTTGAACCAGATGGCGGTCCAGTCACCCTGTCGGTCCGCGACCGCGAACTCGAGGCCCGCCTGGGCGCGGGCGCCGATGTCGGAGACGCTCGTCGTGCTCGGGGACCCGTCGGCCCGGCGGCCGATGTCGTTGACGAGCGGCGAGCTCGCGTCGGGCGCCGTGTGCAGGTAGACGAAGTTCGTCCCCTGCGGCTCGCAGGCCACGCCCGCCGTGAGGCACGACGTGACGGGCTGAACGTTGTCCTCGAAGCCGGGGACGATCCGCACGAGCTCTGAGCGGGGGGAGGCGCGATGCGCGTCGAGCGGCGCCCCGAGCAGCTGGAAGTAGTGCTCCCAGTCCCAGTAGGGGCCCGGGTCCCAGTGCATCCCGGCGACGTACGCCGGCGTGACCCCGGGCACCTGGTCGTGCCCGACGATGTGCTGCCGGTCGAGCGGGATGTCGTACTCCTTCGCCAGGTACGTCACCAGCCGCGCCGACGTGCGGTACATCGGCTCGCTGAACCAGTCGGCACCCGTCGCGGCGAAGCCCTCGTGCTCGAGACCGATCGAGTGGGTGTTGAGGTACCAGTTGCCCGCGTGCCAGGCGACGTCCTTGGGGTCGACGTGCTGGGCGATGTGCCCGTCGGACGAGCGCAGCGTGTACTGCCACGACACGTAGGTGGGGTCGGTGACGAGCTTGAGCGTCGTGTCGTAGCTCGCCTCGGTGTTGTGGATGACGATCTTCGTGATCCTCGGCGCCGTGGGCCGGGAGGCGAGGTCGTGGTTGCCGTAGTCGCCGGCGCCCGGGCCGAGCTTCTCGTAGGGCGCCGGGATCCACTCGCAGTCGAGCTTCGCCGGGCAGTCCACGGGGCCATTCTGCTTCGTGTGCAACCCGAGGCGTGCGAGCTGACCACGCTGGGGGGTCGCCTTCGTCGGCGCGAGCGAGACGTCCTTGCCGTCGACGGTATGCCGTGAGGCGCCGTGCGTGATCGCGGCGAACGCGTCGTCGGCGAAGGTCGTCGCCGCCTCCTGCTGCACGGAACCCGAGGCCTCCGCGACGGCGGCGTACCAGGCGCCGGGGTCGGTGCCCTGGCCCGTCGGGGCCTGGAGCGCGCGCTGCTCTGCGGCGAGCAGGGCCGCGCCGCCGCGGATGTTGGCCAGCTCGTCGGTGCGCAGGGCCTGCTCGCTCAGCCCGGTGAGCTCGGCCGCCCGCGAGAGGGTGTCGGCGTCCGGGGTCGGCGCGGGCTCGGCTGCGACGTCGAGTCCGCGGCCCCCGGCGCGGTCGGCGAGGTCGACGTCGACGAGGTGCATCGGTCCGTAGCCACCGGAGGTGCTGTGGCCCTGGTGGAAGTCCCATCGCGTCTGCGCGTAGGACACCGCCTCGAGCACCGACTGCGGCACTCCGAACTCGGCGGACGCGGCCGCGAAGGCGCGCTCTCGGCTACCGACGTCGGTGCCGACCGCCGTGGTGGGGTCGGCGGCCTGGGCGCCGGTCGCGCCGAGGGTGGCCGCGATCGTGCCGGTGACGGCCGCTGCCGCGACGAGCGCGGTGAGCGGTCCTCGCAGTGCCGGTCGGGCACGACGGAGGGCCGGGGTCCCGGCCGGTGGGTGGGGTGCTGTCACGGTGGTCAGCCCTTCGTCTCGTTCTGCTTCGGTATCAGGATCACGCACCCCGGCTCTGACAGCTGGTGCCGGATCGCCCACGCCGACAGACCGACGGGACCGGGGAGGTCACCGGGGCGGTCACCGTGACGGTCGCCATGGTTGCCCGGAAGGGTGCGCTTGGGTATGAAGCCGCAGGTATCGGGCCAACCCGGCACCACTTTCGTCCGGTGGCGCGGTGTCCGCCACTCGAAAGGTTCACCACAACGTTGCCCGTCGTCGCGCTCGGCGGCGTGCGGTGACACCGGGAAGGGGTCAGGATGGCAGTCATGGGGCGCACTGGCCCGGGAGTGGTACTGGTGGTGACGGCATTCGCACTGAGCGGGTGTGGCACCGTCCTGACCGCTGCGGCCCCGAGTGCTGCGCCCGCGGCCACGACGCAGGCCGGCGTCGAGCCCACCGCCCCGGTGGACGCCGCGGGCTCCGGCGCGGGGATCTCGAGCGGCCGGGACGCCCCGTCGGTGACTCTCCCGACCGGACCCGTCTTCCCGCTGACCCTGCGCCGCACGGGTGGCATCGCCGACTTCCACGACACCGTCGTGCTCTCGGGCGACGGCCTCGCTACGGTCGACACGACCTCGATCTCCGGCCGCACCTGTCGGCTCAGCGCGACCCAGAGCGCCCAGCTCCTCGTCGGCCTCAGCACCCTTCGCCTCAGCCGTTCCCCCTCGTCGCCGGCAGCGGCCGCTGCTGACGGCGCCGAGACGAGCCCTCCTTCGGACGGCGAGGCCCCGACGGACCCGATCACGGTCACGGTCACCGACGTCAACGCCCGCCCGGTCGACCTCACGGACCCGTCGTTGGGACAGATCGCCGCTCTCGTCTCGGCGCTCGTCACCGACGTCACCCTGACCAGGCCCGCGGTGACGCCCTGCTCCGACCCCTCGCCGTCTCCGAGCGGCGCCGACGCATCCAGCGAGTCGACCCCGCCGAGCGACACCGCGGCGGTCGGCTGAGCCGTCGTCGCCCACCGACGACGACGGCCGGTATGCCGCTGAGCGAGCTCAGCGGCATACCGGCCGTCAGGGTGGGGACCGTCGTGCGGTGCGGGTCAGAAGGAGGTGGCCACGTCGTCGAAGACGAAGCTCGTCTGGATCGACGAGTCCTCGGTCGCGGCGAACTTCACCGTGACCGACGTGCCCTTGTAGGCGGTGAGGTCGAGCGACACCTGAGACCACGTCGACTTCGGGGTCGAGAGGTTGGAGTAGCTCTTCTTCGTCGTCCCGTTGAGCGAGACCGTCGCGGTGTCGTAGGCCCGGCTCGTCGTCGTCTCCGAGGTGTCGATGCGGACCCAGTACGTCAGCGTCGGGGCGCTCGCGGTGGACGGGACGGTGAAGGTCTGCGACTCGTTCTCGTTCGAGGTCGAGCCGTTGCCACCGAGCCACAGCTTCCAGGAGCCGCTGTGCGCGGGGCGACCGGTGTTGTTCGTGATCGGGCCGGTGCTCCCGGTCCAGCCGGTCTGACCCGACTCGAAGCCGCCGTTGGTCAGCGA
>JBBRGO010000036.1:0-18442 GCA_038224055.1 Actinomycetales bacterium
ACATCGTGCCGGGGCTCGGGCGACACCCGATCAACCGGCTCCGGGTCAGCGACGTGCAGCGTTGGCTCAACGCGCTGCCCGGGGAGTGCCAGTGTTGCGCGCAGGGCAAGGATGCACGGCGGGCGGCCCGAAACCCGAGCCTCGGCCGATGCTGCGCTATCGGCAACTGCTGCCGGAGCTACCCGTCCCCCCGGACCATCAAGGATCTGCGCACTGTTTTGCGCTCTGCCCTCTCGTCGGCCTTGGCAGAGGAGATCATCGCTAAGAACGTGGCCGCGCTCGTGAAGTCGCCCAAACAGCGCAAGCGCCAGGTTGTTCCATGGTCGAGCGAAGAAGCTCGACGATTCCTGGAGTCGGCCCGAGCCGACCAAGACCCTCTCTACGCCGCGTATGTCCTCGTTCTCGTCCTTGGCCTACGCAAGGGCGAAGTACTCGGATTGACGTGGGATGCCGTCGACCTCGACGTCGCCGAGCTGGTGATAGACCACCAACTGCAGCGGGTGCGACGTTCCTTGCTGCACCGTGAGACGAAAACGGAGGCCTCGGATGCCTCATTGCCGATGCCACGCATCGTGACGGCGGCTCTGGTCATCCGCAAGCAGGAACAAGATGCCGGTCGAGCGGACGTGGGCGAGGCTTGGCGCGGACTCGAGGACGGGCCTCACTTCGTCTTCACGGGTCGCTTCGGGACACCCATCGACCCGCGGACGATCAACCGCAAGTTCACCGAACGGTGCCTCCACGCTGGTGTCCGTTACCAGACCGTCCACGACGCTCGGCGCACCTGCGCTACGCTCCTCGTCGACCTCGACGTCCACCCGCGCGTGATCATGCGGATCCTGCGCCACGCTGACCTGTCGGTCACGATGGAGATCTACGCCAGGGCCAGCTCGGGCGCAACCACCGATGCACTCCGTCGCCTCGGGGACAGCCTCGAATGAGGACTTACTGCTGTACTTTGCTGCTGTACAGACAGCAGAAGACCCTCCGCTCTTACGAGCAAAGGGCCTGTGACCTGCGAAAACAGTGGTCGGGGTGACAGGATTTGAACCTGCGACCTCTTCGTCCCGAACGAAGCGCGCTACCAAGCTGCGCCACACCCCGTGAAGCACTGCCGTCGGCTCCGAAAAGCACACCGGGCAGCAAGCAGGAATGTTATCGCAGCGACCCGTCCAACTCCGAATTGGGACTGTGCTGAAGGGTTCGTGCCCCACTGGGGGCCCAACCCCTGCACCACCCCGCGCGCGCCGCAGCTGCTCAGGCCTGCCTCGCCACGAGGGTCAGCAGCGTCACCTCCGGCCGGCAGGCGAGCCGCACCGGCGCCGTGGGGGCCGTCCCCAGCCCGGCCGACACCTCCAGCCACGCGGCGTCGGCCGGCGCCTGCGACGACGGCCGCGAGCCCGCTCCCGGCCACCAGCGCGACAGCCCCTTGACCCGGCCGGTGTCGAGGTCGCAGTTCGTCACGAGCGCCCCGTGGAAGGGCACGCAGACCTGCCCGCCGTGCGTGTGGCCGGCGATGATGAGGGTGGCCCCGTCAGCGGCATACGCGTCGAGGATCCGCTGGTAGGGAGCGTGCGAGACGCCGATGACGAGGTCGGTGTCGGGGGAGGCGGACCCCCGCACGTCGCGGAGGCGGTCGTAACCGAGGTGCGGGTCGTCGACCCCGACGAACCGGATCCGGAGGCCGCGGACGGTGAGCGTCTCGCGCCGGTTGGTCAGGTCGACCCAGCCCTGGGCCCGGAGACCCCGGACGAGGTCGTCGACGGGCAGCCGCGTCGACTGCCCGACGGGCTCGGCGTGCCGGTCGGTGAGATAGCGCAGGGGGTTCTTGAAGCTGGGCGCGAAGTAGTCGTTGGACCCGAGGACGAAGACGCCGGGCAGCCCCAGCAGGGGCTCGAAGGCGTCGAGCACCGCCGGCACCGCGTCGTGGGCCGCGAGGTTGTCGCCGGTGTCGATGACCAGGTCGGGGTCGAGCGAGCCGAGGCTCCGGATCCACTGCGCCTTGCGTCGCTGGCGGGGAAGCAGGTGCAGGTCCGAGACGTGGAGCACCCGCAGCGGCTCTGCACCGGCGGGGAGCACCGGGACCTCGAAGCGCCGGATCACGAAGGCGTTGCGCTCGATGAGCGATGCCCACCCGAGCACCCCCAGCCCTGCTGCGCCGAGTCCGAGCACGGTCTTGGTCACGGCATGCATCCGGCCATCCTCGCACCTGACCGCGACCCGGCGGACCCGCCCCGGCCCACCTGAGAGACTGAGGGCATGACCACCCTCAAGGAGCAGCTGAAGTCCGACCTCACCGCCGCGATGCGTGAGCGCGACCAGGTGCGGGCCGGGTCGCTGCGGATGGCCCTCACCGCCGTCACCAACGAGGAGGTGGCCGGCACGACGCACCGCGACCTCACCGACGACGACGTCCTCAAGGTGCTCACCAAGGAGGCGAAGAAGCGGCGCGAGGCGTCAGCGGCCTACGTCGACGCGAAGCGTCCCGAGCTCGCCGCCAAGGAGGAGGCCGAGCTCGTCATCCTCGAGGCCTACCTGCCGAAGCAGCTCTCCGACGGGGAGCTCGAGGCCATCGTCACCGAGGCGGTCGCGGCCTCCGGAGCGACCGGTATGCCCCAGCTGGGCCTGGCGATGAAGGCCGCGCAGCAGGCCGTCGCGGGCCGCGCCGAGGGTGGCCGGGTCGCGGGCGTCGTCAAGCGGGTCCTCGCGGGCTGACCCCCGCGGGCGAGGCCACTGCGCCATGCCGAAGGGCCCGCCACCACGGGTGGTCGGGCCCTTCGGCAGGTCGTATGCCGCTCAGCCGCCGGGCGTCTGCCCGCCAGACCCGCCCTGCGAGCGTGATCCGCCGGACTGGCCGCGCGAGGTGTAGATCGTCACGTAGCTCCCCGACTTCGCCCGGCCGTACGGCGAGGTGCCGGCGGCGACGCCGGAGGGGAGCGACGACGACATGGTGCCGCCGACTCCCGCCTGGAAGCCGGCCGTCTCGAGGGTGGTGATCGCGTCCGTGACGCTGAGACCGGTGACGCTCGGGACGTCGATGTTCTCGCCCTTGAGCAGCTTGTCCGACGGGGCCGTGAAGTCGACGCGCGGCTGGCCCTCGAGGGACCGGTTCATGATCCCCTTCCAGATCGGTGCGGCGATCGCCGCACCGTGCATCACGGGGTAGAACGTGCCGCCGACCGTGACGTTCTTCATGACCCGCTTGTTGCCGTCGTCGGGGGTGCCGACCCAGACCGCGGTGACGAGGTTGGGGGTGTAGCCGGCGAACCACGACTCGTTGTTGCCGTCGGCCGTGCCGGTCTTGCCTGCGGACTCCCGCTTGCCGTCGTCGAGCTGGTTGCGGATGCCGGAGCCGTTCGTCATGTTGTACTCAAGCAGCTTGTCCGTCGCGCGGACGGCGTCGGGCTCGGCGACCTGCTCGCACGAGGTCTTGGGCGCGGCGATCACCTTCGGGCCCTGCGAGACCTTCGTGACGACGACCATGGAGCACTTGTTGCCCTCGGAGGCGAGCGTGGCGTAGGCCTGCGCCACCCCCTGGGGGGAGACCTCGCTGGCCCCGAGGATGTACTCCGGGGCGTACTTGCCGATCGGGGAGCCGTCGGCCTTGTGCAGCCCGAGCCGGATCATCGTGTCGCGGACCTTGCAGCCGCCGAGCTGCTCGGAGAGCGCGACGAAGGCGGTATTGGTGGAGAGCGCCGTTGCCTGCTTGAGGGTGATCTTGCCGCCCTTGAACGGGGTGTCGTTGCGCACCGTCCACGTGCTTCCCGGGCCGCAGTTGCTCACGCCGCCGGGCCACTCCTTGGGCTCGTACTTCGCCGAGGTGTTGCCGCCGGCCGCCTTCGCGTCGACGGAGGACTCGACGTTCATGCCCGACTCCATCGCGGTGAGGAGGGCGAAGGCCTTGGCGGTGGAGCCGAACTGGAACCCGCTGGACCCGCCGTAGCGCTTGTCGAGGGCCCATGCGATCCCGGTCTTGCCGAGGCTCTGCGACGACACGGTGTAGGTCGTGTTCTGGGCGAACGCGAGGACCTTCCCGGTGTTGGGCTCGGTCACGTAGGCGGCGGCGCCGACCTTCGACTTGTCGCCGATCGGGACCTTCTTGGTGATCTCCTCCTGGGTGATCTTCTGGATCTTCGGGTCCAGAGTCGTCTGGATCGTGATGCCGCCGCGGTAGAGCAGCCGCTTGCGCTCCTCGACGGTCTTGCCGAGCTCGGGCATCGCCAGCGCGTAGTTGATGACGAAGTCACACCAGTACGGGTAGGGCGAGGCGAGGCAGGTGCTCTTCGGCTGGGAGACCTTCATGTCCTGCTTGAGCGTCCGCTTCTTGGCCACCGTCCACTGCTTGTCGGTGATCGAGCCGAGCTCGTGCATGCGGTCCAGGACGACGTTGCGCCGGGCCAGGGCCCGCTCGGGGTAGTTCACCGGGTCGCTCGTCCCGGGATTCTGCGTGAGCCCCGCGAGCAGGGCGGCCTGCGACAGGCTCAGCTTGCTGGCCGGGATCGAGAAGTAGTGCCGTGACGCCGCCTCGACCCCGTAGGCCTGGTCCCCGTAGTAGACGAGGTTGAGGTAGCCCTGGAGGATGTCGTCCTTGCTCATCTGCTTCTCGAGCGTGATGGCGTACTTCAGCTCGCGCAGCTTGCGCATGTAGTCCTTGCGCACGGCGGCGGCGGCGGCCTGCGTGTCACCGGAGTTGAGCGCCGAGTACTGGAGCGAGATCTTCACGTACTGCTGGGTCAGCGACGAGGCCCCCGAGGTGGTCGCCCCGGTGCGCAGGTTGGAGATCGCCGCACGCACGACGCCCTGCAGGTCGATGCCACCGTGCTCGTAGAAGCGGTGGTCCTCGATGTCGACCTGGGCCACCTGCATGATCTTCGCGACGCTCTTGAGCGGGACGACGATGCGGTTCTGCTCCTGCGGGGTCGCGATGACCGAACCGTCGGCGGCGAGGATCCGTGACTGCTGGGCCAGCGGGTCGGTCTTGAACTCGCTCGGCAGCTCGTTGAAGACGTCGACGCCGCCGCGGGCGAGCGCCCCCGTCGCCCCCACCGCGGGCATCACGAGGCCCGCCGCGAGCAGGCCGAGCACGAGCGCCGAGGCGAGGAAGGCCCCGAGCAGGCTGATGACGCCACCGAAGGTGGTAGTGCGTGAAGACATGCGGCCTAGGGTAACCGGTGGGGCTGTGGTATCAGGCCGCGCGGCGTCGCGCAGCCGAACCAGCAGGTGTCTAGTCATCTCCCGCGGGAAATGGTCCATCAAGGCCATAGCCGGGAGGTCGTTCCTCCTCCTAATGTCGACTTTGACCACACCGGGGGGGTCTCGGGTAGCGCGAAGTGGTCGCATCAGCTCGACGTCTGGGAGGCGTCTGGCGGGGAGGGGAAGTTTTACATGAGTGACATCGCCGTTTCAGGAGCATGGGTTGATGAGTGGGCCAGTCGGGCCCAGTGCACGGACCAGGACCCTGACGCACTGTTCGTCCGGGGCAAGGCGCAGCACGACGCGAAGGCGGTCTGCAAGACCTGTCCCGTGCTCGCGCAGTGCCTCGCCGAGGCGCTCGACAACCGCACGGAGTTCGGGGTGTGGGGTGGCATGACCGAGCGCGAGCGTCGCGCCCTGCTGCGCAAGCGTCCCGACATCACGTCGTGGAAGTCGGCGCTGCGTGCTGGTCTGGGCTCCACGCCCGCCGTCGCCCGCTGAACACTGAGCAACTGAACACCGCGCACTGAACACCGCGCACTGAGCAACCGCGCACTGAACACCGCGCACGGAACGCCACGCCTTGGCTTGACCGTGCACTGGCTGACCGTGCACTGAACGGCCGCAGTCCATCTGCGGTCGTCGGTGCTCGTCGGTGCTCGTCCGTGCTCGTCCGTGCTCGTCCGTGCTCGTCCGTGCTCGTCCGTGGTCCGCACCGGTCCGGCCCCTGCCGGCCCGGTGCTCGGGCGTCCCCGCGCCTGTTCGTCGAGGCCGCTCGCGACCCTGCGTCTGTTCGTGAGGGTCTGCTCGTGAGGATCTGCTCGTGAGGGTCTGTTCGTGAGGATCTTTTCGTGAGGGTCCGTCGTCAGGCGTTGCCGGCGAGGGCGTCACCGACGGCGCGCAGACTCGCCAGGTCGTGCACGTCGCGACTCAGGGCCGGGACCTGCACGACCGGGATGCGGGGGTGGCTCCGCGAGAAGCGGTCGGCCAGCGCCTGCTGCCGCTCCGCCGTGCGGACGAGGTCCGCGTGCAGACGAAGCACCCCGGCCGCGTTCGTCGCCGACCTGGGGCCGCCGGTCTCCTCGAGGGACTCGGCCACGGCGACCGCACGGCTCGGGCTGAGCCCCGTCGCCGTGACGCGGCCGATGCGGTTGACGACGAGCCCGGCGAGCGGCATACCGTCCGCTTCGAGGCGTTCGACGAAGAAGGAGGCCTCGCGCAGCGCGTCGCGCTCCGGTGCGGCGACGACGAGGAAGGCCGTGCCCGGCTCCGAGAGCAGTCGGTAGGTCTCGTCCGCGCGCTCGCGGAACCCGCCGAACATCGTGTCGAGGGCGCTGACGAAGGTCTGCACGTCGGTGAGCATCTGGCCACCGAGGATCTTCGTCATCGTCGAGCTGACGAGCTGCACGCCCAGACCGAAGACCTTGAGGCCGGCGCGCCCGCCCGCCTTGGCCGGTGCCGTGAGCAGGCGGATGAAGCGACCGTCGAGGAAGCTGCCGAGCCGGTTGGGCGCATCGAGGAAGTCGAGGGCGGAGCGCGACGGTGGGGTGTCGACGATGATGAGGTCCCACTGCTCGGCGCTCACCTTGAGCTGACCGAGCTTCTCCATCGCCATGTACTCCTGCGTCCCGGCGAAGGAGCTGCTGACGGCCTGGTAGAAGGGGTTGTCGAGGATCTGGTCGGCCTTGCCCGGCTCCGAGTGCGCGATGACGACCTCGTCGAAGGTCCGCTTCATGTCGAGCATCATCGCGTCGAGGCTGCCGCCGGCGGTCGCGTCGACGTCGGTGACCGGCCGGGGCGTGTTGTCGAGCTCGGTGAGCCCGAGCGACTGGGCGAGGCGGCGGGCCGGGTCGATGGTGAGCACGACGACCTTGCGGCCGGCCTCGGCGGCCCGCAGGCCGAGTGCGGCGGCGGTCGTCGTCTTCCCGACGCCACCGGAGCCGCAGCAGACGATGATCCCCACCCCGCGGTCGGCGATGAGGGTGTCGACGTCGAGGGCGGGCGGTGTGGTGGTGGACGCGGTCACGAGAGCATCCCCTCGGCGACGAGGACGTCGGCGAGCTCGCGGATCGAGCCGGAGTCGACCCCACCGCTCAGGGCCGGCACCCGGACCACGGGCAGACCGGTCGTCTCGAGCAGGGCCAGCTGCTCCTGCTCGAGGTCGACGCGCAGGGCGTGGTCACGTGCCTCGTCGAGGAGGCCCGAGAGCAGCTCGGGGGTGACGGTCACCCCGGCGTCGGACAGCTGGGTCCGGATCGAGGCGCGGTGCAGCCGTCCGTCCCGGGCCTGCTCGAGCGCGGCCTCGTCGAGCACCGGCCGCCGCACCATGTTGACGACGATGGCGCCAGGATGCATCCCCTTGGCGCGGAGCTCGGCCACCGCCTCGAGGGTCTCCTGCACCGGCATCTCCTCCAGCAGGGTCACGACGTGCACGACGGTCTGGTCCGAGGTGAGCAGGCGGGTGATCGACCCGGCCTGGGTGTGGATCGGGCCCACGCGGGCGAGGTCGGCGACCTCGGAGTTGACCGACAGGAAGCGACCGATCCGGCCGGTGGGGGGCGCGTCGAGGACGAGAGCGTCGTAGTCGAGCCCGCCGTCGCCCTTGTGCCGCCCGTCTGCTCGGCGCCGGTTGGCCTCGTAGATCTTGCCGATGAGCAGCACGTCCCTCACGCCCGGGGCGATCGTCGTCGCGAAGTCGATGGCGCCGAACTTCTCGAGGAGCCGCCCGGCTCGCCCGAGCTTGTAGAAGAGCTGGAGGTACTCGAGCAGCGCGGCCTTCGGCTCGACGGACAGCCCGACGATCTCGCCGCGCCCTCCGAAACGGGCGATCCGGGTCTCCTCGGTGCCGAGCGGGGGCACGTCGAAGGTCTGGCTGATGCCCTGCCGCTCCTCCACCTCGGCGAGCAGCACCCGCCGGTTGCCCGCGGCGAGAGCGATCGCGAGGGCGGCCGCGATGGTCGTCTTGCCGGTGCCGCCCTTGCCGGTGACGACGTGCAGCCGCGCCCCCGCCCAGTCAGTCGCCGTCACGCCCTCACCCTACGGCTCACCCCTCACCCTCGTTCGAGGTGATCCCGGCAGGGCAGGACCTACGAGATCACCTCGAACCGCGGGGCGGGAGACGAGGGGGGCGGGAGGCGCGGGGACGGACTGCGGCGAGGTCGTTGGCGGTGCGCAGCACGGGGCGCCTGACCCAGGCGGCGAGCGGACCCGGGTCGGCGGTGCGCACGTGCAGCCGCGCCGTGGCCCCGGCCGGGAGGGTCACGAGCGCGGCGTCGACCTCGGCGGCCGGGTCGATCCGGTCGACGAGCAGGGTGAGGTCCTTGACGAGGCCACGGGCCGCCGTCACGGTCACGAGGACACCGTCGCCGACTACCTCGGCCGTGACGTCGTGCGCCTCCGGGTCGAGCCGGAGGTCGATGTCCTCCACCCAGCAGTGCACGGCGGTGACCGGAGTGGCCGGGCCGCCCGGATCGTCGTCGGAGGGCCGCCACTGCGCCACGAGCACCTCGTTGCCCGGGTCGTCGGGACTCCGCACGACGTCGGGCAGGTCGAGGAGCGCGACCGAGCGGGGAGCGACCGCCAGGGCGAGCACCGCGTGCCCGAGCGGCACCCCGGCCAGGGTCTCGCGCCGGACCTCGACGGTGCCGGTCCAGGGCAGGGCGGTGTCGTTGACCGCCGCGAGGACGTCGACGGGGGCTCCGCCGCGCGGGTCGGGTCGACGCTGCACCGTGAGCAGCCGGTCGGCGAAACCGGCCCGCAGCGCCCACCACAGGGGTTTGCGGATGCCGTCACCGTCGATGGCGGCCCAGGAGGTCACCGGCCAGCAGTCGTTGAGCTGCCAGACGATCGCCCCCGCGGTCCGGGGCCACCACGACCGGTAGTGGGTGATGGCGTGCGCGATCGCCCGGGCCTGGTTGAGCTGGGCGGCCCAGTGCCAGTCGACGAAGTCGGTCGGCACCCCGAGATGCGGTGCGAGGCCGCGGTCGAGCTTGTCGTCGCCACCCTCGGCCTTCTGGTGCAGACGCCAGACCGGGGTCTCGCGCGTCGCCACCTCGCCCCGGTCGTCGGTCATCGCTCGCGCCATCGTGTGCCACGTGGGAGGTCCCTGGAAGCCGAACTCGGAGCAGAAGCGGGGGATCCCCTCGCGGTATGCCGTGTAGTCGCGCCGGTTCCACACCTCCCACTCGTGGTGGGTGCCGTGGTCGCGGTCGTTGGGGTGGACGTAGCGGGGGTGGCCGGGCTCAAGAGGGGCACGGGGGGAGCAGGGGCTGCCGGCGGCATACGGCCTGGTGGGGTCGAGCTCCGCCACGACGGCGGGAAAGAGGTCGGTGTAGTAGTGCAGACCCCACGTGCGGCCGGCGAGCTGCTCGGGCCAGCCCCAGTCGACGAACCCCCAGAGGTTCTCGTTGCCGCCGTTCCACAGCACGAGGCTCGGGTGGGCGCTCAACCGGGCGACGTGCTCGCGCGCCTCGGCCTCGAGCTCGCTGCGGTGCGGCTCCTCCTCGGGGTAGGCGGCGCAGGCCAGCGGGAAGTCCTGCCACACCATGAGGCCGGCCTCGTCGCAGAGCTCGTAGAAGTCCTCCGACTCGTAGATGCCCCCACCCCAGACGCGCAGCAGGTTGAGGTTGGCTCCGACCGCCTGGCTGATGCGGTGGGCCAGCCGGTCGCGCGTGATCCGCGTGAGCAGGTGGTCGTCGGGGATCCAGTTGGCACCCCTGACGAAGACCGGGCTGCCGTTGACGCCGATGACGAAGGCCGTGCCGATCTCGTCGTCACTCGTGTCGAGCTCGACGGAGCGCAGCCCGATCCGGCGGTGCCAGCGGTCGAGCCGGTCCGGCTCCGCGTGCCGGTCGGTGGTGGAGAGCACGACCTCGAGGTCGTGCAGGGGCTGGTCACCGTGGCCGACCGGCCACCACAGGTCCGGCTCGGCGACGTCGAGGGTGAGGGTGCCGGTCGTCGCGTGAGGGGCGATGGTCACGTGACGCTCCGTGGGCACCTCCGGCGCGCCGGGCCGCGTCAGGCGCGCCACGACGTGGACGGGCGAGCTCTCCGGCTCGAGGCCGGAGCGCTCGAGGTCGACGTGGACCGTCACCGTGGCGGCTCCGAGCCCGGGCGCGACCGTGACGAGGGGGCGGACCGACGCCAACCGTGCGACGCGCCAGCGCTCGAGGCGGACCGGTCGCCAGATGCCCGCGGTCTGCAGGTCGGGACCCCAGTCCCAGCCGAAGCTGCACGCCATCTTGCGCACCATGTTGAGCGGGTGGGGGTATGCCGCTGGGCGGGCGCCGATGCGCTCCGCCTCCTCCTGCGCGTGGCGAAGGGCCGAGGCGAAGTCGATCGTGAGTCGTTGGCTCGCGCCGGCTGCCCGAGACATCTGCTCGCGGACATCGAGTCGAAATGACCTGTGCTGGTTGCGGGTCCGCCCGACGATCGTGTCCCCGAGCCGGATGGTGGCCACCGTGTCGAGTCCGTCGAGGACGAGGTCGAGGCGCTCGTCGGCTGCGGGAGAGGGTGTCGTGACCCGGCGCTCGTAGCGCCACTCGGCGGTGTGCAGCCAGGCCAGACCGGCCTCGTTGGTGCCGACGTAGGGGTCGGGGATGAGGCCCGCGTCGAGCAGGTCGGTGTGGACCGAGCCCGGCACCGTGGCCGGCACCCGCAGCCCGGCGAGCTCCGCCGGCACCGGCCCACCCGTCGCCGTGAGGGTCCAGCCGTCGTGCAGTGCCGTGGCGTGCACGGTCATCGTCTCCGCTCGGTCGGGGCTGGGCTGCTCGGGGCCGGGAGCCTCTCAGGGGGCCAGGTCGGCGACCGCCGCGAGGACGTGCGCGAAGGCCGGGGAGTGCGGGTCGATGAGGTCGAAGTGGTCCGCGCCGGGCACGACGTCGAGCGTGACGTCGGCCTGCGCGGCGGCGGTGCGCGCCAGGTAGCCGTCCGAGACGGCGGGCGGCACGACGACGTCCGCGCTGCCGACGACGAGGCGGACCGGGACCCGCGGGGGCAGCGTGGCCATCGGGTCTGCGAGGTCCCACGGCCCGGTGTCCGACGGCGGCCCCCCGACGAAGGCCCGCGTCGCGTCGTCGCCGAGGTGCAGGCCGTCTGCGGCGCGCAGGTCGACCACACCGGCGAGGGAGACGACGCCGAGCAGACCGTCGGCCCACGGCTGGTTGGCCGCCCACGTCACGAGGTGCCCACCGGCCGAGTGCCCGACGAGGACGATCCGGTGCGGCAGGTCCGGGTCGGCGCGCACGGCGGAGACGAGTGCGCGCACGTCGTCGAGGGTTCCGGGGACCCCGCCCCCCGGCATACCGACGCGGCGGTACTCGGCCACGGCGACGTCGTAACCCGCGTCGACGAAGGCCCGGGCCTCCGGCTCGGTGTGCTGGCGGTCGTAGGCCGCCCGCCAGAAACCGCCGTGGACGACGAGGACGGTGAGGTCCCGGGCGCGGTCCGGGTCGGGTCGTCGCACGTCGTAGACCTGCGCGGCGTCGGCGCCGTAGGACCGGGTGGCGTCGGGTGGCGCGGTCGCGGGACCCTCGAGGTCACCGACACCGCGGGCGCTACTGGCGCTGCTCGTCATGCCGGCCATGGTGTCACCGACGCCGGCCCCGCAGGCGGCGAGGGCCGGCGCCGCACTGAGTAGGGTGAGGGCCATGAACACGTGGGAGTACCTGACCGCCCCTCTGCTGATCCACAACACCAAGGCGATCCTCGACAACTTCGGGGCTGACGGCTGGGAGCTCGTCCAGATCGTCAACGGGCCCGACGGCTCGAGCCTCGTCGCCTACTTTAAGCGTCCGAAGGGCTGACCCGGTGTCCACAGTCGAGGACCGCCTGGCCGAGCTCGGCCTCTTCGTCCCGGAGGTCGTGCCGCCCGTGGCCGCCTACGTCCCCGCCGTCCGCGACGGGCGTTACGTCTTCTCCTCGGGGCAGCTCCCCATGGTCGACGGGAAGCTCACCGCGACCGGCAAGGTCGGGGCCGAGGTCGACCCCGCGACCGCCAAGGACCTGGCGCAGGCCTGTGCGCTCAACGCCATCGCAGCGATCAAGGCCGAGATCGGGGACCTCGACCGCGTCACCCGGGTCGTCAAGGTCGTCGGGTTCGTCGCGTCGGCGCCGGACTTCATCGGCCAGCCCGTCGTCGTCAACGGCGCGAGCGAGCTCTTCGTGAAGGCCTTCGGCGACAAGGGGATCCATGCGCGGTCGGCCGTGGGTGTCGTGGCGCTGCCGCTCGATGCACCGGTCGAGGTCGAGGTCGTCGTCTCCGTCGAGGACTGAGGCGGCCGTGACGTGACGCGCCTCTTCCCGATCACGACGACCCCCGGCATCAGCGACGCCGCCACGCGCTGGCTGTCGGGGGAGCGGTGGGACGAGGCGACCCCGCGCCGGGCGAGCACCGTCATGCTCGTGCGCGACGGCGACCGGGGGACCGAGGTCTTCCTGTTGCGCCGGGTGGCGCAGATGGCCTTCGCGCCGAGCACGATGGTCTTCCCGGGGGGCGGTGTCGACGCCCGCGACGGCGAGCCTGACCTGCCGTGGACGGGTCCGGACCCCTCCGAGTGGGCGGCTCGACTCGGCTGCACCACGCCGGAGGCCCAGATGTACGTCGCGGCCGCGATCCGCGAGGTCTTCGAGGAGTGCGGCGTGCTGCTCGCGAGCGAGACGCCCGACGGCCTGCTCGCCGACGTCAGCGGCCCGCGGTGGCGGGGAGTGCGCGACGGCCTGGTCGCGCGCGAGCTGTCGCTGGCCGGGGTCCTGCGCGAGCACGGGTTGTGGCTGCGGTCCGACCTCGTCGTCGCCAAGGCCCACTGGTTGACCCCGACCTTCGAGCCGCGCCGCTTCGACACGTGGTTCTTCGCGGCCGTGATGCCGGGCCACCAGGTCGCCGACGGCGACACCACCGAGGCCGACCATGCCGCGTGGTTCGTGCCCGACGACCTGCTCGAGGCGTATGCCGCGGGGTCGGCGCTGATGCTCCCGCCGACCGTGGTCTGCGTCGAGGAGGTCAGGGACGCCCCGAGCGCCCTCGAGTTCGTCGCGCACAACCCGGAGCTGCCCCTCGTGATGCCGGACGTCGTCGACACCCCGGACGGGCCGGCCATGCGGATCTCCTTCCGGCAGCGTGGAGCCGGGTCATGAGGGGCGCCGAGGTCGACCTGACGTGGACGGGCGGCCCCGTCGGTGACCGGGCGCACTGCGTGCTGTGCCCCAACCCGTCGCCGATGACCCTCGATGGGACCAACACCTGGGTGCTCGCCGAGCCGGGCTCGGACGAGGTCGTCGTGATCGACCCGGGACCACTGGACGAGCGACACCTCCGGGCCGTGCTCGACCACGTCACGCGCTCGGGGTGCCGCGTCGCCCTCACCCTGCTCACGCACGGCCACGCCGACCACGCCGAGAGCGCCGACCGCTTCCACGAGCTCACCGGCGCTCCGGTGCGGGCCTTCGGTCGCGGCCACGACGACGTCCGTCCCGGCGAGACGATCGTCGTGGGTGGCCTCGAGATCGTGGCCGTCGAGACGCCGGGGCACACGAGTGACTCCTTCTCGTTCGCCCTGCCGGCCGAGGACCTGCTGCTCACCGGCGACACCGTCCTCGGCCGCGGCACGACGGTCGTGGCGTGGCCGGACGGTGTCCTCGAGGCCTACCTCGCGTCACTGGAGCGGATCGAACGGCTCACCGCGACCGGCGAGGTGACGAGCCTGCTGGCCGGGCACGGACCCGTCGTCCGGGACGCGGCAGCCACCGTCGCCTTCTACCTCCGGCACCGGGCCAAACGCCTCGACCAGGTCAGGGGTGCCGTCGCTGGGGGAGCACTGACCGCCCGCGAGGTCGTGGAGCAGGTCTACGCCGACGTGCCGCGCACGGTGTGGCCGGCCGCCGAGATGTCCGTGCAGGCCCAGCTGGACTACCTGCGAACCCACTCGCCGTCATGACGGTCCGCGGCACCGGCGGGACCGGCAGCCTCGTCGAGGCGGTGGTCGGCCTCGTGGGGGACCGCAGGCGGGTCGTCCTCGGGATCGCCGGGGCGCCGGGGTCTGGCAAGTCGACGCTCGCCGAGGCGCTCGTCGAGGCAGTCGTGGCGCGACACGGGTCAGGCTGGGTCGCGCACGTCCCGATGGACGGCTTCCACCTCGCCGACGCCCAGCTCGACCGGCTCGGCGCACGGGGGCGCAAGGGAGCGCCGGACACGTTCGACGCCCTCGGGTACGCCGCCCTGCTCGACCGGCTCGTCCATGAGCCCGACACGTGGGTCTACGCGCCCGGGTTCGACCGCACGCTCGAGCAGCCGCTCGCCGCGGCGATGGTGGTGCCGCCCGCCGCCCGCGTCGTCGTGACCGAGGGGAACTACCTGCTCCTACCCGGTGCGGACTGGGCGCGGGCGAGGCGGGTCATGGACGAGGTCTGGTACGTCACCGGCGACGACGACGTGCGTCGGTCGCGGCTCGTCGAGCGTCACGTCACCTTCGGCAAGGCCCCGGCTGCGGCAGAGTCCTGGGTCGCGCAGACCGACGAGGCCAACGCGGCCGTCGTCGCAGCGGCCGCCGACCTCGCCGACCGGGTCGTCGTCAACGGCTCGGACGGCTGGTCGTTCGCGACGCCCTGAGAAGCCGACTTGAGAAGCCCGGTGGACCCGGCCTCTCGTCGGCGATCAGCGGGCGCGGCGCTTGAGCCGCTCGATGTCCGTCAGCAGCACTGCCCGCGCCTCGAGCCGCAACCAGCCCCGTGTCGCGAAGTCGGCGAGCGCCTTGTTGACCGTCTCACGGGAGGCCCCGACGAGCTGCGCGAGCTCCTCCTGGGTGAGGTCGTGCGACACCATGATCCCGCCCTCGACGGGACGGCCGAAGCGCTCGGAGAGCTCGAGCAGCGCCTTGGCCACCCGGCCGGGGACGTCGGTGAAGACGAGGTCGGCGAGGTGGGCGTTGGTGCGGCGCAGCCGCTGGGCCAGCGCGGCGAGGAGCGCCTTGGAGACCTCGGGCCGTCCGGACAGCAGGCCGGTGAGGGAGTCGTTGCGCAGCCCGAGCAGCTGCGTCTCGGCGATGGCCGTCGCGGTCATCGTGCGGGGGCCGGGGTCGAAGAGGCTGAGCTCACCGAACATCTCACCGGGGCCGAGGATCGCCACGAGGTTCTCGCGTCCGTCGGCGCTCGTGCGTCCGAGCTTCACCTTGCCCTCGCCGATGACGTAGAGGGTGTCGCCGCGGTCGCCCTCGTGGAAGAGGACGTCTCCGCGCTCCATGCGCGACGGACTCATCTCCGACTGCAGGGCAGCGGCGTCCTCGTCGTCGAGAGCCTGAAAAAGGGGCGCGCGCCTCACCACATCGAGATCCACGGGGCCCAGTGTGTCATGCCCCGCGTGCGGCAGGGGAGCCTCCGGGCCCCGTGACGGTCACACGGTCACGGTTGGGTGCCGGTGGCGGCGAGGAGCGGCCCGAGGGCGACCGCGTCACCGAGGTGAGCGGCATACAGTGTCGTCTGTGTCTGCCAGCGCCCCCCTGAGCCGCGACGAGAGCCCCGTCGCGACGACGCGTCGTGCGCGGAAGATGTACCGCTCCCTGCACGACCGCTACCCCTACGCGCACTGCGAGCTCGACTTCGCGACGCCGCTCGAGCTGCTCGTCGCGACCGTGCTCTCCGCCCAGACGACGGATGTCGGCGTCAACAAGGTCACCCCGATCGTCTTCGCGAAGTATCGGACCGCCGCCGACTACGCCGCGGCCGACCGCATCGAGCTCGAGACGGTCGTCCAGCCGACGGGCTTCTACCGCGCCAAGACGGACTCGCTGATCAAGCTCGGCACGGCGCTCGTCGAGCGCTTCGAGGGCGAGGTGCCGCACCGGCTCAAGGACCTCGTCACGCTGCCCGGCGTGGGTCGCAAGACGGCGAACGTCGTGCTCGGCAACGCGTTCGGCGTCCCGGGGATCACCGTGGACACCCACTTCGGCCGGCTCTCGCGGCGCTTCGGCTGGACGGCGGAGGAGGACCCGGTCAAGGTCGAGCACGCCGTCGGGGCGCTCTTCCCCCGCAAGGACTGGACGATGCTCAGCCACGTCGTCATCTTCCACGGCCGCCGCACCTGTCACGCGAAGAAGCCCGCCTGCGGCGCCTGCCCCATCGCGCGCTGGTGCCCGAGCTACGGCATCGGAGAGACCGACCCGGAGAAGGCGGCGAAGCTCCTCAAGTACGAACTGGCGCCGAAGTGACGAGCGCCGGACCCGTCCCGAGCCCGATCGCGTATGCCGGTCACTCCGGGAGCATCGCCCCCGGGCGAGGCGGTGTCCGGCGTCCCCGGTGGCTCGACACCGTCACCGAGCGGCTGCCGACGACCGACCCGGAGTGGTTCTCCCGGTTCCTGCCGCCCGACGAGGGGGGCCGCGAGTCGGCCGTGCTCATCCTCTTCGGCCCGCCGCCCGAGGGGTCGACGACGCCCGGGGAGCACGTGCTGCTCCTCGAGCGTTCTCATGACATGCGTTCCCACCCGGCCCAGATCGCCTTCCCCGGCGGCGCCCGCGACCCCGAGGACGACGACCTCGTGGCGACGGCGCTGCGCGAGGCGCAGGAGGAGACCGGCCTCGAGCCGTCCGGCGTCGAGGTGCTCGCCGTCCTGCCCTCCCTCTACCTGCCGCCTTCGCGGTTCGTCGTGGCGCCGGTCCTCGGCTGGTGGTCGGACCCCTCCCCGGTGTCGGTCCGCGACACCGCCGAGGTCCACGACGTGATGTCGGTGCCCGTCTCGCACCTGCTCGACCCGGCCTCGCGGTTCACCGTGACGCACCCGAGCGGTTTTACCGGACCGGCCTTCGACCTCGACCACCTCCTGCTCTGGGGCTTCACGGCGGGTCTGCTCAGCCGGGTGCTCGACCTCGGGGGGATCGCTCAGGCGTGGGACGGCACGCTGCGGCGACCGCTGCCGGAGCGCTACCTCGGCGGGAGCCGCTCGTGACCGGCGGGCTCGTCCTCGACGTCGTCCTCGTCCTCGTCCTGCTCGCCTACGGCGTGTCGGGCTACCGACGCGGCTTCATCTCCAGCGTGTTCTCCCTCGCCGGGTTCTTCCTCTTCGCCATGGTCGCCGTCTGGCAGCTGCCGCGGATGCTCGCGCGGTGGGACTCCGTCGCCAACGACACCCGGACCCGGGTGTTCGCCCTCATCGTCGGGGTCGTCGTGCTGGGCTGGCTCGGTCAGTACCTCGGCGGGCTCATCGGGCAGACCATCCGCCGACGGCTGGGGCGCACCCCGTGGCGGAGTCTCGACGCGGTCCTCGGTGGGGTGGTCGTCGTCCTCGCCGCGTCGCTCATCGTCTGGTTCCTCGGCGCGGCCCTGCGGACCGCGGGCAACGCCTCGTTGGCCAGGGCGATGTCGGAGTCGCGGGTGCTGCGCACCGTCAACTCCGTCGTGCCCGAGGGGGCGGGGGAGATCTTCGCCGGTTTCCGGGGCTTCCTCTCGAGCCAGGGCTTCCCCCAGGTGTTCCGCGGTCTCGACCCCGAGCCGATCAGCCCGGTCCAGGCGCCGGACCCGGCCACCTCCCGCTCGGCCGCTGTCGACCGGGCCGCGGCCTCGGTCGTCAAGGTCACCACCGCCTCCGCCGCCTGCCAGCGGGGCCAGGAGGGCACCGGTTGGGTCGTGAGGGATGACCGCGTCGTGACCAACGCCCACGTCGTCGCCGGCGCCGACCAGGTCCAGGTCCAGAGCCGCGACCAGGTCCTCCGCGGGACGGTCGTCGTCTTCGACCCCGCCCGCGACCTCGCCGTCATCCGCGTCGACGGCCTCGACGCGGCGCCGCTGCAGCTCGGGGAGGACCTCGTGCGCGGGGACTCGGCCGCCGTGCCGGGATACCCGCTCGACGGGCCCTACCGGGTCGCGTCCGCCCGGGTGCGAGAGATGCTCGATGCGCGCGGCCTCGACATCTACGGCACCGACCGCGTCGTCCGCGAGATCTACTCCCTCAACGCGCGGGTCCAGCCGGGGAACTCCGGGGGGCCGCTGCTCGACGACGCCGGCCACGTCGTCGGGGTCGTCTTCGCCAAGTCCCTGGAGGACGACAGCACCGGCTACGCCCTCACGCTCGGCGAGACGCGGCCAGTGCTGCAGAAGGCCTCGTCGAACCGGGCCGTCTCGACCGGCGGCTGCCTTGTCGGCTGACGCGCGGCCCGTCGAGTGGGCACTTTCGCCCGCCGGGCAGCGCTTGGCTTCAGATCGTCTGTGCAACACGGATTGCGTGGAGGCAGGCGATGGGTGGAATCCCGGGGACGTACTCCTT